>JADJIS010000002.1:1200000-1566269 GCA_016706865.1 Bacteroidota bacterium | reverse complement strand
AATAGATAATCGGCCTCCGATCTTCTTTGCCCATTCGTTGCGAATAAAGCTTCATTATTTGTCTGATTGTGTTCATACTAATTGTTTTATTCGCCATGATTTATTAAGTTTACAGAATCGTCATAATACGATAATGCAAACAGTAAAAATCACCGTGCTAAAACAGTATAATCAACTCAAAAATGCAGGGCCTGGTCCAACATGAAACAGGTGGGGCCAGTTTCGATTACAGAGATGGGGTCAGTTTGTTCCGCAGAAGTGGGGGTCAGTTTAAATTGCTCAGGTGGGGTCAGTTTGACTGGAATTTCCACATTGAGTAGCTGAATTACTAAATATATTTAGGCAGTAAACTACCTTAACAGTTATACTGTTTTCAACTTCAATTTTTTGACCATTTCTATGAAATCATCAATAAACTTGTGTGTCGAATCAAGATTTTGCTGCTCATTCCAAGATTCCTTGAATTTTTTATAATCGTCCACGTAATTTCCGCAGGAGTTGCCCAATTATCAATAGAATCTTCTGATTGAAGCATCATCTAAAACATCAGCTAAAGTCGGATAATCCAAAAATGCTATCGGTCATATCAAAATAGCGCATAATTGTTTGTAGGTCATATCCGTAACCTGGTCCACTTAGATATCCATAAACTTACTTTCAGCTCCTCCGGGAAAGCGAAGCACTTGAGGTTGAATATCGCTAATCCACTGCCACCGATCTAAACTAGAAGAGTCGTTAGGCATTTGCAACCTTTGAAAAATACCTGCAGTTGCAAATCCGAATAAACTTTTAGTGACTGTTTTTTTTGGTTGAACCTAAATTTATCGTTATTATAGAATCTAGGATTCCAAGTTTAAATTCTTCAAATTCCGTTGTTATAGTGTCATATCCTAAATACCAGACCGTATCTATTCCATCTACTACCGTTTCCTGAACAAGACCATTTGTGTCTGGCATTCCTTCCTCAACAGGCGGAATTGTATCATCGTAAATAAACATACCTTTAAAACCATCAGAAAAATAAACGTGGTTACATTATTCATACTAAGTAAATAACTTACTGTAAACATACATACCACTAAATAGGTAAGTTTGTGGAGATGGCGTGATTCGTTGGTTTAGAATTCATATTGTTACATTTTAAGTTATAAAAATTATTGATTTCAAAATTTGTTTCAAATATGTATAAAAAGAAATGGATGTTAGGCATTAAATTATTCCAAAATAGAGGCACTGATATATCCGGATGTATGAATGCTAAATCTCACGCCTTGACTTTAGCAATTAGTGTTCCTGACATCCTAATAAAAATTACCAGTTTTCTTATGTAGAGCAACCAAACACTAATTTTTTTAATAGTCATTTCTTTTTATATCTGATACGAATTTAAACCTTTTATCGTAATAAGGCACAATCTGCTATTAAGGTCAATGTTTGATTCCAATGCGGCGCTGGTTTTTTACTTTATATCATCGGATTTCAAGTTACTTTCTTGTAATAGCGGTTGCGGACGTGGATGTTAGGGCTGTGGTGGTAGTGGTTGCGCTGCATTTGAGACCCTTTTTGGCCCAAATTATGTTTTAATCCCTGCTTTTGCCTATATTTATGAAAACTTAGCTCTTTTACCCTTAGTGACATGTATGTTTGACCTGAAGTGCCTCCTTACACCCAGCCTGCTACATTTGTTCGAGCTATAGACACGAACACTTAACCACCAAGAATGACCGACAAGAATCAACAGATAAAATCACTGATAGAGCACAACGACGAACTCGAAAATTATTTCCGCAATACCATTATACCTCAATTGTTTATTGACGGCAACCTCAAATTACAGAAATTTACACCGCCGGCAATGAAACAGTTCAACCTTGCTAAAACTGATATTGGCAGGCCAATTGACGACATAAAAGACAACTTCTGTTTTCCTTCTATCATCGAAAATATTCAGCAAGTAATTGATAGCAACGAAATTCTGGAGAAGGAGATCCAAACCACAGATCTGCGTTGGTATCAGATGAATATTATTCCTTATGTGAAAATGCGCGACAACAAGACCGATGGGGTAATTATCACTTTTGTGGAGATCACCATGCGCATAAAAAACCTGAAGGAACAGGAAAACTGATAGCTGACCACGAAATTCTGTTGGATACCATTTCGCACGATATCAAAAAATCCTCTATCCAACCTTGTAATAGCAATTGAGCTGTTTAAAAATATAACTCCGGAGGATGAACAGGAGTTCAAATCTTCTAAAAATTGTAGACAGCTCTCTCACAAAAATGCATCTCCTGATAAGTGAGCTCACCGAAACCCGCAAAACCGAACATAAATACAAAGCCGAAATAGAACTGCTCAATTTTGAACATATATTGGAAGATGTGCGCCTCACGCTCAACGACAATATCAGTGCAATTGGTGTGAAAATAAAAAGCGATATACAGGTATCAGAGATCACCTACTCACGCCGGAAACTGCGATCTGTAGTGTATAATCTGGTGAATAACGCCATCAAATTCAGAGCTCCCGACCGAAGACCCGAGATTTTGATCACCACCACACGCAACGATAACTTTATTGTTATTTCTGTAAAAGACAACGGAATAGGAATAGACCCCACCAAACAGGAAGCCATTTTCTTCCAAATACTATCGCCTCGAAAATGAAATAGAGGGTTCGGGCATAGGATTGTATCTCGTTAAAGAAATTGTTAACAGCACCGGAGGTAAAATTCTGGTGCAAAGCACTCCAAATGAAGGGACGGAATTTAGGGTGTTTTTAAAGATAGATCATTAGAATAAATAAATATTTTTTTAATTATCACTTTTATGCAGAACATAAAACCAATAAAAAGAAATGAATTTCTTGCACCGCTTAGCCGCGAGCATCATCAGGCTCCTGCTCTGCTGGAAAATTAAAACAGGATTTTCAAAAGGTATTGATGTGCAAAGAATAAAAAAATTATTGCGATTGGTTTTACCAAACACATTTGATTCAACATTTCGAATTGGAAGAAAAATTAGTTTTTCCAATTTTAGGGAATCAGCATCAGCATGTTCTAGATGCACTAGATCAACACCGCCAACTTAAAGAATTATTTAACGATACACCAAATGTTTTATCCCTTCAAAAAATTCAGATCGAATTGGAAAAACATATACGTTTTGAGGAGAGAATACTTTTTAATGAAGTTCAGGATATTGCAACTCCCCAGCAACTGGAAAACATTCAGACCATTCACAAGGAAGAAGCTTTTGTGAAAATGAGTTGGATGTATTTTGGAAATGAAATAACTTAATTTTTCCTGACAGGTTTTTTAATTTTCCATCCACCATGTGTCGAAACGGATGATTTCGTAGCCATCAGGATCCCAACGGTAATCGCTTTCACCTTTTTTTAGTAAGTTGAGATTTTCCTTTGCAAATTAGTAACTGCCTTGAAATCGTAATTTTCTTTATTAAGGCCTTGAGTAATTTTAAAATTATTTTTAGGCCTAGCTATGTTTTTTGTTCGAACAGCATCAACAATTTTCTAAATGTTTCAGTTCTATATTCTAACCAGTCATAATTCTTCAATTCAATTATGCAAAGCATTTCTAGAATTTTATATCCTAACCACCACCCTGCTTTATCTTTAGTTAATGTGGTCTGTTTCTGTAAAATGGCTAATGATTCACTAAAATTGTTTAAAGCAAATTCATAATTTGCACGAAAAACATCCACCTAGAGTGAAATACATTACCAGTTTTAACGATTTTAAATGAGGTTACGATCTTAATTTGAGCTTCTGCTTTAATAAATTCCTTCGTAGTCAAATATGCTACAAATAAATTTCATATAATCCAACTTGATTTGGACTACCATGATAGAAATAGTCCATATGATCTACTGCATATCTTATTGAGTCATCAAATTTATATAATTGCAGACTTATGTTTGATAAATATAATCCCGCAGAACCCATAGCATCTTTTGAATGAACCGCAGGGCTATTTTTTATTAGATCTGCATATTTTAATGCAACTTTTAAACCTTCAATATAATCACTAGTTAAGTGATAAAAACTATTTGACTTCTGGTAGTAATATGCTAAAATATTTGCATTGGGATTTCTATCTACTAATTCTTTTAAAAGTTTATTTGCCTCTCTTGATTTTTCTATATAGCTTAAATCCTTATTCGCAGCATACAAATTCGGCATAATTATTTGACGCTGATAATCTGCTGCCATTAATTTGTCTTTATATCATCTATATGAAGCACTTTGTCCTTGGAAAGTTGAAGGTAATTTTGAAGAGTTCGAGATAGTCCTCTTCTTTGTTTGTTTTAAATCCTTTAACAATAACAATTCTTCATCTAATTCATATTTATTGGCAATTTTTTCGGCTTTAACTAAAACATCTCGTGCACTTGTAATTAATTGCCTATCAAGTAAAATGTCCGCTTCCATAATCATCATCCTAACTTGATATCTACTTTCGTAAAATTTAGATTTAAATCGTTTTGAGCCTTCACCCCAGAACAATATTTTAATGCATCGTTATAAAGTCTTTTCTTTAACATAGAAAAGGCCGCACCAGGTTTTGTATCCATAAAATTGGCGGCTTCCTTGTCACTTTTAGGGCTATTTTTGAGAGTTATTTCAAATAGTTTATTTCTTAATATGGTGTCCTGTCTGCTATTTATCGCATAGTATTTACGCAAACTGCTGATCTCAGTAGGTGAAAATGTTTGTATAAGTTGAGTTATTTTTTTCATAATTTTGTTACTTATGGCAGAATAAACAGACTTTACTTTTGTCACTAATTACTACCTGTTAGCATACACACAGCAGTTTTGTTTACTACCCTTATCGCATCTGTCAGCATACTTGTTAGCCCTTAACACCATGTATTTGCATGTAACAGACTTTTTATTCAGTTTTAATAATACAAATAACAGCTAAATTAACTTAACCTTCTAAATTTAACATTATGGCAATCCTTTTTTCTATTCTTATGTCTTTGGGTATCTTTTCTAACCCTTCAAACAACAATGGTAACATCCAAATGAACGATGCACAGCATCATAATTCAAATGTAAATGCAAGAGGCAACGTTTGGGACACTGAAATAGGTGGATAATTAGCCGGATTTCATTAGTCTAACTAAGGCTTGAGCTACCTTCCAATTTTTAAAGGAGGGCAATAAATCTATGTGTTAATTTTTACCACGTATTATTTCGATAATTGCTTGATTATCAAAATGATATGATATTGCTATACCAAACCCTCTGTTGAATTGACCTGATTTTTTCCTTTGCCTGTATTTTTTTTCGAGTGACCTTGCACCCTGTAATCAGAAACCAAAAAAAATTTACGGGTATATGCTTCACACACTTTTAAAAAACGAGCCTTTAAAAAAGCGAAATGTTGGTCCCGATCAAATCGTCGCTTGAACACATGTATTGTCACCACGACGGTTGGAAATTGCATAACAAATACAACTGGACGAACAAGTGTTTTGATTTTCTTCTGCAGAAGGAATCGCAAACCGGGGTAGAGCGGGTTATTGTAAGTGTAAACTTAGATAACCAGGTAACACGACACCATTACGACAATTTGCAAAAACTGTCGAAACGCTTACACCACGGCGGCAAGTCACCCGTTAAAAAGATTTTAGTATTCGACAATCCCGTAGCATTTGAAGCCGCACCCGCGGATGTGGAGTTGATCTCAGTGAACGAATTGCTGAATGTAAGGCTACGGGCCACGGAACCAAAGCTTGTTGCTTGATTTAACCCTTAAGGATTTCGTGGCCCATTTTATCCCTCTTGGTTAGGAGGTAAGACTCATTGTGAGAGTTAGGGGCAATCTCTATCTTGATATTGTCCACAATTTCTAACCCGTAACCCTTCAAAGCTACCCGCTTTTAGGGTTATTCGTTATTAGTTTCAGTTTTCGAATTCCAAGGTCGCGTAGAATTTGAGCACCTACACCATAATCGCGCTGGTCCATGGTGAAACCGAGTTCTAAATTTGCTTCCACGGTATCCATTCCGCTTTCTTGCAATTTATAGGCTTTGGAGTTTATTTAATAATCCAATTCCCCTTCCTCCTGCTGCATATATAATAATACACCGGTTCCGCTTTTTCTATCATTTTCATTGCGGCATGTAATTGATCGCCACAATCGCAACGCAAAGAACCAAGTATATCGCCTGTTGCACAGGAAGAGTGCACACGAACCATCACTGCATCATCCTCATTCCAGCTACCTTTACCAAAGCAAGGTGCACTTCAC
Organism: Bacteroidota bacterium; assembly: GCA_016706865.1. NCBI lineage: Bacteria > Pseudomonadati > Bacteroidota > Bacteroidota bacterium. Next base: position 1,559,987 of record JADJIS010000002.1, on the reverse strand, counting down.
CGGTTGTTGTTTGGGTGTAGGCATGCAATTCAAAATTTCCGAATTTGGTGGGCAAGGTAACTGCAACTTCTTTTGTGATGAGCGTTTCTTTTGAAGACGATATTCAACCAGGTCTTTTATAGAAATAATTTTCAGCTTATGTTTTTCTGCAACCTTGATAAGGTCGGGCAGCCGCGCCATGGTTCCATCCTCATTCATGATCTCCACTAAAACTCCCGCTGGTTCAAAACCTGCATAACGGGCGAGATCTATAGCTGCTTCTGTGTGACCTGTCCTTCTTAATACACCACCTTTTTTTGCACGTAATGGAAATATATGTCCGGGGCGAGCTAGATCTTTAGCTGTTATTTCAGGGTTAATTAATGCTTTAACACACAGTGACCGGTCGATGGAACTGATACCGGTTGTGCAGCCATGTCCGATAAGATCCACCGAAACAGTGAATTGCGTGGAATGCAATGCAGTATTATCATCCACCATTAAACTCAATCCCAATTCCTCACAACGATCTTCAATTAAGGGAGCACAGATCAATCCTCTGCCATGTGTTGCCATAAAATTGATGATCTCAGGTGTGGCATTGCGTGCTGCAGTGATGAAATCGCCTTCATTTTCGCGGTTTTCATCATCTACAACAATAATCAATTTGCCATTTTTTATATCTTCTATCGCTTCCGGGATAGTGTTTAATTTTATTTCGTCCATGTCGTTTTTTAGTATTTATTCTACGTTTCGCTGTGTGGGATTCCAGGTGTTGGTCTTTATTCCTCTAACCCATTTGACAAATCCTAACAACAATGCCAGGTTCATCATATAAAAAATAGGCTATCAGTCTGAGTGCAAAGTTATGGATATTTAAGCTGCTGAACAGCCTGTCGATAAGGGGGGAAATAAATCCCAGCAATTGCAAAAAGAACAGAATTTTATAAAATAAGTTCTGCTCCATTAAAAAGGCAGTGGAAATGAGGGCAACTATCAGAAAGAACGGGCCTTTCCACCGCAAAACCTTGTGGGATAAAAAACTGAATCCGGCTCCGCTGAAAGGATTTTTAAGTAGCCCGTAATAAACACCGAGATTCTGAAAATTTCCGGCAGAAATACGGATTTTTCTTTAAACTCCTCCTGCACAAGATTAGAAACATCTTCATACACTTTAGCCTCCGGATCACTTATAGACAATTTTTAGACCGAATTACTCCCAAGGTGATGTAAAAATCTTCCATCAAAAAATTTTGCGGGATCTTTCCAAAAAGTTCTGCCCGAATTGCATAACAGGCACCAAAAGCGCCCATCATAGTTCCCCATATCAATCCCTCCTGATATTTTATTTTATTTTCTCTGCGGATGTAGGATTCCTCCTGAAAAGAAATGCCCTCTTTCTGTAAACCTGTATTGATCACATTGGCACCCACAAGGCCTATTTTTTCATTTTTAAAATGCCTCACTAAAAAAGGAATAGTGTTTTCATCGAACAAAATATTTGCATCGGTGAGAATAAAAAATCCGTCCTTTTACCTCCGGTATCAATGCATTTATAATATTGGATTTTCCGCTTCTCCCCCCAAATTTTTTAAACCGGATTTTATAACCTTCCTGAATAAATTTTTCGATGATACTGTCAGTATTATCTGTGGAACCATCAGACCCAATTACCAATTCAAGTTTATTGGAAGGATAACTAGTGGAAAAAACAGTTTTGATCTTTTTCTCCAGCACCTTTTCCTCATTGTATACCGACATAATTACACTCACCATCGGTTGATCAGGTTCTGAAATTTGGGGTGCAATTATTTTTTTATTACCAGAAAGTATATTTAATATCAATGGATAAAAAATATAACTATGCATCAAACACAGCACACAAAACCAGAATATAATTTGCCAGATCAACATTTATAAATTGGTATAAAATTGAGTTAATTGTTTAGTAAGTGTTTTATTATTAAGGTGTTGAATTACAAAATGTTTTGCTGCTTTAGCTTTTTGAATTGTATCTGTTTTATTAAGTATAAGATCGCTTAATTTGCGAATAAATTCAGTATCTGAAATTGCAATTGAAATATGTTCATCCACCCCGGCAGGCATGCCCTCAGCGCCTTTAAAAGTAGTGATTACGGGTTTTCCCATGGCCATGGCTTCCATGATCTTAAGTTTCATACCACTGCCGGATAAGAGGGGAACAATACAGATAAATTTATCCTGAATAAATTCAAAAGCATTCGACACCTCTCCATGAAATTCTATTCCTTCCACTTTAAAAGATTTTTCTCCGAGCCAGGTTGGCGCATTTCTACCTGCGATGTGAAATTGAATATCCGGAAATAATTTTTTATGGCAGGAAAAATTTTATTTATGAACCATAATAATCCCTCGGTATTCGGAAGCCAGTCCAACCCACCTATAAAATAAAGATCGTTTTCTTTTACGTCTTTATAGTTGTCGGGAATATTTTCAATATCAATTCCCGTTGGAGAATAATGCACCTGATATTTATCCGAAATATTTTTATAAAAAACAGTATCTGTTAATGAAATGGGAACAATGGCGTCCAGATCTTTAACAATTAAATTTTCATACTTTAACAATTTTTTGGACTGTAAATTCAGATACCATTTTTCGAAGGGGTTTTTGGAATTTGCTGCGATATTTTTCCATATTTCTCCTTCCTTATTATGACTTCTATAAACGAATTTCGTTTTAGCGTTTTTGGAAATGGAATTAAAATATTGGATAAGGTATAATCCCTCAGCCTGAATAATATCAAAATTTTGATCCTTGATCAGAGTTACGAGTTTTGTTAAAAAATCTCTGCTAAAAAATCGTACTGTGTGGTAGGGAGTTTTTTTAACAAGATTAGCCAAGGCACCCAAAGGTTTTACATTAGAATTCACCCAAACACAAATAAAACTTATATTTTCAAACCCCAGCAGATTAATTTTTTCCGGATCAAAATGGTGTTTCGGGGGTGTTCATATAAAGAATGGTAATTTTATTGCCATTTGCAGCCAAACCCTTTGCCATTTGTAGTATGGCTATGGCTTCACCGTCTTTTGGCGGCCAGGGATTTTTTTTGCGAGCAATAATATATTCATCCTATGCCGCAAAATTAAGCATTCCACAATCAGCTATGAATACGTATTTTTGCGCGACACATGATAGGGAATAAAAAATAGTGATAGTTCTGCCGGCTTATAACGCGGGTAAAACACTGGAACAAACCTATGCGGAAATTCCGATGGATATTGTGGATGAGGTGGTATTAGTTGATGATGCGAGTAAGGATGATACAGTAGAAGTTGGAAACAGGATCGGAATCCAACACATTATTAAACATGAAAACAACAAGGGTTATGGCGGAAATCAGAAATCCTGTTACAATAAGGCACTTTCGCTGAACGCAGATATTGTTATCATGTTGCATCCCGATTATCAGTATACGCCGAAATTGATAACCAGTATGGCATATATTATTGCTCAGGATCTTTATCCTGTAGTTTTGGCATCCAGAATTTTAGGAAGAGGAGCATTAAATGGTGGAATGCCATTTTATAAGTATGTGTTCAATCGTTTTCTTACCCTTTCACAAAATGTGTTGTTGCGACAAAAATTATCAGAATACCATACAGGTTATAGAGCATTTTCGGGTGAAGTTTTGCGCAAAATAAATTATGAAGCCAATTCCGACGATTTTGTATTCGACAATCAAATGCTGGCACAAATATTTTTGCAGGTTACGAAATTGCAGAAGTAACTTGTCCCACCAAATATTTTGAAGACGCATCATCCATTAATTTCAAAAGGAGTGTAATTTATGGTTTAGGTGTATTAAGAACATCATTGCAATACCGTTTACAAAATGGGGAATTGCTAAGTTTGAGTATTTGACGCCGAATAAATAAATTGGTTTCACTCATTATTAACATTTGAGGACTTTCAAATCAACTCACGTTTTAATTAAAGTTAGTCGTTGCTTGATAGATTATAATGCCACCTTACGGGGTTTGCAATGATTATCAATGTTTATTTCTATAATAATGTCACCCCGCTGGGTTTTATCTGTAAATAAGAATTTAGTTCTGATACAATCCCAAGAATTAAATTGCGGATTAAATTGGATTTCCCCCGGTCTAATTCAAACTGAGTCGTGACCTAATAGATTATAATGTCATCCCTACGGGGTTTGCAATAATTATCAATGTTTATTTCTATAATAATGTCACCCCGCTGGGGTTTAGTTATATCTGGGTCATGAGATTTATGGTTCTGTAATACAAATCCATTCAGAACTAAACACCTTATGGATTTCATTAACTATTACTTTGAATGCCACATTAATTAAAAGTCAACCTCTTGTGTTAAAAATTAGTATAATACTATCAATCCAACGAGAATCAAACCCCAGCGGGGTGACATTATTATAATAAACCCAAAATTAATGGGAATCAAACCCCGTAGGGGTGACATTATAATCTACCCAGCAACCACGGTTATCAATAAACCCTCAATCCTCGATCCACTCAAATAAATATTTTTCGTCATAACTTATTCCGAAACTATTTAAAAATTGAATGTATTCTTGTTTGAAAGTTTTAGTTTTATGGTGTTCTTCCTGATTTAAAATATAATTGTATACATTATCCATTTGCGAATGCGAATAAGAAAAAGCTCCATATCCCTCTTGCCATGAAAACTTTCCCTTAACAAAATTTCGGTCATTAATAAAATTAGTTGAGTTATTTTTCATCTCCCTTACCAGATCTGAAATTGCCATCGAAGGCCTTAATCCGACAAAAGCATGAATATGGTCTGGCATACCATTAACAATTATCGATTTCTGGTTTTTGTCGGTAATTATTCCGGAAAGATATTTGTGTAATTCGTCTTTCCATGATTTTTGAATAAGGTTTTGTCTTCCTTGCACTGCAAATCCAATTTGAATGTAAATTTGTGAAAATGTTTGTGACATAATAATGTTTTTAAGGTGAAATAATTAATTATGAAATGAAATTAGGAATTACTCCAATAATTAAAAAATTATTTAAATTATTTATCAAGAAGTATTTTTTGAATCGGCTTTGGTCTTGCCAGAGTAGGATTAGAGAGTACATTGTCTATTTCCACATTTAAACATTATATCGCCTGTAAGCCGCGCTGGCCATTTCCAATTATTCCAGAAGCTTCCCATAGAGGAATTAATTATCATTTAAAACCAAGTAAATTGAGACCCTTCAGGAAATAAATCATAAATATTTAAGTCGGTCTTTCAGTTGAACTATTAAAAATGCAGAAAAGAAGTATAATAATAAAACCAAAAATAAACTTCCAAAAAATATAGTATATTCTGTATCATTATCATCAGTAGTTGGAATTACTCCCATTGATATCAGTGTCAATATCAGAATGCTAATACACATAAAAACATTATAATAAAGAAATTTTTTTCCGTATTCGCGATTAGTAATAACATAGATATAAATGGCACCAAAAATTTGAAAAGCATATCCGCCAATAATAATAATTGCCCAAGCAATGGAATTAAAACCAAAGATGCTGAGGAAAACACTAACCAGAACAATAATCCAACTTACCAACTGCAAGTTGGCCATTTTTATTGCTTTTTCTAACCGCGGTTTCATTTAATAATTAGGATAATATTATTGTTATGAACTTACCATTCTACCTTTAATGAAAGATCTTTCATGCCATTTTTTATTTCTAAACAAAGGACTGATCATAAGCAGTTGATATAATATCAAAGTAAATATCAATCCAAACAAAGACCCGAAATAAACATCTACAAGAAAATGTTGCATTAAATAAACTCTCGAAATAGCGACAAGCAATGCTAAACCAAAAAATAAATACCCGTAATTTTTATTTTTACAAATATTGCGAAGAGACAAAACAGGGTAAAAGCAGCAGCCGTATGTCCGGAAGGGAAACTGTGCCACTGATATAATTTTAATCCTTCCACATAATGGATATCCATATCTTTAAAATAAAGAGATGGTCGGGCTTCATTATAAAAATCCTTTAAAAGCGAAATTAAAAAAGCAGAGGTGAAGGAAACTAAGGATGCAATTATTCCGAATCGCAGTTTAACAAATAACAATAACAAACACACTATCCCAATCGTATATCCATCACCAAGCCAGGTTGCATATCTGAAAAAAGTATCAGATGTGGGGTTATGGTTTGCATTCATCCAAAGAGAAAATGCACCCTTGTTATAAATTAAAAGATATATTCCGGCAATAATAAACCACAAAATACAAAGCAGAAAAAATATTTTATTTTCTTTTAGTAATTTAATCATTATTTTTTGCGGAATATTGCATTTTTAAGTTGAACAAATCTATTGCGGTATTGTTCGCCATCAATAACCGGTGCGTCATTCTTGGCTTTTATAGTGAGGAAATAACTTATTGGCGCAATTACAAAAATGGATAACCACATTCCAATAAACGGAGTTACAAAATTTTGCTCCGCCATTTTTTCTCCACTGATATTGAGAATATAAAAGAATATAAAAATAAATATGGAAAATAAAACCGGCAGTCCGAATCCACCCTTACGTATAATGGAACCCAACGGAGCTCCAACAAATACAAATAAAAAACAAGCAAGCGATAAAGTGAATTTTCTATGCCATTCTATCCAGTGATCTCTTATTTTATCCTCCGTAAGATTCATCCTCAAAACGATCTGATTGCTGTAACCAGAAAGACTGCGAACTGTTTGTAAACTGCCTTTGATCACAGCATATTTATTTTCTGCGGGAATAAGATCTAAAAATGTTTTTTCTTTTCCGGAACCCAAACTGTCAGGCAATTGATTGCTTCCACCCCGCGATAAATAATAATGCGAACGCAAAGTTGGTTCCAGTGTTGTTTTTTGACGCACTTCATAATTTTTCAATGAATCAATTGCTGTGGTCAGCTGAGTTATGTTAAGCATTTTATAGTGATTGGAATATAATTCCTCACTGGTATGTGTCATTTGAAAACCGGAAAGGTCGAGCGTTTTTTCCCATTGATCAAAATTCATCCGCACATGTTCTCTCGACTTTTTATTTTTTACCTGAGAATTTAATTCCTCGTATTGTTTACCATGATATAATGTAAAAACTAAATTCTGATTGTCGGAAGTGGTTTGCATTTTACCGCTTTCTGCGATCAAAACATTATCGTTGGATTTATCTAATTCTTCATAGATGGTTACCTCCTGTATTGTAACATTATCATCACTTTTACCACCTATTATAATGCTGTAATTTTCTATTTCATTATAAAATTCGTTCGGTTTAATATTTAACGCAGGCTTTTGTTTTGTGATATCCACCAGAGTGACCACAAATTTTAAATACGCCGAAGGAAGAATATAATTGGAAAAAAGAAATGCACTTATTGCAATTAATAATCCAATAACAACTGTACTTCTCATAAACCGAAACATGGAAATGCCGGCACTTTTAAAAGCAGCGAGCTCAAATCTCTCCCCCAAATTTCCATAGGTCATGATGCAGGCAAGTAAAACTGCAATTGGGAGTGATAAAGGAACCATATTAGCCGAGGCATAAAACAACAATTTCAGGATCACCCACCATTCCAATCCTTTTCCTACAAGATCCTCAATATATTTCCAGAGAAAGATCATTAAAAAAATGATCAATGCAATAATAAAGGAAATAAAAAACGGTCCCAGAAACGATTTTATAATATATTTGTCGATCTTGTTCATGTATGCAAAAGCTAATTCAATTTGATGATAAAGAATCCGACCTGATGTACAACACGGAATTATTTCCGTTAAAACGCCAAGTCAATCAAAAAATATATACTCTTTTCGAACAAATCAAATCAGGTCTCAAAGATACAGCGCAGCACAAACAATTTATTTTTCCAACCGGAACAGATAGTGAAACCGGAAAAATTTCGCAAGGGGAGAATTATCTGTCGTATCCCTGGGTGATTTTAGATTTTCCGAAACTGTTTAATAAACATGAGATCTTTGCCTTCCGAACCCTTTTTTGGTACGGACATTACTTCAGCTTTTCTTTGGTTTTGGCAGGAACTGTAGCGGAATTTTATATTGCTACCATTATTCGGAACAGAAATTTATTGAAAGGAAGGTCCCTTTATTTTTCGATACATGAAGATGCCTGGCAACATGTTATATCCGAAGAAAATTGCCTGCTTTTAGACAATATGAGCGATCAAATGATTCAAAATCACCTAAAAGACCGAAGTTATCTTAAAATTTCGGGTAAAATCTCTTCTTTTGATGCAAAAGAGATCTATTCAAAAGTAGAGGAACTTTATATAATTTTCCTGAACACCCTATCAGGTAGCACCGATACGAACCATTAAATTGTGGATCTGAGCGTCCCACAGCCGTTTTTGGGCATCCATTTCGTTATCATCGGCGAAATCCGTAACAAATAATATGGTGTCGTTTGTCACCTCGGTCTTATCGATCCGGAATTCAAAATATTCATCCTCATCCTGCCAATCCCAGCGAAAACGGATAAAGTCATCATCATCAGTGCTGATCAGATCGGCACTATCGGTCTCGCCCTGCCAGGTAAAGAAGAAGGTATTGCCATCATTGTCAACAGTATCGGCAAACCACTGCTGCAAACCCGTAGGTGTTGTTAAACAGTTATATAAAACCAAAGGACTCGACTTAATGATATATTCGATCGTAAATTTTTTCTTTTTCGACATTATTTGCTTTGCCACTTAATAATTTAGCTATAAGTTGCAAGTATAACATAATTTCAAAGGATACAAAATTTTTAGCAAATAATTTTGGTGTATTGTGTAAATATATCTTCCGAATCCGCTGTTTTTTAAAATATCCATCAATTTTTAGAAATTTAGAGTTGCTCTGCGGTGCATTTATTAACTTTGTGCTCTCTAAAAATAACCTACAAAACAAGAGCTTTTATGATGAACAATTCGTATGAAATTACCCTAAAAGAGTGGAACCAGAAAGAGAAGGCCGCAGTAGAGCTTAGCGCTCTGGCTTCACAACTTTGGTACGACAAATCTGTGGAACTCATTATTTTTCGCCGTCAATTGGTTGATGCACGTGCAAGTGAGATCCTAAATCACCATTTATATGCACAGCGCTTTTTGAATCGCCCATTAACTATTGAAATTTCTTTGGCGCTAACTCAGGCTCTTGTTAAACTTGATCTTGCTCCATCGCGTATAGATCTTGGCCGTTTGGGCAGCGAATGGTTAAGTGAAGGCTCTAATTATGCTAGCACCGAGGCTTTTGTTGGTGAAAAAATGGCTGAATTTATTGGGAAAGATAAATTAGTTCTTAAACCAAAAGACGTAGTATTATATGGTTTTGGTCGTATTGGTCGCATTGCAGCCCGAATTATTATAAACGAGGCAGGAAAAGGGGAGCAACTCCGCCTAAGAGCAATCGTAACCCGTTCAAATTCGGATGAGGATATTATCAAGCGCGCAAGTTTGTTGCGTAGGGATTCTATCCATGGTAAATTTCAAGGTACAGTGGTAGAAGATCTTGCTAATAAAGCATTGATCATAAACGGTCACACTGTTTATATGATAGCAGGCGATAAACCGGAAAGTATTGATTACACTGCATATGATATTAATGAAGCACTTGTTATCGACAATACAGGTATCTCTCGCGAACGCGAAAAACTTGCGAAACATTTGGAGGCAAAAGGAGTTAGTCAGGTTTTACTTACTGCTCCGGGTAAAGGTGATATTCCTAACATCGTTCACGGAATCAACCATGAGAAATTTGATATTACAAAGGAAAAGATCTTTTCCGCGGCTAGTTGTACTACAAACGCAGTTGTGCCAATTTTGTATGTAATGGAAAATGCGTTCGGTATAGATCACGGACATTTAGAAACAGTGCATAGTTATACAAACGACCAAAATTTATTGGATAACTATCACAAAAAATCCAGAAGAGGTCGTTCGGCTCCAATGAATATGGTAATTACAGAAACAGGCGCTGCGAGTGCTGTTGCGAAAGTATTACCTGATCTAGCAGGAAAATTTACAGGAAATGCAATTCGTGTTCCTACTCCGGATGTTTCTTTAGCGATCATGAATTTAACGCTGAGGAAAAATGTTACCATTGAGGAAGTGAACAATATGCTTAAAGAGGCATCTTCCCATGGTCAGCTTGTTGAACAGATAGATTACAGCATGAGTTTGGAAATTGTAAGTAGCGATTGTATTGGCAACAGCCATTGTGTGATTGTGGATGCACCTGCAACCATTGTTTCCAAGGATGGGAAAAGTGTTGTTTTATATTGCTGGTACGATAATGAATTTGGATATACAAAACAAGTTGTTCGTTTATCGAAGTATCTTGCAGGTGTTATCCGTTTGAGATATTATTAAATAATTAAAATTCGGTCTGAAAGCAATCAGGTCGATAATTATGAATTTGCAATGTTTTGTCGCTCGCGATAAAACTTTTGCTAATTCTTGCCCGAATGCGAAGCAGGTGGGTGCTAATTACCAAATTTGCTAATTAATTCTATGTTCGAAAATTTATCCGACAGGTTAGAAAGTGCCTTTAAAAGTTTAAAGGGGCAAGGTAAAATATCAGAGATCAATATTGCTACCACGGTAAAAGAAATACGTCGGGCATTAGTTGAAGCTGATGTTAACTATAAAATTGCAAAGGAGTTTACAGATACTGTAAAAGAAAAAGCAATGGGTCAGGATGTTTTGACCTCTGTTTCGCCGGGGCAGTTAATGGTGAAAATAGTGCAGGATGAATTAACTGCCTTAATGGGTGGTGAAAAGATAGACATTAATATAAAAGGTTCACCTGCTATCATTTTAATTGCGGGATTGCAAGGATCGGGTAAAACTACTTTCAGTGCAAAACTTGCAAATCACATTAAAACAAAACTTGGAAGAAATCCATTACTTGTTGCCTGCGATATTTATCGTCCTGCCGCTATAAATCAATTACAGGTTTTAGGAGAACAAATTGGCGTTCAAGTTTATGCAGATCTTGAAAATAAAAATGCAGTTGATATTGCTAAAAAGGCAATTAATTATGCAAAAACAAATAGTCACAATGTTGTAATTATCGATACTGCCGGTCGTCTTGCAGTGGATGAGGCGATGATGGATGAGATTGCAAATATTAAATCGGCAACCAGTCCGGGAGAGACGTTATTTGTAGTGGATTCCATGACTGGGCAGGATGCTGTAAATACTGCAAAAGCATTTAACGACAGATTGGATTTTGACGGAGTTGTTTTAACAAAGTTAGATGGTGATACAAGAGGTGGTGCTGCTTTATCCATTAAATATATTGTTCAGAAGCCTATAAAATTTGTTAGCCGGGGTGAAAAAATGGATACGCTGGATATTTTTTATCCAGACCGTATGGCGCAGCGTATTTTAGGTATGGGCGATATTGTTTCCTTTGTTGAAAAAGCACAGGAGCAATATGATGAAGAAAAATCTGCAGAACTACAACGCAAGATCCGCAAAAATCAATTTGATTTTGAAGATTTTTTACAGCAACTGAAACAGATCAAAAAAATGGGAAACATGAAAGATCTGTTGGGTATGATTCCGGGCATTGGGAAACAAATTAAGGATATGGATATTGACGAAAAACAATTCGCCAAATTAGAGGCCATGATCCTGAGTATGACACCGGAAGAACGCGGTAATCCTGATATAATGACAGGCACTCGCAGACAAAGAATTGCCGGTGGAAGTGGTTCAACCATTCAGGATGTAAATCAGTTTATGAAACAATTTGAGGAGATGCGCAAAATGATGAAGATGATGAATAAAATGGGTGGAGGCGCAAAAGCAGCCAGAGCATTGGGCGGTATGATGGGCAAAAGATAAAATTAAATGAAAACCACACTTACCATATTTTTTATCATTATTTCCTTAGGGGTTTTTTCTCAAACTGAAGCCCCCGTTTTTATTCCTGATACCATAATACATATTGAATATTATAAATCAAATCAGGTTAAAATTTACGATGCGAGAATTGAGGGAGTTCCTTCCAATCAATATTCACTTAAACGTTGGTATACCAGATCAGGAAAAACCATTTTATACGATTCTATTGATGCGGCAAAAAATATTATTTACATTGCGGTCTTCAGAAAAGATGGAACACCAATATCTGAATTGCGTGAAACAAAAACAAATTATACCGTTACTTATAGAAATAGAAATAGTCAGATCACCGACATTTATTCCGGGGTATTAAACGAACGACAAACAAAATGGGAAATTTATGAAAATGGAATAAAAATTCGTGATACTACTTACGACAGATATTCCAATGCTGATCTTGATACCTTAAAATATTATGAGGAAGTTGTTGTAAAAGGAAAAAAGACCACCATTCGACAAAACATGTCACGTGATTCACACATCACTTTAGAAAATCATATTCGAATGATTTTTTCAGAAGACTCCGTTTTAATAAGTGAAAGTTTATATAATTTCCGGGTAAAAAATTGCGGTTATTTTATTGAATACTATCCAAGTGGCGCCATTAAAAATATCGGCGAATTTGATAAACGCGGCTACAAAAACAACGACTGGTTCTATTTCGATGAGGAAGGGAATGTTTCTAAAAGGGAGAGGTTTTATAAGGGGTATAATGTTTTTAGGTAGTAGGTAGTTAACAGTCAACAGTGGGCAGTGGGCAGTTTGTAACATTGATGATTATCGCTTCGGATTATAAAATTTCTTTAATGATAAATTACTAGAGTTTACACTTGGAAATTAATTTCTTTTCTGAAATCAAAACAAATCCTAGGTCTTATGTCCTATTTCGTAGGTCCATTTAATGGGCAGTTTGTAACATTGATGATTATCGCTTCGAATTGTAAGTTTTCCTAGTTGAGAGCTTATTAAAATTTACATTGTGACATTTATTTCTCTTCAGAAATCAAAATTATCCTACTTCCTATTTCCTCTGTCCCACTTATGCCATTAGTGAGACCCTCGCTAAGAGCGAGAGCCTCACTCGCTTCGATAAAATCGTTCACCCATTCAGGTTTTTTGATTACGTTAATCACATAATTTTTAAAATCTAGAATATCAAATTTTTTTATCCTTTTTCATCCGCCCAATCCGCGTCATCCGTGCCTGTCCGCCCACTGGCGGGTTCCCCTTTTTTTCCATCCTCTGATAAGATCCCGCCGTTTGTTTTCCCATGTCCTATTTCCTAGGTCTTATTTCTATGTCCTATATCTTATGTCTAAATGAGTAATGAGTTATGAGTAATGAGAGGCGGAGTCTAATCATTACAAATTCTTTGTTCCTAATTAAACTTTGAATAAGGAACTAAGAATTTTCATTAATCATCAAAGCCTCATTCTCAATTCTCAACTCTCAATTCTCAATTAATTTGTGGCTGTTCAATTGTCAATTATCAATTATCAATTGTCAATTATCAATTAATCGACCGATATCCCGACATTATCTGCCCGGCAATATCTTGTTTATTAAACTTTTTAATTTGTTCGAATCCACGGAGACGCATTTCACTTCTTATGGTATCGCTGACAATTACTGAATTAATTTTTTCGGCAATATCTTCCGGACTGGAGGGATTAAAATAAAATGCAGCATTTCCCCCAACTTCGGGAAGAGAGGAAATTCCTGAGGTCATAACCGGGCAACCACTTACCATAGCTTCAAGAACAGGGATACCAAATCCTTCGTATAAACTTGGATAAATAAAACTTATGGCTTTTTGATAGAGAGCTGGCAAATGTTCGGTTGGCACATTCTCCAAAAAAACAAAAGAATCCTGTAATTTATTTTCGTGAATAAATGTTTTTACTTTTTCAGAATATTCTTTTCCATTTCCAACTACAACACAAGGCACTCTTTTTTCTTTTGGAATTAATAAATATGCTTTGCAGATATTCATTAAATTTTTTCTTTCATTAATGCTTCCAACGTATAAAATAAATTCGGAAGGTAATTTGTAATTTTTAATATGAATATCAATTTCCTCGGGTGAAACTTTATCATAAAAAAGGTCTTCGCAACTCTGATAGATCACCTTTATTTTCGCCGGAGAAATATGATAGAATTTGATGATATCATTTTTTGTTGCCTCACTGGCTGCAAAAATGAGATCACTGTTTTTAACGGCAAATTTTGATTTGAGGTCGTAAAATTTCCTGTCCACACCAGGGTAATATTCCGGGAAATGGTCAAATATCAGGTCGTGAATGGTAACTACTGATTTGATATGGGAAATTTTGAGGGTGAAAGGAATTTCATTACTCAATCCGTGATAAATGTCAACATTGTGTTTTACAATATCCCTGCGAACTCCGAAACTTCTCCACACAGAACCTCTGCCCACCACCATGTGCGTATTTTTATTAAAGGCGAAGGGTAACTTATTTTTTAGTGTAGGAGTGAATAAAAAGTATTCGTTCTCGGGGTAGAATTCAGCAAGGTTTTTAACCACGGTGCGGCTGTAATTGCCCAATCCTGTTGTGTTTTGAAATATCCGCTTAGCATCAAAACCAATTCGCATAGGGCGAAGATATAGAAGTATGGGCAACTTAGGTAATAAGGGAAGTGTGGATAGGTTTGGGGGGTATTGTTAGGTTCTGGTAAAGAGTTAGGGAATAGTGCATAGTGTTATTATTACACTATCTTATGAATGGGAGCTGAATAAGATAATCAAGGTTACTTTGCCTTTAGAAGATGTTTTAAGTAGGTATGAAAACTTATTCAGGGAAGAAAGGAGTTTTAAATTTCCATTCAACTTGTTTTTGGAAAGGAAAATTAAGGTAGAAATTTTGTGCGCAGGATTATGGAAAGGGTACCCTGAATAAGAAAATTTAAAAAGTAAATATTTTTATTGATAATTTAACTACGCAAAATAGTTTGATCGAGTTTGTAGGTTATTAATGGATTTTCTATTCAGGGTAACCCCGAGTACGAAAATCATTTGGGCCCTGAATAAGAAAATCTAGGATGCATTGTTTTTAGAAGTTATTTTTAGTATACCGGGAAATTTGTGCGGAGAGGAAAGTTTTTTTAGATTTTCTATTCAGGGTAAGCCTGAGTATGAAAATCATTTGTGATTTTATTTAAGCCCGGAGAATTATTTACTAAAAGTTAATTTGGGGTACCCTGAATAAGAAAATCTAAAAAGTAAATATTTGTAGTGATAATTTAACTACGCAAAATAGTTTGATCGAGTTTGTAGGTTATTAATAGATTTTCTATTCAGGGTAACCCCGAGTACGAAAATCATTTGGGCCCTGAATAAGAAAATCTAGGATGCATTGTTTTTAGAAGTTATTTTTAGTATACCGGGAAATTTGTGCGAGAGGAAAGTTTTTTAGATTTTCTATTCAGGGTAAGCCTGAGTATGAAAATCAGTGATTTTATTTAAGCCCGGAGAATATTTACTAAAAGTTAATTTGGGGCCCTGAATAAGAAAATCTAAAAGTAAAGTGTGTAATTTAACTACGCAAAATAGTTTGATCGAGTTTGTAGGTATTAATAGATTTTCTATTCAGGGTAACCCAGCAAAATCATTTGGGCCCTGAATAAGAAAATCTAGGATGCATTGTTTTTAGAAGTTATTTTTAGTATACCGGGAAATTTGTGCGGAGAGGAAAGTTTTTTTAGATTTTCTATTCAGGGTAAGCCTGAGTATGAAAATCATTTGTGATTTTATTTAAGCCCGGAGAATTATTTACTAAAAGTTAATTTGGGGTACCCTGAATAAGAAAATCTAAAAAGTAAATATTTGTAGTGATAATTTAACTACGCAAAATAGTTTGATCGAGTTTGTAGGTTATTAATGGATTTTCTATTCAGGGTAACCCCGAGTACGAAAATCATTTGGAGAATTTATTTTAGCCCGAAAGTTTTTCTAATGATTTTCTACTCGGGGTAAAAAAAAAACCGGGCTCCTCTCCCGGTTTTTTACAAAGCACTTCGCTCATGACAACGCGAAGTATTTATTTTAGAATTATTATTCAGTCTTATTGAATAATAAATTTACCTGTCTGACTTACGTCAACTCCTGTTAATCTGAAAATATAAACACCTGCTGCAAGGTCAGAACGATCGATGGTGATAGTGTTCGAGGATGTGGTAATTGTTCTTATCAGATTTCCATTCATATCGCTCAATTCAATTACAAATTCTTTTCCTGTGAAATTGGTGAAATTCATTACTGCTGTTTCACTGAATGGATTTGGCTGAATTTTTACATTTAATGGATTTGCTGAAAGCACTTCCACTCCTGTTTCTGTAACAGTTACACAGGCATCGTTAAGATCTGTAACTACTTCCTCAAAATTTTCATTTACTGCAGCAGTAAAATGTTTGATACAAAATTCTGCAGGATAAATTGCACTATAAAATATTCTGAAAGTTGGAATAGGTTCAAAGTGTATTTGATAAGGAACTTCATTCATTCCTAATGCAATTACTTCATTCGCGGTATGTGTGATCTGATAATTGGACCCGAACGTTTCAGGACATAAATTAACAACGGAATCTATAGTCAATCCCTCCATTGTAAATTGCGCACCCATTACTCTGGCACTTGGATTCAAACTATAAATATCCAGATAATTAAATGCTGGATTTACAGAGCCAATACTATATGTTACTGTATCAGAAGTATTCATTAATGTTTGTGGAAGTTCACATAGATCGGTGGCATGTGTGTAACCTAATGCCTGATTTGAACAACCCATTACCAAAGCAGCATCAACAACATCTATATCACTGTCAGCATTTGCATCATTACACATTTCTGCAATAATAGTATTATCAAGAATATTATCAACGTAAAGATCAACATCATTTGTTGTTCTTGTGCTGTCTTCATTTAAATCACCTATATGATGCCATCCGTTACAATTTCCTTCACAATCCATTTTGGCAGTTCCCCAAATTTCACCGAGACAATCTAAAAATGCAACACAATCATCTATCATTTCAGCACCTATATTACCATCTATATCACGAGTAATTGTCATACATCTGGAAGCCCAGTTATTTGCAAGATTTACTTCCACTCTTCCATCAACATCCGGATGATTCATCCAGTTAACTCTCGCAACAAATGTATATGTACCATCCGGTACATCTGTTACATCTATCCATTGACCACCGGTTCCTGCACCATAAGCATCATAACATCCAGCTGAAATACCCATATCTGCGCCGGTATATCCGCCAAATCCGCAAAGATCCATTACTGCAAAACCATTTTTATGTCCAACGGAAAGTTCAACACCATCTTCGGTATATAATTGATATTCGCCATAATCTACATAATGTGTATGACCATGGCATGGGTCGAATTGCAATAATGGATTTTCAGCACTTGTACCGATATGATAATCTTCATCACCATAATTCCAAATGCGTATACCAAATTTTATAATAGTTCTCATTCCGGGGCCAGTTAATGATCCCTCTTCAATATAACATTCGTTTGTCCATTCATCCGCATCTATTTGATCAATTTGAAAATCATTTCCCCAACCTACACCTACTTCTCCATCAAAATAAGTTGGATCCAAAACGAGATCAGGTCCAGAAGGACAATCAGGATGCCCAGGATAAATACAGGAACCGTCGCTAATTATTGCAAGTGGAGAATAATTACAAGCATATGGATCCAGACATCCAGCCGGTGCACCCGAATAAGTTATTGACCAATCTATGGAAGTTCCACTACAATCAACTTCATAATCACCAATTCGAATATAAATTTCTGTCCCTTCTTCCAAAATTGCAATGATCTGCGATTGCTCATCACAAAAATCATCGTTATATGCCAAAGTTCCTTCTGCTAATTCCGTTGGTATCAATCCGGCGCAGTGATCATACAAATAAATTTTTGTATTGCAGGTATTTCCAAGGTCACATGTAGATAGAATATAAGATCCTGTTACTGGAACTGTGAAACTATACCAATAATCAGAATTTGGTGCGGTGTAAGTTCCTTCAGTTATTACAACAGCTTCCGTGCAATCATCACCCGGAGAAAATGGAGTCGGTAACATAACTGTTTTAGGTTCCAAATCAGCTGCGAAAAGGTTGTTTGAGGAAAAAGTTACAAGTGTTAAAATGGCAATGAGGATAATTTGAGGAGTAAATTTTTTTGTCATTTGGATCGAATTTTCTGACCTTAAATGTAAAAACATTGTTTGGAATTACAAAATAATTTTAAACAGCAGACTTTACTAAACCAAGGATTTTAACTCTGACGCTACTGCCGCAACAGTTTTAGGAGCATTACCCACAAATATTTTTTTACCGATGATAAAAACAGGTCGCTTCAGAAAGGTATATTCCTGCAGGATGTACTTCCGATAATCCTGCTCTGTCAACTCCATTTCGTTTAAACCCCATGCCCGAAATTTCAAGGCTACTTTACTGAATAAAGCCAAGTATGATCCGGACATTTTATGCATTTCATCTATTTGTTCTTCTGTAATATTTTGCGTTTTTATATCCTGTAATTCGAAGGGATAATTTTTTATTTTTAAGTCCTTCATAATTCGTGCACAAGTGGAACAAGTACTGAGGTAATATAATTTTAATACTTTTTTTGGAGGCATATTTATTATTGAATAATAATTTACTAAAATTCGTTGAGTTGCAGATCAATCTTTGCGCAAAGTAAAAGTAAATGTACTTCCTTTTCCGGGTTTCGATTCCACTATAATACTTCCATTGTGTTTTTCCACTATTTTTTTGCAGATGGATAATCCTAATCCTGAGCCCTGAATTTTATCTCGCGGATGAAGCCGGTTAAAAAATCCGAAAATTTTAGTTTGAAATTGTTGTGGAATTCCAATTCCGTTATCCTTAATTTTAAATTCCCATTGATCAGATTTTTCTTCCATATCAATAAAAACAAGTGGTTCACTTTTACTGCGGAATTTAATTGCATTATCAATTAAATTCTGAAACAATAATAATATCTGTGAATGATTTCCATATAAAACAGGAAGGTCGGGATATAAAATTATTGCATTACTTTCTTCCACAGCCATTTGCAAATTATTTAAAGCTTCGCGGATAATATCATTCCCTTCAAATTTACCCATTGGTTCCGCCGCATGATCTAATTTGCTGAAAGTAAGGAGGTCTTTAATAAGATGATGCATTCGTTGCGCCGCATCCGAAGCAAAATGAAGATATTCCTTTCCATCTTCCGTTAATGTATTTCCATAACTGCGCAAAAATAAATTGATGTAAGCGGAAATATTTCTTAATGGCTCCTGCAGATCATGAGAAGCGGAATAGGCAAATTGTTGTAACTCCTGATTACTTTGCAATAACTTTTCATTCAATTGAATTAAGGAATCATTATTTTGTGTTATCCTTCCCGATAATTCATTTTGTTTAGACGAAATATTATTTCTGATCTGCAGGGAGTCCTGAACCTGTAAATAAAAGTTGGATATTATTCTGCAAACATCATTCTGTTCATCTGAAACCTCAACAGAAGTTGAAGTAAGTCCATAAAAAAATAATTCCACCTCTCCGGATCTTCTTACGGTGAGTAAAATCTCCTCAGGGTTTGTTTTTTCATTTACTTCAGAGATCAAGGAAATTTCATTTCCCTTAAGAAATAAATATTGATTGAAATTTTTTAATATGTTTTCAGTCAATGAACATTTTATTGGATATTTAAATATATTGTTGTTCTTTTTTTTGGGAGATTCCTGAAAACTCCGAATGAAAAGATCTCTTTTTTCACTTACACGGTAGATTGCGCAATGTTCGAGATTAAATAATTTCTTAAAACAATCGGCAAAATATTGTTGTGCATCCGCCGATTGACGGATAAAAACAATTTTTTCAGACATCTCTGCGATCAATGAAAGGGATTCCGGTTTTGCCAAGTTGTGTCGTGTTTAAATCTGTGCGAAAGATAACTCCGAATTTAACAAACCCACAAATATTTTGACAGAAAAAGTAACGAAAAATGAGGCTAATTGTTCATTCATTTTTTATTTTGCAATAGTTCTGTCATCTTCGCCGTAATTTCTGATCTGTGATATTGAGTTACAACACCTTACAAAATGCCTCCACCGGTTCTTATTCGGAGTCGGGAAGTAAGTTTTTGGGATATGCCTACCCCATGTCAGATGAAAAGGAGTTTAAACTTTTAAGGGATGCTTTAAAAAAAGAACACCACAAGGCAGTGCATGTAACATTTGCTTACAGATTGGGTTTTGAAGGAGAAATGGAAAGGGCATCCGACGACGGAGAACCTTCCGGTACAGCTGGTAGACCGATTTTGAATGAAATGAAAAGCAGAGCCGTTACAGAATGTATTATTTTAGTGGTGCGCTATTTCGGTGGGAAAAAACTTGGAGTTCCGGGATTGATAAATGCTTATAAAATGGCCGCGGCTGATTGTCTGGATAAGGCAAATATCATTACAGTTCCCATTAAAGAATCGTATAATATTTCTTGCAGTGAAACAGATATGCCAATGGTGATGCATGAACTTAACAAGTCGGGGGCGCATATCATGGCAACAGATTTCGCAGAAATATGTAATTTTAGGATAGAATTTGACCGCGCAAATGCAGAAAAAATATTGTCAAAACTCAAAACCATCTGGCAGATACAATTGGAGCATATTTCTGCTCCGAAATAGCTGTTATTTACTTTTTCTTTTCAGTTTTTCTGTTACAGCACAAAATATTTCGATACGGAATTTTAAACCGGAAGCGAAATTGGTTTTAAATGACCAAAATGAAGTGGAAAATTATGTTTTACAGTTTCATCCTGAATTGTTTTCATCAAATTCAGATCTTCAATTGATCACAATAAAAAAATCACCACAAAACACGTATTACACTTTCCGACAACATTATAAGGAGATACTGGTGGCTAATTCCATTATTAAAGTGGCAGTTAATAATTCGGGTGAAATTCAATTTATTACAGGTAATTATTTTAATACGAAAGACTGGAATTTACCGCTGGAGAAAACACAAAAAATGGAACTCCCGGTTACCATAAAAAATGTTTATAAAATATCTGAGGATATTAGTTCTACACAGCACATTATTGTAGATGAAAATAATGATCCGAAACGTTATTTTGAATTTGAATTGATTAAAAATTCAGACCGCAGCAGAATTACTTTGTTGCTGAATGAAAATGGAGAATTAATTTCAGAAAATGACAACCGGGTATATTTTACAGCAATCGATACCACAGTTACCGGCAAAGTATTTGGTCCCGACCCCTTAACATCTGCTGAAACTACGTATGTTGGAGAATATAAAGATTTTGATGATGCAGATACAGCAGTTTTGACCGCTGAATTATTGGATGTAAGTTTTAAGGCAAAGTTTGAGGATGGAATTTTTTATTTAAGAACGGATTCGGTTATTATAAAGGATCTGAATACTCCCATAACAGGTGTTGTAACTTCCATCACTCCGGAATTTAATTTCACAAGAAGTGAGAGTGGTTTTGAGGATGTAAATACTTTTTACCATATTACAAATCTCAATAATTATATCCTGAGTTTAGGATATACCGATCTGCAAAATTTTTATATTGAAATTGATCCACATGGTGCAAGTGGAGCCGACCAATCCTTTTATGTAAGTGCTGCAATTCCCTCTATACAACTTGGCGAAGGCGGAGTGGATGATGCTGAGGATGCGGATGTAATTGTTCATGAATATGGCCATGCATTAAGCGATCAGGCAGCCCCCGAAACTAACGACGGATTGGAGCGCCGTGCATTGGATGAAGGATATGGAGATTATTTTGCCGCGAGTTATTCGAGAATGTTCAGTGATTATCGCTGGAATTTTATTTTCAGTTGGGACGGACACAATGAATTCTGGGCGGGAAGAAATGCCAACACCAATAAACATTATCCCGAAGATAATTCCGCAGATTATTATTCCTCCAGCGAAATATGGAGTGGAGCATTAATGGATATTTTTGACGCCATAGGAAAAGAAAATACTGATAAAATTGTTTTGGAAACACTTTACGGAAGTTTCGACAATATGAGCATGCCGGACGCTGCGCAAATAATACTTGCTTCCGAGGAGTCTATTTTTGGTGGATTATATTATGAGGAAGTCTATAATGCTCTTGATGCAAGGGGGTTAATGACCGTTGTTGCCACTGAAAATTTAAATTCCAATCAAACAATTCAATTTAAAAATACCTACGGATTTAGTTTTAACAATGAACCTTTAATGATTGAATTACCGGAATATCAAAACTATACTTTAAATGTTTATGGAATTGATGGGAGAATGGTTTATTCTGAAAATGGGAGGGATAAAATTATTGAGTTTAGTCCGGGAAAATTTGCTTTGGGAATGTTTGTTGTGGAGGTTATAACGGATGGGGAAGTTGGGAGTGTTTTAATTGAAAGTACATCCCATTAAAAACTACAAAACAATGATTTTATAAAGTGAGCTTTTTATATTCGTGATAATCACAATTGTATAAAGAACGCAAATTTCATATGACTACTTTATGAATAAAAATTCAGATAACTTTCATAGTAAGTTTACAAACTTTTCACCTTGGATTAAAATTTTAAGATTTAAAATAATTATAAAATTAATTAGCCAACTGTCGATTTAAAATTAAAATCGTTTTAAAACTTGACCCATTTTTTTGTAACGATTCCTCTGTCACTTTTAGCCTCAGTTACATAAATACCTGCTGGAATATGCATTATATCCGTTTCTTCATTGTTTTTCAATTCAAGGTTTATTATTTCACCAAAAGCATTCATAGTTTTTATTGATAAAAGGTTTACATCATTGGGAAATTTTAGTTTAATAACATTTATCGCGGGATTAGGGTAAATATTTAGTAATAATTTAGGACCAATTTGAGCAATTTCATTAATGATTACTGTATCGATATTTCCGCCACCATTTAATGTTTTATAAATCCCACTATTACATGTTGTCATGTAACAAGTTAGAGGGTCAGTACAAAATATATCTGTTACATAAATTTCCGTTCCAGCATCAAAATCTGTTGAGTCCCATGTCATACCACCGTTTATCGTGCGTAATACTTCAAAATGCACATCATCTCCCAGTTCTGTCGATGTAACCACAAATCCAACCTCCTTATTATAAAAATAAACATTTGTTATATCAACATCATGTGGATCTAACCCCTGACTAAAATCCCATTCTAATAATTCCCAAATATTACCGTAATCTTCCGATTTCCAAATTTGGGTTAAGCCATCTCCATAACCATATCCCACCTGTGATGTTGGAAAACAAATTCCAAGATCAGGCCCATTTAATTCTGAATCACTTGGTATCCATGTCAATCCACCATCATAAGTTCTTATTACATTAGATGAAGAAAAATCAATATCAAAAAAGCCAGCCATGTAACCTGTGTCAACGGATGAAAAATCAATGTCTGATGCATAACCTGAGAATAACTCAGTGCCTTCATAGTCTGTATAAAAGTCTGTAATATTATGTAGCAGTAAATTATCAGGTATAGATTCTATGATTTTAATTTTCCCAGAAGTGAGAAGCTCAATATCATCAATATAAAAAGAGACATCTTCTATATCTGGAAATGACCATGTAGAACCACCATCAATTGTCAATATGATTTCTGTACCATCTACAGGGTAACAACATACTATTCCTGTATCGGCATTAATAAAATCTATTAGATCAAAAAAACCACTTTTTGTTGAATCGAAAGACCATGTGGAACCTGCATTTTCAGTTTTGCCAATTAAATTATAAGTTACAACATATCCTACCGAATCTGAAACAAATTCTATATCGTGATAGCATGGAAACCCAATAGCGTTTTCTTCGATAAGATTCCATTGTGCTAAACTGCAATTGATCTGCAAAAAAATAGAGATAGCGAAAACAAATTTTTTCATGATATTATTGTTTGATGAAAAGTAGGTTATAAGTATTCTTATTGGATGTGATCATTAAGATATATGACCCTCTTGAGAGCATCGATAAACTTACTGAAGTTTCTAAATCATAGGTGCTACCGGAATAAACTTCTGAGCCCATCATATCAAATATGGTTAAATTATATAAATTCAAATCAGGAAATTTAATATTAATAATATCCAAAGTCGGATTAGGATTAATTTTAGGTTCATCAATAATTATTGCATCATCATTAACCGATGTTATAAAAATTGGAAATGCGCTTAAATCAAAACCAACAATAAAACCATCATTACCATCTATTCCACCGGCATCATGATCCATAAATAAAGCATCCCCGCCTGGATTACATAGAGGTAAAAAATCATCTATCAAGTAATCATAGGAAATGAATCCGGTAATAAATAATTGGTTGCTATAATTAGTATTTATTGTGGCTGCAACAGCACCATTGTGAGCATTGTCACCAATAAATGTTGACCACAATAAATCAGTATTATTATTAAACATTGAAACAAATGAAGTGGCACCTCCACTGCCTTCAGCGTCATCGAAATCATCAAAAAATACATCTTCATAATCAGAAGGTTCGAGTGGAAAGTTGCCATTTGCATCTATCTGGTTACCTACTATGACAATATTTTCATTGTTATTTGTAATATCCCTCGGAAACGTTCTATTATCACCACCAAATAAAGTTGCCCATAAACAGTCACCTTCCTCACTAATTTTTAGTATAAAGCCTTTACAATCCGCAGCTGCATCTTCAGTGAAAACATTATCATTAAAAAAGTCACCTGAAATTAATGGAAATCTTTCCGATTCATCAATTTCAAAATTAAATGTTGCTCCCGTTACAAATAAATTATTGTCAAGGTCATTTGTTATGGCGTATCCATACTCATCGCCAGCGCCTCCATAATATGTGCTCCAATCTAAATCTCTGTCATCACCATCAATTCGTATTTTAGTAACAAATATATCTGAAGCCCCGGCAGAGGTTCCATAACAACCACCCGTTGTAATTGGAAAATCTATTCCATATGTATAACCTGTAATAATATAATCGTTATTGTTATCTACAACTACATCATATATTTGATCAGTTGATGTACTCCCAAATAAAGTACCTAACTTAAGATGATGAACGTTGTCAAGTTCAATTATAAACCCAGATCTAAGAGAAGTATGAAACGGAAATGTGCCTGAGGGGTCATAAAATGGAAAGTCATCGCCACCTCTACTATATCCAACTATAATTATTCCATCATCATAAGTTTTATCAATTCCATATATTCTTGTGTTATCTGTAGAACCACCAATATAAGTTAACCAATTTAAATAACCCATGCTTGACATCATGCCTAAAATCCCATCCATGCCAGAATTTAAATCGGGGTCAAATAGGTTATCTGGATCACCTGGCGCGTTGTCAATAACAGGAAGATCATCACTTTCACTAAGCCCAGTAAAATAAATTTTTTTGCCATTACCCTCTAACGATTCTATAATAGTTAATTTAGAATTTTTAGATCCATATAAATACTCATTGTCGCTTCCTCCAACATATGAACCCCAATACGGTTGATACATATCATAAATTGGATTATACTCATCTAGATTTATTTTTTGAATGAAAATGTCATAAGCAGTTCCTGTTAATTCGTTTATAAATTCGTATTCCGATGGAAACTCTGTTGCAGTTGATTGAGTTGCGCCAGAAATGTATAAAGCAGGATAATCAGCCGAATTAATTTTAACATCGGTCAATATATCATCATCATCACCTCCATACCATGTTCCCCAAAACAAATTGGGTTCACATAGTGCTCCCATTATAAGAGGTTCAAATTTCATTTCGATAATTAGAGGTAATTCATCGTCATAAGCTCCTAAATCAAACCCAATTTCAAAATCATCAATAACAACAAAATCTGCATCCCAACCAAGAGTAACCAGATCACCTGCGCCGTCAATTTGATATGCTTCTGCAATTTCTTGTTTTAATGTTCCGAGTAATCCGACAATTTCAAGTTCGCCACCACCTAATATATTCACCTCCTCTGCCCCATCATATAATAAGGAAATCGGATCATTCTGTTCACTATATCCTGGCTTAATAATAAGATAATACTTTATTCCTGCTTCATCAAAGAAAAATTCTAAATCGACATCATCATATAGATCAGTAATAATTAGCCTGTCGCTACTTCTTACATTGGTAATTCCATCAGCGCAGTGAGCAAGATAATAATTCAAATATTCACCGGCTTGGCTTACGGCTCTATTTACCACTTTGGTTCCATTGCTTCCCGGAAAACTTAAATCAATTCTAGAAAGTGTATCATTTGCGGAAGTGGTGTCTATTCTGCTCCAAACATAACTTAAAACATCATCTGTAAAATATAAGGATGGATTATGCCGATGTGTGTAATATTTGATATCTTCTCTTAATTCATTATCTGTATCAATTATCTGTCCTTTATTTTCGAAAAAAGTAAAAGAGGTTGGATGTGCCATATCATCATCAGGCGGAATAATATAACTATTCCAATTATATTTGATTAATCTATTTGTTGCTGTTGATACAGCATATGATTTTCCACCAACATAAAAATTACCATCAAGATCTGTTTTTACAAAATTGACTTTGTCATCACTTTTATCAGGATCATCGTATTGTTCGATCCATAACCTGTCACCATCCGTATTATAGATAACTGACATAAAATCAAGACTCGCTCCATTATCTACATTACCTGCAACCATTAAATATGGGTAAACGGTATTGCTGATTTTTAGTGCATAAGCATCTAAACCACTATTGTCAGCATTTTCTTCATTTGACCACTGCAAAGTTCCGGAGCTGTTATATTTAAGTGTTTCAAACGATTTTGTTCCGTCAGTATTTGTAACCCAACCAGTTACATATACGTTGTCACTCAAGTCAACAACTATTCCATGTGCCTCATCATTCAATTCTACATGATCGTAATTTCTAGCCCAGACAACTGATATGGAAGTATCAATTTTAATTGTTCGCATGTTATATCCTTCATCAATCACGGCAGCACGACCAACTAAATAAATATTGCCACTCGCGTCTGTTTCAGCAGCATAAACTTCATCAAACCCCGCTCCGGATGCAGAATTTCTGTTTTCCGCTAATTGTGCTCCGGTGGTTTGATTGTATTTAATAGATGCAAAATCCCAACTCCCAGGTGAGGCTGCACTTCCGCCCGCAACAATAACTCTTCCGGATGGACTAAATTTAATAATCGCTGCAATATCCTGATCGCTTGCATAATTATACCGAGATGTCCATTGGCTTGTGCCCGAAGAATTATATTTAATAGTACAAAAATCGCTCAATGTAGAGCTTCCATAACTGCCTCCCGTTACATAAACATTCCCTGATCCGTCTACAGCAATACCAGTGGGCACATCGTAAAAATTTCCGGGACCATTATAGGTTACATTCCATTGTATCGTTCCGGAACTATTATATTTTATTGTTCGGTAATCATAATTATTGCCACTTATATAAGAGGAAGCCGCAACATATACATTTCCACTTCCGTCTACACATATTGCAGTCCCATAATCATTATCATCTCCAGTGCTGTTATAGGATACTTCCCATTGCACAACTCCACTACTATTATATTTTGTAGTTAGAATATTTGCTTTTTCACCATCTACTAATGTGTTTGTGGTAACATATATATTACCTGATCCATCCGTTGTGGCAGCACTCCAATCAATAGTATCGGGTATACCGGTTGTGTGCATCCATTCCTGTACAAGAAAATTTTGAGCAAATATCGGAGTTGAAAATAATAACAATGTAAAAATCAAGGAGAGGGTAAATAGATTTTTCATAACTAGTAGATTTAATCGTGAAATCAATAAGTTTTCAAAAAACTTATGAAAATTAGAACTACTTTTAATCGCAACCAAATTTTTTGTGTTATATTTTTATAACTTACTGTAAATTCACTATTTTTAGTGAATCCTAAATAGTAGACACTCACAGCAAATTTACCGATTAATCACGACTAAAGAAATTATAGATCTGTGGAAGAATTTTACAGCAATTAAATACTATCACTTCTCCTCATACTCCTCCGAAGGCCTGAAACTCAACACCGGAATTGGCGAATGTGAGATCACTTTATTTATTCTCGAACCAAAAAGTAATTGGTTAAATCGATTTTCTGCGTGACTCATTACCACTAAAAGATCGGCATCAATTTCCTGGGCGTATAATAAAACGGAATTGCTCACGGTATCGTGCCTTATCATTTCGGTGGTACATTTTAATCCGTTTTTGCGAATGGTTTCCGCGGCTTCTTCCATGCGGTTTAATAATTCTTCTTTGCTGGAAATAAATTCTTCCAGAAATTCGGAGACAGCAACAAGATGAATGGTAGAATCAAAATTTTGTGCAAAACGAATAATGCGTTCCACTTTTTCGTGGGTGTGTTTGGTGAGATCGATAGGCAGTAATAGATCTTTAAAATTTATGGTGTCTTTAACCGTGCGACAAGTTAAAACCGGAAAGTCGACACTGCGCACCAGTTTTTCTGTATTATTTCCAAGATTGAATTTTGAAGGTTTGGAATCGGATCCGAATGTTCCAATACAAGCCAATTCGGCGTGAATTTTAAGTCCGTACTCCTGAATTTCTGAAGAAACGGATTCAGTGGTTGTGATCACCACTTCATTAATACGAAAAGCTGCGCCACTTTTATTTTTCATATCATGCAGTTTTTTCTCCAGTGCCAATAATTTTTTCTTGTATTCGGCCGCGCCTTCCGATTTTTGCATCAGATCATCTCTTTTGGCAAAATGCACCAGATCTATAATAGCATTTGATCGGTTGGCGATGTAAATTGCATATTGGAGAGCTGCATTGGAGGCTTTTGAAAAATCGGTAGGGACAAATATCCTTCTTTCCTGCTGTTGCATAATTTCCACAAAAATAATCAGAAAATTTCGATTTAAATTTGTCGGACATGGATGAACAACACAAGGCCTCCGAATTAATACTGAATAACGATGGGAGTATCTATCATCTTCACCTGCACCCTGATGATGTTGCTGACACCATAATTACCGTTGGCGACCCCGACAGAGTTGCTTTGGTAAGCAGGTATTTCGACCGAATTGAAACAAAAAAACAAAAACGAGAATTTATTACGCATACCGGATATATCGGTAAAAAAAGAATAACCGTAATTTCAACAGGTATAGGCACCGACAATATTGATATAACCCTCAATGAATTGCATTTATTAAAAAATTATAGCTTTTCGGAGAACAGATTCAAAACAACCCCAATTTCCCTTAATATTATCAGAATTGGAACCTCCGGTTGTATTCAGGAGGATATTCCTGTGGATGCATTTTTAGCTTCATCGTTTGGGATAGGAATTGATAATGTTATGCATTTTTATAAATTTGAAAATACAAAGGAGGAAGAGGAATTATTAACGCGATTTAAATTGCATTGTTATTTTCATCATACAATTCATCCATATACATTTAAATCGGATGAATATCTTCATTCTAAATTTCAAAAGGATTTTTATAGCGGAATAACATTAACTGCACCCGGCTTTTATGCACCGCAGGGAAGAAAAGTTAATCTTCCGATCTCGCAAGAAAAGTTTTATGAGGATATTAAAAGTTTTAAAACTGCAGGTCATCGCATTACTAATATTGAAATGGAAACAGCAGCGATGTATGGTTTTTCGAAATTATTGGGACATAAATGTTTATCGTTAAATGTTTTGCTCGCAAACAGAGCCAGAGGAGAATTTAGTAAGGATCCGGATAAGGCTGTGGATGGGTTGATAAGGGAGGTGTTGGGGGTGATAGAAATGATATAAGTATCATGTAGTTGGAAAGCACCAACTATGGTATAATAGGTTAAAAAAAGGGAACGCGGATGACGCTGATTGGGCAGATTTAAAGGGATAAAAATAATAAGATGATATAAATTTAAGCATAAAGATTATCCCCTGCTAACCGATGTTGGCAAGATTGATTATAATGTCACCCCCTACGGGGTTTGATTCTGATTCTTTCATGATATTTCTATAATAATGCTACCCCGCTGGGGTTTTGTGCGATGTTATTTAGAAATATATTCTTTATCGTAATATTTTTTTTCCCAATTTTTAAAAGGTATATTAATATAGTCTAATAATATTTATATTTAAAATCTGATTATAAGTTATATGGTAGAAGTTATATTAACACATATAATCCGATTAAACCCCAGAGGGGTGACATTATTATAATAAACCGTAACAATAGAAAATACAAACCCCAGAGGGGTGACATTATAATCTATAATTTCAACATTTATTCGCAGCGGAAATAATTGCCTCATTGATTCACAATCTCCGCGTTTTTTATTTTGCCGATGAAAAGATCGAGGGCTTTGCGTTTTAGGGAATCGAGATTATAGTCGATGTCGTTTTGGAGATAGTCTTTTAATTCGGATTTTTTGAGGAGGCCGGAATCGTAGGTATCAACAACTTCGTCTATATGATGAACACCGTATTTTAATGCCTCATTTAATTCAAAAATATTATCGGAATATTGTGGTTTACGCGTTATCCAGGCGGCAAAAACAAAGGGTAATCCCGTCATTTTTTTCCAGGCTTCGCTAAGATCGTAAACGTAAGGATATTTATTATTTAATGCCAATGCTCTGTCACCAATTACCAAACCCGCTGTTTTGCCCTTTATTTCATTGATATACCCATCATGTGCTGATATAAGATTGGGAGTTATTTTCCAATGATCGTGTAATAATATTTTAAGTAATTGAACGGATGTAAGTGAATGATAATCAAGAAAAATATTTTCTGCTTCTTCAATTGGTATTTCAGAAAATACACTTACACTTTTAACAGGGCCATCAGCTCCAATACAATAATCGGTAATTATTTGGGCATCGTTCAATTTTGCTAAAACGGCAACGGGTACTAATCCGATATCTACTGAATTTTCCAATAATTTTTTTCCTCCTACTGAGGGAATATCCAATTGAAGATCCAGTCTTTCACTGATTGCTGAATGCTCCAAACCGTATAAAAAAGGTTTGGTATTTAAATAACTAACTAAAGAAATTACAATTTTATTATCCATTTAAATGCGCTATATCATTAAAATTTTCAAGTGTAAAAATATCATCTTCATAATTGAGTTTATAAAGACTCACATTATGGTGCGGAAAAGTATCCATTTCATTAAGGGGTTTATTTAACATGGTGCATAATAAAATTCTGATCGCTCTTCCATGAGAACAAATTAAAACTTTTTGCTCCGTCGCATTTTTCAATACCTTTAGAAATTCCAACTGTCTGTTTTGCACTTCCAAGGGACTCTCCCCTGCTTCCATTTTTGCTTCAAGATCACCTTCGGTCCATAAATGTATAATGCGATAAAAATCTTTGAAGGTATCTCCACTGTTTTGCCCTTCATGAACTCCCCAACTTATTTCATCCAACCCAACATGTTTTTCTATAGGAATATTTAATTGTTTAAACGGTGAAATAGTTTCTTCCGTTCGTTTTAAAAGGGAAACATATATTTTTTCAAATCCGGTATTTTTGTAAACGTCGTAAAATTGTTGCGCCTGGCTAATACCTTTTTCGTTTATAGAACTGTTTACTCCACGACCTTGCACTATACCTAAGTTATTAAAATCGGTTTCACCGTGACGGATTAGATATATTTCTTTTTTCAATGGAAGGGTTTAAGTTTTTTGGCCGGTAAGGCGGGAAGATCGCGAAGGTTGCGGGAAGTATAGATCAATTTAATTATTTATAACATTCAGACTTATATGATGATCTATACCAAATTCTGCATCAAGATCAACGTTTTCATAATTGCGAATGGTGTTGTATAGAGTATCGCGTTCAACGGGGACTTTTCCGGCTGCAAGAATTAATGCACAAATTTCTTTTGTTGTTAAAACGGGGGATTGTTCTTCCGCTCCTGCCATGGAATAAATTTTTGTTGTATCATCAATTGTTCCATCCATATCGTTAACACCAAAATTTAAACTGAGTTGTGCATTTTCTCTTCCTATCATTGGCCAATAAGCTTTGATATGCGGAAAATTATCGAGATAAATTCTGGAAACAGCATAATTTTTCAGATCTTCAATCACACTCACTTCTGCAATATTACTCATCTGATTGTTTTGATTTCTAAACTTCAACGGAATAAAACAATTAAATCCACCCGTAATATCCTGCAAAGTTCTCAATCGTTCCATATGGTCGATGCGATGCGCATAATTTTCGATATGTCCGTATAACATAGTTGCATTGCTGTGCATTCCGAGTTCATGAGCTGTCTGGTGAATTTCCAACCAGGTTTTGGTATCACATTTATCTGCACAAATAATATTTCTTATTTCCTCATCAAATATTTCAGCACCTCCACCGGGCAAAGAACCTAATCCTGCATCCATCAAATATTTTAATCCATCGCGAATCGACATTTTTGATTTACGGATCATGTATTCCAATTCCACTGCAGTAAATCCTTTAATGTGAACATCAGGACGCAAATTTTTAATTTCCTTTAAAATATCTGCAAACCATTCCAGATTTAATTCCGGTAAAACTCCCCCAACAATATGTACTTCCGTTACAGGTTTATCTTTATAAGAACGCACAATATCCAACATCTCCTCCTTGCTCATCACCCATCCATCGCTGCGTTGTTTTAATAAACGGGAATAGGAACAAAATTTACAATCAAATACACATAAATTGGTTGGTTCGATATGAAAATTGCGGTTGAAATAAGTGATATCACCATGTTTTTTTCTGCGAATATGATCAGCAAGTGTACCTACAAATCCGAGTGAAGCTTTTTCAAATAAAATTATTCCTTCCTCAACATTTAATCTTTCTTCCTTTAAAACTTTTGCGGCAATTGCATGGAGTTGTAAATCGTCGGTTGTACTTGTAAGCAGTTGTAAAATTTCCTCTTCGCGTTTCATAACATGGTATAAATAAAAAAGTGGTTGAAAATTAGCCAACCACTTTTTTATTATGAGTTAATACTTTTTTTCATTATTTAATGACCGTGATCTTTTGTGTTAAAATAAATTCACCGTCTGAAGCTTTAACAAGATAATCACCGGCACTCAATATTCCGGCATCAAAAACCACCTTGTCATCACCTGTATTGTTAACGAGAATTCTATTAATTAGTTCACCTGTTAAATTATAAATTTCCACTGTGATCTCCTTATTTTCAAAATTTTTCATTTGAAAAATAAATTCACCTTTTGATGGATTAGGATAAACTGTCAGCTGAATCAATTTATTTTTTAACACTTCGTTAATATCCACTCCACCTTCTTCGCATCTGTTTGATTCAGGAATAGTTGAACGAGAGGTTTCCAAAATATCACGCATTTTAGTGATTTGATCATTGGAAAACATATTCATTGCACCATCATCAGTGTAATCCATAAAATTCATAAATTGAATACCTGGACTTAAAGGCGAACAATCATCTAATTGTGGGAATGAAGGATTTCCATAGGTGGCAAGACCTTGATTTGGGGTGTCGTCCATACCGTCACTACCTCCACAATTCGGATCTGGCGCAAAATCATCGTCCCCCCAAATATGTTTAAGGCTCATCCAGTGCCCAACTTCATGGGTTGCTGTGCGACCTTTATCGTAAACATCTGAACCGGCACCATCAACTCCAAAATATTTATATCCGATCACAACCCCATCTTTTGTTGAAATTCCTCCTGGAGGAGTGGCATAACCTAAAATACCGCCTGTTATATTACAAACCCAAATATTAAGGTAGTCAGCGCGTGGCCAGGCATCCTCGCCACCTTTATTGGTAAATTTCACATTGTCGGCATAATTATCATCACCGGCATCGGCAAATAAATTCCAACTTGTAATATCAGTCTCCGTTCTGGTTATTCCAGAGTGTATTACTCCATCAGGATCCTGTTGAGCGAGACAAAATTCGATCTGGGCATCACCTGCATCACCTTCAAATGCAGCAGGAGTTTCATCTGCGTCTGCATTTAACCGGCGGAAATCTTCGTTTAGAACTTCCAATTGGGACGTTACAAATTCATCGTCAATATTCTGACTTGCACTTGAATAAACAATATGCACAACAACCGGGATGGTATAAACTCCCCCGTTGGTTTTATAGGTAGTGGTGCTGTTAGAATAGGCTTTCGCTTCTTCCTCAGCTGCTAAAATCTGGTTGTATTCATCCGGAAAGTTCTGCTCAAGCTGCTTGAGATAGGTATTGTAACCGCAGCGGATGGTTTGACCAAACACAGCAAACGACGACATCAGGATCAACCCTGAGAGTAACATTTTTTTCATTCTTAATATAGGTTAGGTGTTAAAATTGTTACACAAAGTTAAGAAGTGCGAGGGAATAATTGCGTGTGTAAACAATTTAATTTGTGTTGATATAAGTCACAAATCAATAGAGCAAAAACTGGTCTGTCAAAAAGTAAGTGCCATTGAACACCCTAACGAAATAACAGCCTGTAGCCAAATGGCTCAGGTTGAAATACTGTGCAACAGTATTTGCGGATGTTGGATTTGCGGTTGAAACCAGCTGTCCCAAAGCATCATAAATATTAATTTCCATATTTTCCTGCAGGGCAAGAAAGTTTTTGATCACAATCGTGAATTCCCCGCTTGTAGGAACGGGATAAATTATCAATTCAGCAATATCACCCGGTAACGGCGGAATTTCATTACAACCTGCGGAAGAAAAAAGAAGAGAAGCGCGTTTGGTTTCAATAACAGAACGCATTTTATTTTTTTGCCCTTCGGTAAATAAATTCATACATGCATCATCTGTGTAATCCAGATAATTTTGATACATAATTCCGGGAGATTCAGGACTGCAAATATCGTAAACTTCACCCTCCGGACATCCATAAGTTTCGCCTGATTGTGGAGGAGTATCTTCAATTCCATCATCCATAGCCCCACAAGAACCAAATCCGCTCCAAACATGATTTAATCCGAGCCAATGGCCAATTTCATGTGTGGTTGTTCTGCCAAGATCATAGGGTTTTGAAGAAACATCGCCAAGTCCGAAATTTTTATAATCCACTACTATTCCATCTCCAGCGTCAGGTGCACCGGAGGGCGGACCATATGCATATCCTAAAATGCCATCCTCTAAATTACATACCCAAATATTGAGATAACTGATCGCTGGCCATCCATCATCTCCACCCTGATTGGTAAATTTCACTTTTTCTGAAAATCCAAGCAACCATTCCGTTGTATCTGTATGAGTGCGAATAATTCCGGAGGTTGGATTTCCTTCCGGGTCAAATTGAGCGAGGCAAAATTCAATTCTGCAATCAGCGGCAACACCCTGAAATCCGGGTAATGTGTTTATTGTATCGGGATTTAATCTTCTGAAATCTTCGTTAAGGACATTGATCTGTTCAAAAATTTCAATGTCGCTGATGTTTTGTGACTCTGTTTTATATACCACATGCACTACAATTGGAATCATATAAATATCATCCGTAATTTTTGCATTGGTGAATAACAGATCGGTTTGTGCTGCCCTCATTTTTTCATATTTGGCAGGATCAGTTTGTTGCAGGGATTGTAAAAATCCATCGGTATAACATTTTTGTGTTTGCCCGAAAACAAACATGTTGATCATGAGGAAAAACAATGTTAAAAGAGTGGAGGACTGACTTTTCATACAGACGAAAGGTAATACAATTTTTAAAGTTTCAAAAATTTCGCATAGTGACGCCACTTTTCAATTACCTGTTGCATATCGGGTGGCAGATCACTTTCAAAAAACATGGGTTCGTTTGTTTTTGGGTGGATGAAACCCAGAGATTTTGCATGAAGCGATTGACGCTGGATTATCTCGAAACAATTATCAATAAACTGTTTGTACTTGGTATATATTGTACCCTTTACAATTCTGTCGCCGCCATAAGTATTATCTGCAAATACAGGATGATTGATATGTTGCATATGCACACGGATCTGATGTGTACGACCGGTTTCCAATTGACATTCCACCAAACTGGTATAACCAAAACTCTCCAAAACCTTATAATGCGTTATTGCATGTTTACCAATTTCTCCACCTGGAGGATACACTGTAAATATTTTTCTGAATCGAAGATGGCGTGCAATATTTCCAACTATGGTTCCTTGTTTTTCTTCAAATTCGCCCCAAACTAAAGCAATATATTTTCTTTGAATAGAGTGATCGAAAAATTGTTTTGCGAGATGCGCTAAGGAAAATTCATTTTTTGCTGCTATGATAATTCCTGTGGTATTTTTATCAATTCTGTGTGCAAGTCCTGGGCGAAAAGGTTCATCTTCCCTTTGTGGTAAACCTTGAAAATGATATAACAATGCATTTACTAAAGTACCGCTGAAATTACCGAGTCCGGGATGCACAACCATTCCAGCAGGTTTATTAATTACGATGATATCATCATCCTCATACATAATATTCAAGGGAATATTTTCGGGACGAACATCGTATTTTGCAGGTTTTTGTGGCAATACCACAACAATAGTATCACCCGGTTTTATTTTGTAGCTGGAGCGCACAGGAACATCGTTCACTAAAATACAACCCGCCAATGCGGCATTTTGAATTCTTGTGCGCGAAATATTTTCTATGCGATTAAATAAAAATTTATCTATTCGAAGAGGTTCTTGTTTTTTATCGGTGGTTACGCGATAATGTTCATACAATTCCTCTTCCGTATCACCCGATAGATCATTTATTTCTATATCCTCTTCTTGCTCAGCCATTATATCAGTTTACAATTAAATACTATTTCAAAATTCCTTTTCAATTTATTCTTAACCTCCTGCATATCAATTTCCCTTCCTAATTCTTTTTTTAATGATGTTACTGCTTTATCTGTTATTCCGCAGGGAATTATAAAATCAAAATAACTCAGATCAGTATTCACGTTAAATGCAAATCCGTGCATGGTAACCCATCTGCTGCTTCTAATACCAATTGCACATATTTTTCTGGCAGTTGGTTTATCGGCATCCAGCCAAACACCTGTTGCACCTTTTAAGCGTTCACCGATCAAATTATATTCAGCGAGCGTTTTAATTATCACCTCCTCAATACTTCGGAGATATTTTCCCAGATCGGTAAAAAAATTATCCAGATCTAATATCGGATATCCTACAACTTGACCGGGACCGTGATAGGTTATATCTCCTCCCCTGTTGATATGAAATAACTGAACGCCCTTTTGTTTCAAAAAATCTTCATTCAACAACAAATTTTTTTCATCCGCATTCTTTCCCATTGTTATTACGGGATCATGTTCAACAAACAATAAATGATGCTGATAATTTAATTGGTCATCAGGCATCAGGGTTCTGTTCTTTAATTTTTTTGCTACTATATCATCAAAAATACTCTGTTGCAGTTTCCATGCAAAATCATATTCCATAGTTCCAAGGTCGCGGTATTTTACTAATTGCATTTAATTCTCCAATTCTGTTTTAAGCCAATCGAGGCTGTGTATCTTTATCGCATCCACTGACTTTAATTCCGATAAATAATAACTCAGCCAATCGCCCAGATGAACAAGGTACAACAATTTTTCAAAGTGTGTAGTTCCTTCGGCATAAAATTCTTCCATCACTAAAACTTTTGGTTGAATCAATTCAGCACAAAGGTCGAATCGTTTATTTATTTGTTCTGACGCACTTTTATCACGGAGGTATATTACCGACAAGTTATTATTTCTTTCATAATATGCAACCAACTCATTGTGATTCATTTCCGGAATTACATTTGCAAAACAGTGCATTTTTGCATTTTCGTTTATTTGTTGTTTTAAACGCAATCCAATGTTTTGCATAGGGGCAGAGGAATAAATTATCGGGATGGTATCTTTTATTTTTTCAGCTATTGATTTAGCTGTAATTTTAATTTCTTCTTCTAATTTCAACAAAAGATCTGCGGCTCTTTTAATTTGAGTAATAAAATCATCCTCAATTAAACCCATTTTATACAAAACATAAAGTTGTGCAACAAGAGAATATCCCAAACATGTTCTCGGAGGCATTCCTCCGGGAATAATTACAGTTGGAAAATTATTTATTTCTCCAAGTTCTTTTAATTTTCCTCCTGTGGTGATACATACCACGAAACATTTTTTTTCAAGAGCCTGATGAAAGGTGGAAAGTGTTTCCTCTGTGTTCCCCGAATAACTGCAACAAATAAATAAGGTATTTTCCGCAGCATAAGTCGGGAGATCATAATCATTTATAATAGCTACTGGAATATTCAATTTATCGGCAACAAATTCCTGCACAATCGCTCCTCCAATTCCCGATCCACCCATACCCGAGATGAGGATATTGGTAATAGGTCTTCCCGTTTTAATTTCAGATATCTGTTCACCGATCGCGAGAGCTTCGATCAGTTGTTCCCGAAATCTATCAATATATTTGTCCATCGTCACATACAAAAATACGATTTTATGGGCAGGCACAACGAATTGGGGAAGGAGGGAGAGGAAAAAGCAGTGGCCTTTTTGCAGGAGAAAGGATATGTGATACTGGAAAAAAACTATAGAAGTGGCAGGGCGGAAGTGGATATTATTGCCGGTTTTAAGGATATTATTGTTTTTGTAGAGGTGAAGACCCGCAGCAGTTATGTGTTTGGTTACCCTGAGGAATCGGTGACCAGTGCCAAACAAAAACTCATGGTGAGGGCAGCGGGAAACTATTTATATGAAAAAAATCTGGAAAAAGAGGTGCGCTTTGATATCATAGCTATTTTCAGATCAAAGGACGAAAAATGGTTTTTTAAACATTTTGAGGATGCTTTTTTTCTTTACGGATGATAAAAGGGATACACCATATTGCAATAATTTGTTCCGACTATATGAGGTCGAAATATTTCTATACCGAAGTTTTAGGTTTTGAGATAATAGCAGAAAACTATCGCGAAAACCGAAATTCCTATAAACTCGATCTCAAAGTGGATGAAAATACCGCCATCGAATTATTTTCATTCCCCGATGCACCACCCCGAAATTCATACCCCGAAGCCCATGGATTACGACATCTTTGTTTTGCTGTAGATGATCTCGACGAAACAATTAAAACATTATCTCAAAAAGGAATTGTATTTCAAGAAATTCGAATTGACGAATACACCCAAAAAAGGTTTGTTTTCTTTGAGGATCCGGATGGGTTGCCGATCGAACTTTATGAAACGGGAAAAAATTGACAATTGACAATTGATAATTGATAATTAAACAGCCGGGATCACAGTAACATTTGGAGTTTTGATTACTGGCCTGAACAAAGGAAATAGGAAATAGGAAGTAGGAAATAGGAAGTAGGATGAGTTTGATCGTTGATGAGAAATTAATTTCCAATTGTAAACTACGTGAATCTTGCTAATAAATAATATTTAAATTCGAAGCGAAATTTACCAATGTTACAAGCTGCCCAAAAATTAGACCTAGGAAATATGACATAAGACCTAGGATTTGTTTTGATTTCTGATGAGAATTTAATTTCCAAATGCAAACTCTCGTAAAATTATCAATAAAGAAATTTTATAATTCGGAGCTATAACTCCCAATGTTACAAACTGCCCACTGCTCACTGTTTACTGTTTACTGCCCACTCTGTTACTTACATCCGAATTAATTCATCAATTGAAACTTAATTTATCATCCCGTCAATAATTGTCAATTATCAATTGTCAATTGTCAATTCCTCTCAAATCCCCGGCTTTTTAAAAAATCTTTCATTTGTTTGCGGGCGAAAAAGATGCGGCTTTTTACGGTGCCGAGGGGGAGATTCATTTCTTCGGCAATTTCTTCATATTTAAAACCATTGTAGTGCATGATGAAAGGTTTTTTATATTCTGCATCGAGATTATTTACTGCGAGCGCAAGGTCTTTCATCACAAAATCATTTTCTGCCTGATTGCCTGTGATCGCCTCTGAAGAATTAATTAAAAAAAGATTTTCGGATATATCCACTATCGTATTTCTTTTGGTGGATTTGCGATAATTATTGATGAAAATATTTTTCATTATGGTAAGTAACCATGCTTTGAGGTTGGTACCTTCATGAAATTTGTCCTCATTCGTTAAAGCGCGGATGTATGTTTCCTGAATCAGATCAAGTGCATCATCGCGGTCGCGGGTCAAATTCATTGCAAAGGTTCTGAGGGGAGCCTTTAGTTGTATGATGTGTGCTTGAAATTCCGAGTTCTTCATAATCCTTCAAATTTTACCCAAAGTTGAGATAGAAAATTGGTTTTTCCAAATTTTTGTTTAACTATTTTTAAAATTTCTTAAACAAAAAATATAATTTCTATTCACATAAAACTTCTACCTGTGAAATTACTGTATTTAAATTATTGAGAACGAACACATTAGGATCCAAACCTTTGATAGGATGCACCACCTGGGGTCCACTTACAAATACGTTTGAATCCGGGAACCGGTTTGCGAGTTTGTTCAGATAGTCGGTTAACGAATATCCGTTTGGCTGTCCGGTGATAACGGTATAAAATCCATCCGGTTTGATTGCTTCTCCTGCATTGATCACATCGTCTATCGGCACACTCGGACCGAGGTAAATCACTTTGTGGTTGGCGGAGCGAAGAAGGTAATTCAAGAACAACAGCGACAATTCATGCCATTCGGAATTGGGCAGAAAAAGTATAAAGGTTTTGGATTCTGCGTGCAGTTGCAGTGGATGGCCGTCGATGGCGACTATGAATTTCTGGCGGAGTAAATGCGTCACAAAGTGTTCCTGAGCGGCTATTACAGTGCCTGATACCCATAAAATACCCAGATTTTCCAAAAAAGGAAAAATGATCTTTTTTACGGCATCTACAAATCCCATTTGCAATATACAGGTATTGAGTATACGATCAAATTTTTCCTCATTATATGCAATGGCAGCAATGGTTAAGCCTTCAATTTGGTTGTAATATTCGGTGGGTTCGTGAATCAATTTTTCCACCAGTTCGGCAATTTTCTCTGGGGAAAATGCTGCAAGTTTGGAGATCTTGTACCCATTTCTGTTCAACAAAGCCAGGCTCATCAGGTACTTCAGTTCGGTCTCAGAATAAAAACGAATATTAGTTTCTGTGCGATGTGCCTTAAG
This sequence comes from Bacteroidota bacterium, assembly GCA_016706865.1. Classification (NCBI taxonomy): domain Bacteria; kingdom Pseudomonadati; phylum Bacteroidota; species Bacteroidota bacterium. The sequence continues at coordinate 1,518,809 of JADJIS010000002.1, read as the reverse complement.
GATATTATAGCGCTGCTCCCATATACGGATCGTATGGGCCTTTATTCCCGAAAGTAATTCCAGATCGCGTATTGAGTATATTGCAGCCATTAATGCAAAGCTAAAATTTGTTTAACAAATACTAATAACAGTTAAACAAGGCAATTGTTGATAAAGGCGACTAAATTTTTTAGAAAAATGTTGAAATGAGCCATTAATTCTTGACAAATGGGGTCGAATAATAAGATTCCTGAGAAAGAACCTTTAAAAAATACAAGCCGTTTGGAAGTGATCGAACGTCAAGATCACGATTACTTCCCTCCATTGTTTGTATTATAGCTCCGCTGGCATTAATAATGGTAAGCGTAAAAGGTGAATTCGGAAGATCGGTGATATGAATAAAATCGGACGCCGGGTTGGGAGTAATAGAAATATTCTTAAACTTTTCCTCAATCACTGAAACCGGTTCCGCAATTCCGAGCGCATATTCAATTGCATCGGCAAAGGCGACAGTATCGGCGGGAACAAATCCGAATTCATTGAAATAAACTTTATGGGTATTTCTACCTACTATTACAATGGTTGGCATTCCCATTCCGCCATAATATTCAATTTGATCGGCCCCTTCTTCAAATTGGGAAGCGCAATTAATTTCGTTATCACTTTTCCATGTGATCAAGGCTTCACAGGTATAGGTATCATTGTAACCCATAGTGTACCATTTGATCCTGTTCTCAAAATTCGCATTATATTGGTCGATTATAGGCTGCATTAAATGCGCGGCATTGATGCAAGGAACACATCCATCCAACATTACCAATTCCATGATCACCACATTTCCCGCATCCAATTCGGTGAACAGGGTATGTTCTGTTCCTTCACAATCGGTTTTGGTCCAATTTTCTGCGGTTGTTACTTGAGTATAACTAACCGTTGTTATTAAAATCAGAGTTAAAATGTAAAATATATGTTTCATTTTGTATTACAAAGTTAGATAAAAGTTTAATGATCAATGTTTTCAGTTCGGGGTTCTGAGTTCTGAGTTCTGCGTTCTGAGTTCTGAGTTCTGAGTTCTGTTCTGAGTTCTGAGTTCTGAGTTCTGAGTTCTGAGTTCTATACGGAGGAAAATCACATGGGCGTGGAAAGTTTGTTGCCGGTCCGTCTACTGACGGATTCTTTATTCTTTGTTCTTTATTCGATATTCCTGTTCTGAGTTCAATACGGAGGAAAATCACATGGGCGTGGAAAGTTTGTTGCCGGTCCGTCCACTGATGGATTCTTTATTCTTTGTTCTTTATTCGATATTCCTGTTCTGAGTTCAATACGGAGGAAAATCACATGGGCGTGGAAAGTTTGTTACCTGTCCGTCCACTGATGGATTCTATATTCTTTGTTCTGGGACGGGAGGAAAATCACCATGCAAGCGATTCTCATAACTCATCACTCATTACTCATTCAATAGTTGATCTAGCTTAATTCGAAGATATTTCCATTTGGCTTCAAACTGTCAACTGCCACTGCCAACTGCTACTCCCTTATGCTCAAAACGCATGATTATTCGGTCTTGTATACACCATCTGCACTACATTAATATTACGCATATTAAATGCTGCTTCGCAATAGGAAAAATAATAATTCCATTTGCGGATGAATTCATCGTCGAAACCCAATAATTTAATTTTATCGGTGTTGAGATTAAATCGGGAGCGCCATTCAGCGAGGGTTTGCACGTAACTTTTTCCGAGGTCTTTAAGGCCGAACATGAACATATCGCCTGTTTCGTTTACGGCATTATTTATTGCGGCAATGGAAGGCAATAATGTTCCGGGAAAAATATGTTTTTGGATAAAATCGACATTCTTTTTAAATTCATCAAAACGGGAATCGGGACAAACAATTGCCTGCAAGGCAAGAACGCCATCAGGTTTTAATAAACCATGAATTTTATCAAAGTATGTTTTTAAATATTTAGCGCCAACTGCTTCTATCATTTCTATGGAAATTACTTTGTCGTATTTTCCTTCTATCAATCGATAATCTTTTAACTGCACTTCTATTTTATCACTTAGGCCTGCATCTGCAATACGTTTAACTGCAAAATCGAATTGCTGTTGCGAAATTGTTACGGAAGTGATCTTGCAATTATAAGTTTTTGCAGCATACATGGCAAATCCCCCCCAACCGGTTCCAATTTCCAATACATGATCTCCCTCCTTAATTTTTGAGGCATTACACAAACTTTCATACTTCTGAATTTGTGCCTGTTCGAGATCGTGACTAGGATCAGTAAAATAAGCGGAGGAATATGTCATACTTCCATCCAAAAACAAAGCGAAAAAATCGTTGCTCAGATCGTAATGAGCAGAAATATTTTTACGGGAACCATTCAAAGAATTTTTCCTTTTTCTGTGATAGATCTTATTGGCAAATTGTAAAATATTTAATGCAACCGATTTTACTGCTGAACCGGAAACTGTCGGAGAATTTTCAATATTCAATAAAAACCACGACAATAATTTTGTAAGGTCGCTTGTGGTCCACTCTTCTGCCATATACGCTTCTGCAAATCCGATATCGCCGAATAAAAATGCTCTTTTGTAAAATTTGAAGTCATTTACTGCAACATCAGCATGTAATCCATTCTCCTTCGAACCCAATTCCATGGTTGTTCCATCTTCCAAAGTGATGTGGATATAACCCTTTTGCATGGGTTTCAGGAGGTTTAGGATGGTGTTTTTGTAAAAACTCATTGAATTTGGCATTTCTGGTTTTTGAGATAATTTCCGGCTAACACCAAAAAATTGTCCACAATAATAACTAAAAAAGCTGCGAATTTGTTTATCGGATTTGAATCCACAAATTATTTACGGAATTTGACCCGTTCGGGATTGCAAATTCTGGAAAATTTAAAAACAATTTAACAGTCATTTTGTTCAATAAAGTTTTCAGGGCTTTTTAATGACCTTACCATGTAATCAATCCACTTTCCAATATTTCATAACCAACCATAATAGTTGATACTTCATAGGTGTCATGATTGATCATATAATTTTTCATTACTAAATAGGATTCCAAAAAATATTTTTGGTGTTTTAGTTCCCAATATAACCCCGCACTCCTTACATCAAAAGAATTAAAAATAGTAGGTAGATCTTCGCTTTTCTTTACGGAATATAATATGGTGTTATTATATACAAATTTGATCAATAGTTCGTATGACCTCGATAGATCAATTGTGTCGTGTGGATGAACATAATAATTGGATGAATTTCTGGGTACCTCTAAAATCGTTTTCAGGGTATCGACAATTAACTGTACATCTGTACGATGGATCCAATTGTTTTTATCAAAATTATACAGCATGTTAAATTCATTAAATAATATGGTGTCGTAAATAATATTATATGTTTTTTCATCACCAACATAATAATAATACCCATATTGTCCGGCATAGGAAGGAGTCTTGGTGAATATTGTATCGGCCCTTAAAATATACGTGGTTCCAACATACAAAGAATCAAAATTTCGAATTACAATTTGTTGATAGTCCAAATCAGCATAAAACGGGTCATCAATCATAAGTAAAAACTTCCCATCCTCACTAATTAAAACCGAGTCAGAATTTATTTGCGCAGAAATGGCTGTAAAATTTAGTAAAATCGCAATTAAATAGCAATATTTCATCAAATATTTGTTATCCCCTTTTGCAAATCCTTATTGGCATTTTTTTTATGATAAGGCACTTTCTTAAACCACAATAACATTGCCTGAAAATGTATACTCCACAATACCTTAACTGATATGAAGGGAAAACGAAAAACATAAGCTAAAAGTCTTCCGTCACTCAATTTTTTTTCTGTTCCGGTCAGGGTACTGATAAAAAATTTAAACCCTTCCTTATTTTTTACGTTGATCTGAATATTCATTTTTTCAGCGGGGATCTGGTATCGGAACTCAAATTCTTCATCCAATTCGGTAAAAGGAGAAACATAAAAATATTTGGTAGCGTGTTGTTCGAACCCTTTGTCATGTTTTTTATCTATAAGAAACATTTTCATTTCGCCGAAGGTGTTGCTTATTTCTGTGACAACATATTTGCAATCATTGGCAGCACCATAACAAAAATAAAAACTTACCGGGTTGAATACATGGCCGAACATTCTCACATGGGTTAGTAGAAATACTTTTACCGGAATATCACTTATTCCGTTTTCTTTTAAATAATTATTGAGTTTAGTTCTTACATCTAGTTGATTTCTATTATCTCCTTTTGGGAATTTAAAATGATCATCGTCCCGAAAATTAAAAATATTGGTTTTGTTGCAGGAAAATAACTTTAATTGATCAGAAGTTTCATCCAGTTTATCAATATCCAGCCAAAACATAAAAATTTTATAGGTAAACCTATGCCTTTTCGGGGTGAGCCGATTATGCATTACCTGACATTTATAGAGTTTTGAACTCATGTATTATTTTTTATTCTGTTACAAACGTCAACGGCACTCATCAAAGCATCTTCATGAAAACCGTAACGAAAATAACTTCCGCAAAAAAAGATTTGTCCGTTGTTGTTTAGTTCAGGCAAATGTTTTTGCATTTGCATTGCTTCTACGGTAAAGATAGGATGTTCGTAGATGATCTCCTTTATGATCTTCGTTTTATCTATTATTTTACTTTCATTTATAGTGACGAAATAATTCTTTTTTTTGGAAACTTGTTGCAGACTATTCATCCAATAGGTGCAGGCGGAAATCATTTTATCATCCTTTTTTTCTGTGCAATAATTCCAGCTGCTCCAGGCTCTGCGGGTTTTAGGCATAACCGATTCATCGGTATGTAAAATTGCGCGGTTTTTCTCATAATGAAAGGGAGAAAGCATGTTTTTCTCCGCAACCATAACATCATTTAGCATTGTTCTCGCCTCATCTGCATGTGTTGCAATTATAACTTTGTCGAATAAAAATTTTTCACCTTTATGAGTTATAACTTCCACATGATGGTCATAACGATTAATTTTATTTATCCCTGAATTTACCAGAATTTTATCTTTAAAGGGTGCTATCAATCGTTTTTTATATTCCTCGCTTCCACCGTCCACCGTATACCATTGAAACTGTGTATTTAATCCCAAAAAACCATGATTTTTGAAAAAGCGAACAAGAGTTGCTGCAGGGAAAGACGAAGTGGTTTCAGGAGGTGTGCTCCACAAGGCGGAACTCATGGGTAATAAATACCAATCCAATAAATTATTATGGAATTTCTTGAATCTACAGTATTCAGCTATAGATAAATTTTGCATGTTAGTATCTTCAAGCACTTCGATACATTCTTTATTAAATCGCGTGAGCTGCATTAAAAATCGAATATATCGCGGCGAAAAAATATTTTTGCGTTGTGCAAAGATGAGGTTCAGACTACTTCCGCAATATTCCAGGTTTTCATGTGGGATCATAGCAGAAAAACTCATTTGCGTTTTTTTAATGGGAACATTTAATTCATCGAATAATTTTAATAAATGCGGATAATTTTCATTATTAAAAACGATAAATCCTGTATCAATTGGAATGTGAATTCCCTCCTCTTCAACGTACACTGTATTGGTATGACCACCAATTCTGTCCGCTTTTTCAAAAACAGTAATATCAAAATCATTTTGCAGATAATGCGCGCATCCCATTCCGGCAATTCCGGTTCCAATAATTGCTAATTTTTGTTTCGACATTATCCTGCAGTTCTTTCAAATAAATAATGACTCACAAACCATTCCTTTCCACTTTTATAACCCCAGAGTTCGGCGCATGCCATAAAAAATATTCGCCAATAGACCCACCACTTTGTTGTCTGTTTTTCTCCATAAACACTTTGTAGAATAGGAAGAATTTCTTTTTTATGTGCATCCATGTTTGCCAGCCAGGCATTGGAGGTTTTTTCATAATGTGTTCCGTCCCAATGCCAGTGTTTATTTATTTTAAAATGATCATTAAAATAAAGAAGAAGATCATCAGAAGGCATGATACCACCCGTAAAAAAATATTTACTCATCCAGTCATTTTCATCTACAACCTCAAAATAATAGGTAAATTCTTTATGTGTAAAAATGTGAACGAACAATTTACCTCCCGGCAATAAAAAACGATCTATTTTTTGCAACAGTTTTTGATAATTGCGCATATGTTCGAACATCTCGACTGAAACAACGCGATCAAATTTATTTTCTGTTTCAAAAACATTCATATCAGCGGTTAGAATGGTAACGTTAGTTAGTCCTCTTTCCTGACAACAATCATCTATATAAATTTTTTGAGATGCGGAATTGGAAACACCTGTAATTTGTGCCTGAGGATATTTTTTTGCCATATACATCGTTAAACTTCCCCAACCGCATCCCAATTCAAGTATTTTCATCCCATTTTGTAATTCTGCATGTTGACAGGTTAGTTCTAAGGCATTATTTTCCGCCTCATCTAAATTTTTAGTTTGGGCGTTATAAAAACAAGAAGAATACTTCATATTTTTTCCCATCACATATTTAAAAAACTGTGTCGGAACTTCATAATGCTGCTCATTTGCAGCTTTCGTTTCGATGGCGATCGGAGAATTTTTCAACTCCTCAATAATTTGCATCAAATGTTCCTGTTGCAGTTCTTGTGTTGCTTTTGTTTCTTGTTTTAATCGTTCTGCCAACAAACTTCTGATACGCATTCGGATCAATGAGTCGGGGATTAGGTTTTTTTCGAGAAGTTTGTTTATCATTTGTTCTGAGTTCTGAGTTCTGAGTTCGGGGTTCTGAGTTCTGGGTTCGGAGTTCTGAGTTCGGGGTTCTGAGTTCGGGGTTCGGGGTTCTGAGTTCTGGGTTCGGAGTTCTGAGTTCGGGGTTCTGAGTTCGGGGTTCGGGGTTCTGAGTTCTGGGTTCTGGGTTCTGAGTTCGGGGTTCTGAGTTCTGGGTTCGGAGTTCTGAGTTCGGGGTTCTGGGTTCAGGGTTCGGGGTTCGGGGTTCGGGGTTCGGGGTTCAGGGTTCGGGGTTCTGGGTTCAGGGTTCGGACATGTAGTAGATCTCCTGTGTCGGTCAACATATGTTTTGGTTAAAAACACTTTATATGGTTTGAGTGTTCATTCCTTAATTCCTTCATTCTTAATTATTTTCCCTTCCCTCAGACCTCACAGGTTTCCCAAACCTGATGAGGTCGTCGGGTTTCATTCCTTCATTCTTTCATTCCTTCATTCCTTCATTCTTTAATTCTTTCATTTTTAAAGTAAAGTGCGTGTTAATTTATCCATAAGAAATTTTATTACCAATTAAATGTGAAAAAGTGGGTATGCTTTTTGAACATTTCGGTACAATTTTACGTATATTAATGTATAAGCCCGAAATCACATTGAAAACCACTTTGAAAAAATGAACACTATTAAACAATTCGGATTGCCAAATTATGTAGTTTGGATATTTACAGGAATCGCTTTTGTTGCGGTTGGTATTATTTCTGTATTTCACTGGACCTATGGGTTGGCAACATTTATATTGACATGCGGCGTAGCTTTTGCAGGTTATTGGTTCTTTTTCAGACCTGCTTTTGTTGCCCTAAACATTATGAAAATTGGTGAACCGGCAATGGCCATTATTTTGGAGGTGCATGAAACAGGTTTAACTGTTGACCACAATCCGAGAATAAAATTATTATTAGAGATTCGCCATAGTTCCATGGTTCCTTATGAAGTTGAGTTAAAACAAAACATCAAAAAAGACGAACTGAAAAACTATCAGGTTGGACGGACACTTCAGGTTAAAGTTGATAGTCGGGATAAGAAGAAGGTTGCGATTTTGGCGGCGTGAATTGGGGACACAAGACATAGGACACAGGACATAGGACTTGACAAAGGACATTGGAAATTGGAAACAGGACTTACATTTATTTAATTTGGAAAATTTTATTACTTATTAATGGTTTGCAGTTAATTGTAAAATTTTCGATCCAAAAATTGGGTTTCCCTTTTTTAACCTTACAAACCTTCCTTCCTTTTTTCCTCCTTAGAACCTTTCCCTTCGATTCTTGATATGGACAGGGGAATCGGGACACGAGACACGGGATTTACCTTGATTTAGATTGAAAAATTTTATTACATAGTAAAAGTTTCCAGATTGATCTAAAATTTTCTGGATTAATCGACTTTCCTTTTAACCTTACACCCCTTCCTTCCTTTTTTATTCCTTAGATCCTTAACCTTCTCCCTTCGAATCTTCTCCCTTCGAATCTTCTCCCTTCGATTCTTTAATACTTCTCCCTTCGATTCTTGGCTACTTCTCCCTTCGATTCTTATCTTTACGGCATGGTTTACTTAACGCGCAGAGAAACTTTCAATGCTGCACATCGCCTTTTTAATACGAAATGGAGCGAGGAAAAAAATTTTGAGGTGTTTGGAAAATGTGCCAATAAAAACTGGCACGGACATAATTATCAGCTTTTTGTTACGGTAAAAGGGGAAGCTGATCCGGATACCGGATTTATCATTGACGCAAAAAAATTAGGTGATCTGATAAAAAAGGAGATCGTTGAGCGATTTGACCATAAAAATTTAAATACGGATACTCCCTACTTTCAGAACATTCAACCCTCCACAGAAAATTTTTGCAAAGTAATTTGGAACCTTATTGAACCAAAGATCAACCAAGGGGTTTTACATAGCATTAAATTGCAGGAAACAGAAAATATCTACGCAGAGTATTTCGGCGACTAAACAAAATTACCATGGCAGAAAAAATTCAAGATAAGGGCAACAACAGCTTTTACAGAAAAGTGGAAGAATTCGGAAGTACTTCCATTGAATCTTTGAGTAATAATTATTTGGAAATTATTAAAACTCTGGGAGAAGATCCTGATCGCGAAGGATTGCAAAAAACTCCGGAGCGCATCGCGAAGGCCATGCAATATATGACACAGGGTTACAATCAGGATGCAGAGGCAATTGTTCGCGGAGCCATGTTCAATGAAGAATGCAGTGAGATGGTTATTGTAAAAGATATTGAGATCTATTCGATGTGCGAACATCATATGTTACCCTTTTATGGTCGCGCACATGTTGCCTATATTCCGAATGGAAAAATTGTAGGTCTGAGCAAAATAGCGCGGGTGGTTGATGTTTTTGCAAGGCGTTTGCAGGTTCAGGAACGACTTACTCAACAGGTTTTGCATTGTTTAGATAATACTTTGAAACCTCATGGGGTTGCAGTGGTTATTGAAGCAAGTCATTTATGTATGATGATGCGCGGAGTGCAAAAACAGAATTCAGTTACCACTACATCTGCGTTTACCGGTCAATTTCAAGAAATGCAGACGCGAAATGAATTCATAAACCTTATCGCTGCCAGGTTAAGTAAATAATCAACTATTATTTTTTACATTTACGGCTTAAAATAAACGCTATGAAAAAAGGACGTTTGGTTTTGGCCATATTATTTATTCTGAGTTCTACTCTGGTAAATGCACAATCAAAAAAATATAAAATTGAAGGTAAAAAGTGCACTCGTGTTGAAATAACGGATCCCGGCGAATTATATAGCAGTTATGAACTACTTGATGAAGACCTGGCTATACTTAAAATAGAAAATGTAAAACCATTTCTTTTGGAAAGTATTCAGAATAACCATACAGAAGATAAATGGCCTTCTGAATTGGGTAATCTTGATTCCAGAGTAAATAATCCCGACAAAATGAAATCATTGGTTGCATATAAAGTTTGCAAATTGGATGGAAAATATCTTTTAGTGATACCCGCAAAACACAATTCCGAATTAGGAAGCGGATGGGCTCCTTCGCGGGATATTTTTATGGTAATTGGTGAATCAGGAATTAAAGAATAAAAATAAACGGGTATGAAAAAAGCATATATTTTCCCTGGACAGGGTGCTCAATTTCCTGGAATGGGAAAAGATCTATTCGAAAATAATACAAATGCCAATTCCCTTTTTGAAGAGGCAAATATGTTATTGGATTTTCGTATCACCGATATCATGTTTAATGGAACCGAGGAAGAATTAAAACAAACAAACGTAACGCAACCTGCTATTTTTTTACATTCCGTTATTCTTGCATCCACCATTGAAAATTTCCATCCTGATATGGTTGCAGGACATTCTCTTGGTGAATTTTCTGCATTGGTTGCCAATAAAACATTATCTTTTGAAGACGGATTAATTTTAGTCTCCAAACGCGCACATGCCATGCAAAAAGCCTGTGCCTTGCAACCCTCAACAATGGCAGCAGTTTTAGGATTAGCTGATGATATTGTAGAAAAAATATGCGGTGAAATTGATGGCATTGTTGTTCCTGCAAATTATAATTGCCCCGGTCAATTAGTTATTTCCGGAGAAATTGAAGCAGTAAATAAAGCATGTGAAGCATTAAAAGCAGCCGGTGCAAAACGCGCATTAATTTTACCTGTTGGAGGTGCATTTCATTCACCTTTAATGGAACCGGCGCGTCAAGAATTATATGAGGCTATTCAAGCCACTACATTTAATACTCCTATTTGTCCGGTATATCAAAATGTAAATGCAAGTGCGGTATCAGATCCTGAACAAATTAAAAATAATTTAATTGCGCAATTAACTGCACCCGTAAAATGGACACAATCTGTTTTAAAAATGGTGGAGGATGGAGCTACACATTTTGTGGAAGTTGGACCTGGGAAAGTGTTGCAGGGATTGGTGAAAAAGATAAGTGTGGGAGTGGAAGCGGGAAGCCTCTAATTTATTTTCACATTGACTTTAAGCATCAATATTTGAAATTTTACTCTTATTTATTATTTTATAGTATTACCATAATATTTATCATTATTGCAGTATTAGGTGATAGTCAAATATTTTTTTATTATTTTAGTGCTGCTGTACTTTCTGGAATCATAGGCTATGTTTTTCAGCGAAAACAAAAATCACAAAGCCCTGTAAATCGTAGTTTTATCATTTCGCTTTTTATTTTATGGATTCCGGGAATATTCTTTACAGGATCATTATATAATCTGATCTTTGTAATGGCATCTAATTCCATTCCAGACCCATCAGCATTATCAACAGATGCCCCTACTTTAATTATGATTCTATTAGGCCCACTATTGTTATTAGTATTCACTATCATCTTCATTATTAGTTTATTCAAAAGAAGAAAGATAGAATAAATTAAAAGGAGAATTAATTATTTCAAACCCTGCTCTAAATCCGCAATAATATCCTCTACATTTTCAATACCCACACTTAATCTTACAAGTCCATCAGTTATACCACCGGCTATTCGCCTTGCACGCGGAACATTCACGTGGGTCATACTTGCGGGATGCTGAATTAATGTATCCAGAGTTCCGAGTGTGGTTACCATATTGCAAAGTTTCACGGAATTCATTAGTTGTTTTCCTGCTTTTAATCCTCCCTTTAGATCGAAACTCAACATGCCGCTGAAATCGCGCATTTGTTTTTTAATTATTTTATGTTGGGGATGCTCTTTAAATCCACAATAATTTACCTGAGCAACTTTTTTATGATCGCGTAAAAATTCTGCAACTTTTTTTGCATTTGCACAGTGTCGTTGCATTCTTATTTCCAATGTTTTTAATCCTTGCAATATTAACCATGCATCAAAGGCATTTGAGTTGGCACCCAGTAATTTTATTTTGGTCCAGACATTTTCTTTCATGAATTTAATATCTTTTCCTACCACTACTCCACCTAATCCTGATCCATGTCCATTTAAATATTTTGTTGTGGAATGTATAACTAGATCAGCACCTGAAATCAATGGTTGTTGACAATAAGGAGAAGCAAAGGTATTATCAACTGCTACTTTTATCTTATATTTATTTGTCAGTTTGGAAATAGCATTTATATCGTAAACTTCCATCATTGGGTTGGATGGTGTTTCAAGATAAATTAATTTAATGGAATTATCTTTTTTAATAATATTTTCTACTTTATCAAGATCATTCAGATCGCAACGTTCATTTTCAATTCCGAATGAAGCGAGTTGTTTTTGAATTAATTCGTCGGTGGTGCCATAGAGTTGATTTTGGGTGAGCAATTTTTCACCGGAATTTAAACAAGCCATCATCGCTGAAGAAATTGCTGCCATTCCACTGCTGAATAATTGGGCTTTCGCCTTAATATCCGAACCATGCGTTTCCAAGGCGGCAATTTTATTTTCGGCCATTTCAACAGTGGGATTTGACCAGCGGGAATACACATATCCCTGAAACTGATCATCAAATAATTTCATAGCCTCCTCTGTGGAATCGAAGGTATATGCGGTTGTAGCATAAATGGGTTCCGTATGAGGAGAGATCTTTTTTGTGATCTTTGAAGGTTGAACACAAAGAGATCCGAATTGAAGATTATTTTTCTTTTTAGACATGGAATTTTAAATTAAGCACATACAAAGTAAAATAATTACAATGCCTTTAGGAAATTAAATATCTTTAACTGAACATTTGTTTAATGAGAATGGTTGATTTTATAGGCAAACTTAAATGAAATGACATACCGATACGACGATACATCGCTTCCAAAAATTGTGATCATAGGCGGAGGATTTGCGGGCCTGGAACTCGTAAAACGACTAAATAATAAACCTTACCGCGTAACTCTTTTAGATAAAAATAATTTTCACACCTTTCAACCCTTGCTTTATCAGATAGCTTCGGCGGGATTGACAGCGGAAAGTATTGCATACCCTTTTCGCAGAAAGATAGGCCAATATCCCAATATTATTTTCAGGATGGCAACGGTGGAAAAAATTGATCCGCAAACACAAAAAGTAATTACAGATGTTGGGGATTTCGAATACGATCATCTCATAATTGCAAGCGGGGCAGTAACAAATTTTTATGGCAATACTGCAATTGAGAAAGTGAGTTTCACACTTAAATCGGTGCAGGAAGCTCTGGATATGCGAAGTGCTATTTTACACAAATTTGAAAGGGCGATAATCTCCGATTCCACTGCAGACCAAAAACAGCGGATGAATTTTATTATTGTTGGCGGGGGCCCAACCGGAGTAGAGCTTGCCGGTGCTTTAGCAGAGATCAGAAAAAATGTTTTACCTCACGATTATCGCGAACTTAAAGGCGAAAATATGGAGATCCATTTAATAGAGGGGTCGGGTAGATTATTGGCTGCAATGAGCGAAAAAGCATCCCGATTGGCTAAAAAATATCTGGAAAGTGATGGAGTAAAAGTTTGGCTGAATGCCCTTGTTCAAAATTTTGATGGTGATGAATTATTACTTTCCAATGGCGAGAAAATTAAAACAGATAATATTATTTGGGCTGCCGGAGTAAAAGGCGCAACTATAGAGGGAATAAGTGCCGAATCAATTGTAAGAGGTGGAAAATATCAAACGGATGCTTTTAACCGAATCAAAAATTATTCAAATATTTATGCCATTGGAGATATAGCTTTCATGACTGAGGATAAAAATTTTCCCAACGGACATCCGGGAGTAGCACAAGTTGCAATACAACAAGCTTCTAATCTTGCCAATAATTTTATCAGACTTAATAGAAAAAAAGAATTAAAACCCTTCAAATATAAAAACAAAGGAAACATGGCAACCATCGGAAGGCATAAAGCCGTTGTAGATCTGCCTTTCTATTCCTTTGGAGGCTATTTGGCTTGGTACATCTGGATGTTCATTCACCTGATGGCGCTTGTGGGATTCAGAAATCGTTTTATGGTATTTATGAACTGGATGTGGAATTATTTTTCATACGATCGCGCATTACGCATCATCGTAGAACCGGAAGAAAAAAATACCTGAAAAAGGAAGTGCGCTACCTATAAAATTCGTGTAACAGAAAACGGGCACCGGTGGTAAAGTGATAACTCACACCAAAATCATTTCCGATATATTCATTATTCACTTGCGTGAATGGCACTTCAATTTTAGCCTCGAAATACCACCAGAATCTGCCTCTAACAGTCCAGTCCATTCCGAAACCCAACGGCATTCTAACACTCAAATTGGAAGCGACCAACGTTGTGCCTTCCGATACTGCAAATACGGTATCCACATAAGGACCTAAATTCATTTTTGTATTCACCATCCAAAGACTTGCGCCAATTATACCATAAAAGGCAAAATAATCATCTGCATCAGTCTGGAAAAAATATCTTCTATAGTCGGCGTCGATGTTAATAAGATTACTCACTAAAAACGATTCGACAGTATCCGTAAGTAATCCTGTAGAATCAAACATAATGATATCCCATGGTTTTTGAGCAAAAAAGTTATAACCTCCACCCAATGTAACCATATTATAGTCGTAATCACCATAATGCCAGCCGACTTTAAGGTTAATACCTTCGCCTACAAGGTCTTTTGTAAAAAAAATGCCTCCATCTGTCATGAGCCAAAGTTGGGCATTTACTTGTTTGGTACTGAGGATGGAAAGCGTCGCAATAGTAAGAGCCAATATTGATTTCTTCATATTCGGTGGTATTTAAGGTTGTGTATCAAAACCCTTTGGATTATTGATTACTGCACAAAATAAATGATTTTTACTTGTAAAATGAAATCTGCTGTCAATACGGCACCTTTATTATGTCCAATTGCCTCTACAAAACCTTAACTTTGAGTAAAAGAACATAAAGATGAAATCTAAAATATTACTGATAACCGGCGCCGACGGAGCATTGGGAAAAACAGTTACAGCGCGTTTGTTAGACGAAGGTTGGGAATTACATGCCGCGGTTTTAAATGAAAAAAGCAAATCCATTCTCGATGAATTCTTCCCTCAACAGATCAATAAAACTCTTTTTCCTTTTATTGCCGATCTTGCTAAAGAAACAGAGGTGCAGAATTGGATAAGAGGCATAAAAGGCAATATTTTCGGACTTGTCCACCTTGCAGGAGGTTATAAAGGAGCAGGTTCAATAGCAGACTATACCGAAGCAGATTATAATTTTTTGATGGACCTGAATGTAAAACCTACTTTTTTATTGCTCAAAGAAATTGTTCCTATACTAAAAGCTTCCGGTATGGGTTCCATAGTAACCATCGGGGCAAAACCTGTTTTACATCAGGCGAAAGGAAATACTTTATACACGGCGAGCAAGGGTGCATTGGTTGCAATCACTTTAAGTGTGGCTGAGGAATGTCGCAATTTTAATGTCAGGGCGAATATTATTTTACCGGCAACATTACAAACACCCAATAATTTGAGTTGGGCTACGGAAGAACAATATAAAACCTTTACTCCCACCGAAGATGTTGCGGATACCATCGCATTTTTAATGAGTGAGAAGGCTAAAGGAATTACCGGAGTTTCAATCCCTATGTATAATAAAATTGAATGGTAAAATAAAATTCCTATTTTTGAATCATGTATTTATTAACCCTTAAAAATAAAACGTATGTTACAAACAATTGCCCCCGAAAATCTTTTTATTTTCGACATCGAAACAGTACCCGGAAAAAAACACTATGATGAACTCGCTCCGGAATTACAGAAATTATTTGACGATAAAGTAGGTCGCACCCGAAAGGAGGATGAGGATAAAAGCGAATTCTATTTTTCGAAAGCAGGAATATTTGCAGAGTTTGGAAAAGTAATATGTATCTCCTGCGCCTATATCCAAAAAATAAATAATGATTATCATCTTAAAATAAAAACTTTTAAAGGTGATGATGAAAAAATGATGTTGGAAGAATTTAAACAGACCTTAATTAATGTCTCCAAAAATAATTTTCAATTATGCGGGCATAATATTCGCGAATTTGATGTTCCATGGTTGTGCAGAAGATATTTAATTAACAGAATTACTTTACCTCCGGTGTTGGATATTTATGGCAAAAAACCCTGGGAAGTAAATCATGTGGATACCATGGAATTATGGAAATTCGGTGATTATAAAAATTATACTTCTCTGAATTTATTAGCTACAATTTTAGAAATTCCTACACCAAAAGATGATATTGATGGCAGCATGGTTGGCGATGTTTACTGGAATAAAAATGACCTTAACCGTATCGGTCTATATTGCAGCAAAGATGTTATTGCCGTTGCACAGGTAATTATGCGATTAAAGGGATTGGAGTTGATAAGGGAGGAGAATATTATTTATGTATGATGATTAAATACATGATCTGATGTTTAAATTATTTGCGCTTGTAATAAGTTTTCTTTTATTAAAATTAGGTTTATTACATGCACAATGCGATACCTTCTCCAGGGAAATTTTGCAGATCATTAAAACGGAAAATTATATCGATTTGCATGACCATTTGCAACCAATAGAAGAAATAAGGAAAATTTTGCATTGGGAAGTTGATAGTCGTGGAGATAGTTTGCTTAAAATTTTAAACGATTCCCTCTTTGTTTCACTAGTTAGAAATATGAAAGATATTCGGGATTCTATACATTATCATGAACTTGATATAAATTCATTACAATATCTTGATTGTTCAGGAACTGAAGGAATAAATTCACCAATAAAGATCAGATTTACAGTAGGTGGCAAATTGGATTCATTAAATGTTCCTACCTGGGGAATCTCAGATTATTATATATCCCAAGAATTAGAATATCACAATGAATGGATCATTACTCCCGCTGAATCTTTTGTAGAGGCAACAAATGCTATCAATAATATCGGTAATTCTAATGGTTTATTTACTCCTCGCGAAAAAGAATTGGAATTGGGTATCAAACTACTGGATGAGTATCTAAAGATCAACTCTATTGAATATAATTCATACCTTTTTGTTTTGGGATATCAAAATGAAAAAAAGCAAACTATTTTGAGATATATTGTTTTTATGGATGAAAGTAAAATAAAGTTGTTGGACTTAGATCTTGAAAAGAAAACCTGGTTGGAATTAATATCGGAATGATGAGAAATCCACGAGTTCCTTCGGTAACTCTATCATAAAGCACATAGAAATCTTTGCCACAGAGTTACCGAAAGAACTCTGTGGCATCCGGATAATCGGTATTTTTAATACCTTAGCTAATGCAATATCCCTATATCTTTAAATCATCTAACTCAAATATTATGAAAACATTTCTGTTGATCTTATTTTCCTCAATAACCATCGGTGTTTACAGCCAATCAACAATTATTGGCACAACCACTTACGACCTTCAAACAAATGCCTGCTCCAGAAACCGGATACAGGTTTACGACGATGGAAGTATATCAGTAGTCTGGACCGGAGCCACCACATTAGGTGCTTGGCCAGAACGCGGAATGTTTTACAATCATTATAACGGAGTAACATGGAACCCTGCTCCAACTGCCCGAATTGAAACTGTTAGGACAGGTTTTGGTGAATTAATGAAAGTGCTGGATCATGAAGTTGTACTTTCTCATGATGGAACTAATTTACAATTATTTGCCAATGCTGTTATAGGTGGTGCAGTATGGACACAACTCCCGGGATCTGATCTGATAACAGGATTATGGCCGGTTACTGAATGTCCTCAAGGTACTGATGATATTTATGTTGTTTGTGCAGATAACGTATCGCCAACCAGTATCATTTTTTCAAGATCAGATAATGGAGGTGCTTCATGGGCAGTTTTAGAATCTCCCTTACCCTTCTTATCAGAAGCAGATGGATTTGATGCATTAAGCGCTGAAGTGTATCAAATTCAAGTTAAAGGATCACATGTATATATTTCCTATGGAAGCAGTTGGTCAGATCTAATATTACTTCATTCACCTGCAAAAGGAAATCCCGGAACCTGGTCACAAATAGAAATAAATGATTTTCCAATAGATAATTATAATGGAGATCTGGGTGAGGATTCTGATTTTGATGGTGATGGTGATTTTGATACCATTAATACTATTGATGGATTTAATGAAATGATAATCACGAATGCGGGTGTGGTGCATATTTTTTCTGGAAACTATCAACTGCTTGATACTGATCCAGACGCAGAAGGATGGGGTTATTTTCCAAGAACAAGCGGACTACTTTATTGGAATTCCACCATGGCTGAACCGACAAATATTGAATTATTAATTGATTGGAATAATGCAGATGGATTAAATGATCCTTTTTTAGGTATCGGTGCGGATCTCGCAATGTATGATGGCGTATCCTTCACTTCTATGGTTGGTGCGGCAATTGATGAAGCAACAGGATATATTTATCTTATTTATGCCATGCCTATAGAATATACCGATTATTTTGGTGATCCTGAAGTAAGTGAAGCGCAATCATTCAGAGATCTTTTTGGAGTGTATTCTGCTGATAATGGAACAACATGGTCGGCACCAATTAATTTGACCAACACCGCAGAATTACATCAGGAAAATGTTTTTCCAATGGTATATGATAAAGCAATTGACGGAAAAGTGCATGTAGTTTGGATGCAAGATGCTGAACCCGGAACTTCATTGGATGTTAATAACACAGATGCTTATGGATCAAATAATATCAGATATCAAGCATTTGACGGAGCAGATTTCGGAATTGAACCACCATGCGATTTCACCGAAGGCCCAACAGGATTATTTGCAGCTCCAATTGCACCAACATCAGTGCAATTACATTGGGATGAAGTTCCGGGTGCTGATAAATATCAGGTATTGGTTTATCAAGTTTCAGATCCGGCAATAAAATTTAAGAAAAAACCAGCGAGCAATATGGCAAATATTCTCGGTCTAACTCCGGAAACAGATTATGCATATAAAATTAAGACGATTTGTCCGGGTGGTGTTTTTTCTCCTTATTCAGCAACTTCTTTCTTCACCACACCTCCATTAAGATCGGGAGAAATAAATAATTTCTTAATTGTTTATCCAAATCCTTCCAATGGAAATTTCACTGTGCAATTACCTGATTTAATAAATACTAAGGTGGAGATAAAAGTTATAGATGCACTTGGTAAAATTGTTTTATTAAAAGATGTGTTTACTACTGTGGAAGACCAGGAGGAAAAAATAGATCTATCCGGTGTATCATCGGGGATATATTTTATTCAGATGTTGTATAATGGTGATTTAACTACTGGAACAATATTAATTGAATAAATCGTCTTACACAGAGATTCCATCGGTAATTGTGGCAAAGTAATAGCCGTGGGTTTTAACCCACGGATTAAAAACGGATAAGTGACCGGGCTTTAGCCCAATTATGGATTTTTAATTGGAAAGTTATGTTACATGGCTATGATTTTTTCAATAATTGATTTTTGATAATTCAATTTTTCTTGATATTTTATTCTAAACATGATGATCCTCAATTGGGCTAAAGCCCGTCTATAGTGTGTACTTTTTCCCACCGGCTAAAGCCGGGGGTTATTGGTTTTCAAAATCCTCAAATTCCTGCCGTAAGCTTGTTGCTAAACTGCATCAGTAGAAAGATTCCATCATACAAATAAAATGTCAGTTTGGCTGTTCATTCGTGCATTCGTGGCAACTTTTTTTGTCCAATATGTGGATGAAAAATAAACCATGAATGCACGAATGAACTGCCATTAGGTGTGTTTTTCAGAAGATTAGATTCATATTTTGTGAATATTATTATATCAAATATTTGTCGCGCCTTTCCGTTTTCGACACTTTATACCCTTCAAATGATTCCGCAGTTTAGTGGTGAAACGCAACCATTCTTTGAACCTTCAACTTTCCCCACTATTTTTACCACATGCAAAAGGATCTGTTGCTGGATGTTAAAAATTTATCTACTCATTTTACTACGGATGGTGGAATTGTTAAAGCCGTTGATGATATTTCCTTTCAAATTTACAGGGGAGAAACTGTAGGCATTGTTGGCGAATCAGGTTCCGGAAAATCGGTCACTTCTTTATCGTTAATGCGACTTATTCCAAATCCTCCGGGAAAAATTGTGGGTGGAGAATTAATATATCGCAGTGAAAAAGGCGCTGTAGATCTCACCAAAGTTCCTGAAGCTGAAATGCGGCATTACCGGGGAAATAAAATTTCCATGATATTTCAGGAACCCATGACAAGTTTAAATCCTGTTTTTACCTGTGGTTCTCAGGTGGATGAAGCAATTATTTTACATCAGAAAAAAAATAAAAAAGAAGCAAAGGCATTAACACTACAATTATTTCAAAAAGTACAACTTCCATCTCCTGAAAGAATTTATTCTTCGTATCCGCATACATTAAGCGGCGGACAAAAACAAAGGGTAATGATCGCAATGGCAATGAGTTGTAATCCCGATATTTTAATTGCCGATGAACCGACCACAGCTTTAGATGTAACGGTTCAGAAAACCATTCTGGAATTAATGTCGGAACTCAAAAAAACAATTAACAGCAGCATCATTTTTATTACACATGACCTCGGTGTAATTGCAGAAATTGCCGACAGAGTTTTGGTGATGTATAAAGGAAAAATTGTGGAACAGGGAACCGTTCTCGAAATTTTTGAAGATCCCAAACATCCTTATACCAAAGGATTAATGGCTTGTCGCCCGCAATTGGAGCTCCGTTTAAAAAAATTGCCTGTTATTGCAGATTTTATGCGCGAGGATGAATCGGGGAATCTATTTGCGCGAACAGATTCTGAAGACGGACAGGAAAATAGTATAACAGATATTCTCAAAACAAATATCGTAACCCAACAGGAAACCGATCAGCGATTAATTGATCTTCAAAAACAAGAGCCCATATTAAAAATTGAAAATATTAAAACATGGTTTCCTGCAACAAAAACAATTTTCGGAAAAGTAACGGAATGGGTAAAAGCAGTGGATGATGTTTCTTTTGATGTTTACCCGGGGGAAACTTTGGGATTGGTTGGTGAAAGCGGTTGCGGAAAAACTACTCTTGGGAGAACCATTATTCGTTTAGTGGAACCTGTTTCCGGAAATATTATTTTTAACGGCAAAAACATTCTCGAATTATCACAAAATGAAATGAAACCTTTGAGAAAGGATATTCAGATCATTTTTCAGGATCCATATTCCTCACTAAATCCGCGTATGACAGTGGGTAATGCCATTAAAGAACCGATGACAGTACACAAATTATATGCTAATGATAAGATCCGAAAGGAAAAGGTGATAGAATTAATGGAGAAAACGGGTTTGAAAGCCGAATTTTATAATAGATATCCACATGAGTTTTCCGGCGGGCAGCGTCAGCGAATTTGTATTGCAAGAGCACTGGCTTTAAATCCGAAATTTATTATTTGTGATGAAAGTGTTTCCGCTTTGGATGTAAGTGTGCAGGCGCAGGTTTTAAATCTGCTGATCCAATTGCGTAACGAATTCAATTTTACCTATATATTTATTTCTCACGACCTCGGGGTGGTAAAATTCATGAGCGACCGGATGGTGGTGATGAATAAAGGGGTAATTGAAGAAATGGGTGCATCGGATGAAATTTATCACAATCCCCAAAAAGAATACACCCGGAAACTGATTGATGCCATTCCGAAGGGTCAGTTAAGTGACATTAAACAGAGGTTAATGCAACTGCAATAAAATATTCTTTATCTTCACCACATAATGGACAAACATTATAAAGGGCTACTCCTCCTTCTTTGTGTAATATTGGTCATCGCCTCATGCAGGCGAAGCCTTGATACGGGTTGGGATACAAGATATCTGACTCCAATTGTAACCGGTGAACTTACCATTTACGATCTCGTACCCGACACTCTAACACAATTTGAGGACGACGAGAGCGTCACCCTCGTTTACAAAAGCGAATTACTCAACTACGATCTTACTCAGGAAGCCATAGAAATTCCAGATACGGCAGTGGAGGTTTACGTTTCCCTCGATTCTCTCACTTTGGAGGACCAGGAAATGGAAGTTTCGATTTCTCTTGGCCAGATCGCAATTGACCTCGGTTTTCCTATCGGAACACTTATTATTTTATCTAATGGAGACTCCGCAGTCTTAGCTCCGCTTACCGGACTTTCCACCGATCCAACTCCTATTGATGCAACAAGTTTTTTTGAAACTGCAACCTTTAGTCAAGGGTCTTTGAGCGTTTCTTTAGCTAATGGTTTACCTGTCGATCTCGATACCGTTGTTTTGAAACTGACAAATTTTACCGATGGCGCACTGATTATGCAGGACACTTTCTTTTTAGTTCCTGCAACAGGTGTACCTGTCGTTATTACTAAAAACCTCGCGGGTATGACAGTGGAAGGAAATATGATCGCTGAGATATTAAATTTTAATACCCCCGGTAGCGGAGAAGATTCTGTTTTTATAGATACCAGCGATGCACTATTTATTCAATTTACTGCATTCGATATGGAATTGTTGGAGGCCACTGCGGTTTTTCCCGAACAAAATCTTATCAATAGTGCCAACGACGTGGAATATGATATGGGCGGACCAGAATTTACCATGATGGGGATTGAAAGCGGGCATGTTGTTGTTTATGTAGTGAATAGTATTAATGATACCATTGAAATTGTTTATGATATTCCGGGTGCAATTGGTCCGGATGGATCTTCTGTGCATATAGTTAGTAAGGTTGCACCAAATGATACTTTAGATGAACCCTTTGATCTGCACGGATATACAATTGATCTGCGTGGGAGTTCAGGTGATAGGGTAAATACTTTTTTTCAGGCATTAAGTGCGAGTATTAATTATACCGGTGTTGCAACCCATATAACTCTCGCCGATAGTTTGCGTGTTATTTATGGTTTGGAGGATATTGTTCCAAACGAATTGCGTGGATATCTCGGCCAATATGATGTAATTGTTGCTGACACTACTGATGGTATTAATGTATTTGATCAATTTACCGATGGTGTTGTTGAATTCGGTCAGATCAATGTTGATCTTGAAATTGCAAATGGATTAGGGGCCGGCGGTACTGTAATAGTAAATAGTTTAGGTGCCATGAATACCGAAACCGGCGAAGTAGTTTATCTCACTTGCAGTGAAGTGATTGGACAAACACTTCCTATCAGTCGCGCAATTGATAATCCTTATGCTCCGGGATATACTACCATATCATTAAATTCAGATAATTCGAATATTAATGATCTGTTGGAAATATTTCCTGATAAATTATTTTATGATGTTGTGATGCATGTTAATCCAAATGGAAATGAATTTAATTATCAGGATTTTGTGATCAGCACAAGCAAATTAAATATCAGTTTAAATTTAAATATGCCGCTCGAATTTTTTGCGAGTAATTTAACCTTAGAAAATGAATTTCCAGTTACAATAGATGCAGGTTCCGGTACTGATGGTGTAGGAAATATTAATCTTACCTTGTATGCCGATAATACTTTCCCTCTCGATGCAACTATAAATATTGTATTTATGGATGAGTTCGGAACAAAATTAGATTCTTTAAATTTTGGAGGAAATAAAATTAATCCCGGAATTTTAGCTGCAGATTGTCGCGTACATGAAGTTACCATAACTGAAATGCATCAGGTTGTTGATGGAGCTTTAAAGGATGCCATACTGAATGCAAGCAATGCGATAGCTACCATAAAATTTAATACCGCCAGTATTCCCGATTGCAGTGATATCGTAAAAATTTATAGCGATTATGCTATGAAAATACAACTGGTAGGTGATATTAATTACACATTTTCAACCGCTGATTTTTAGTGATGCAGAGAAAACTTTTTATCCTTAGCAGTTTATTTTTAATAATTTTTACCGCTCAGGCCACACCCGATTCTATGGATGTAAAAATAGGGTCGGTGCAAACCACGGCTTCATCTACTACAATTTTCGGAATTTTTGATCCGCTAAATGTAAATTTTAACGGTAACAGAATTGCTGTTGTTGCTTTCAGCGATGTATATACTGCCAGCAATTGTTTCAGTGCATCTTTCATACAGAATTTCTTTGGGTCAGGATTTATTACTGAGGAAATGAAAGACAATGCAAGTGCTAAACTCACAAATCTCAACACCATAGGAGTAGATTTTTATAATGGTGTTTGGTTGATGATGGCAAGTAAAAGCAATTCAGATAATATCTTTTTAGCGGGAGTTGAATATAATTTTGAAGAATCCAGTCAATTTACCAGCGATCTTTTTCATCTTGTATTTTATGGTAATTACGATTATCAAAATATTAATGCCCAATTAACCGATTCCAAATTCAGTTTAACAAGTGTAATGGAATATAAGGTGGGGATGATGAAATTATTTAATGATAGTTATAATTCTTTTAAGGTAGGCGCTACAGTTGGCTTAGTACAAGGATTATCTGGGTTGGATATAAAGACAAGATACGGCACCTTATTCACTGCTCCTGATGGGCGATATCTGGATCTGGAATACGATTTTGATATTCATACCTCCGGCGAAAATAAACCTTCTCTCACATCATTTACAGGCGCCGGATTTAGTTTTGATGTTTTCGGTCAGGCATATTTTCAAGATCCAGAAATTTCTATCAATGTAATGATGAATGATATTGGTGCTGTTTTTTGGAATAAGGATCCATTGCAATATTCAGGAGATTCCACCTTACATTTTGAAGGAATTGAAATTAATAATCTTTTTTCCGCAACCGATTCCGCTGCTACCGGAAATACCGATTCACTTTTAGAAATAATTGGAATTCAAAAGGGCGAAAAAATATTTAGTCAGGCATTACCTTCCCGATTAAATGTTAGTATCTCAAAAAATATTGGAAGCTCTATGTATATTACTCTAGGCACACAATATATGTTTAATACTCCTTACAAACCTTTAATATTTGTTCAGGGAGGAAAAACATTTAATAATATTCAAACTACAATTTCTGCAAATGCACATGTTGGTGGATATGGCTCCTTTAATGCGGGATTAGATATTAAAAAACGATTTGGAAATTCCATTGAACTTAAAGTTGGCTCCAATAGTATTCTTGGATTAGTTGCGCAGGATGCGTTTACCGGGATTGGTGGGTATGGGAGTTTGACGGTGATGTTTTAGCCCCATCTCTTATCTTCCCCAAAGGGGAAGATGTTTCTTTTGCGATTTTTCATAGTTTCTGCTAAATAAATTACTTCGGAATTTTTTCGGGTACATTCCTACGTATTATACATTCATTCCTTCATTCGCATTCGGGCCTCATCTTTTATCTTCCCCATGGGGAAGACATTACCTTTTCGGTTTTTCAAAGTTTCTGCTAAATAAATTATTTAGCAATTTTTTCAGGCACAATCCTTCGAAATAAATTATAAGTAAACCCAAAAAGTACACATGTGATATATTAATTTTCAGGTGGCAATTCATTCTTTCATTCCTTCATTCGCGTCTCGCGATATTCATTCTTTCATTTTTAACTTCTTCTCATCCATGATCTTAATATTCAAATCATCATAAAAATATTTATCAAAAGTTCTGTTGGAAGATGTTGGGTATCGAAGTAATTTAATAATGAACCAGATGATCATTACCATTCCTAAAATATAAAGAATGATAAACAATTGCCAAAAAATAGTAATGAAACTTGCAACTGCAAATGCTGCAAACATCAATAAACCAATTATTAATTTTATTCGCTTATTCATGATCTTTCATTTTATTCATTATGGTAGGCCAATACCTGTGCCATTATTTTAAAAATCAATCTGGATATAGATGTACAGGCATTTACAGCCAAAATAATACTATGGGCAGGGAAAATATTCCACAACAAATTTTTGATAAAAGTGGGGAATAATGGGCTAAAAACACCTCATGAGCGGACATAAGATTTATATTTGCACCCATGTCTCAAATTTTAACCACAGATGTTTTTATTCTTGGTGCAGGACCGGGAGGTGCGGTTGCTTCGCTTTTTTTAGCTAAGGAAAAGATCAATTGTGTATTGGCGGATAAGGCGATATTTCCCCGCGATAAGATCTGTGGTGATGCATTGAGCGGAAAGGTGGTGGAGATATTAAATCGTTACGATAAAAAATTGGTGGAAAAACTTTCGTTGGATCCCATTCAATTAAATTGTTGGGGAGTGACATTTGTTGCACCAAATCTTGATGAACTGAGCATCCCCTTCCGCAATAAACCTAAAAAAACAGATGAAGCCAGAGAAATCGCTCCGGGTTTTATTTCGAAAAGAATCGATTTTGATAATTTTTTAATTCAGGAAGTTAAAACTCATTCTTCCATTCAATTTTTGGAAGGCGTGGATATTTCCGGTTTTGAAAAAACAAAGGATGGATATATCTGCACATCCAAGGATGGAGAAATTATTGTCCACACAAAATTAGTGATAGATGCAAGCGGTGCACATTCGCAATTTGCAAGAAAAATTGGCGGTTTGGAAATGGAAAAGGATCATCACTGTGCCGGATTGCGGGTTTATTATAAAAATGTGACAGGTATGAAGGAAGGAAATTATATTGAATTACATTTTGTGAAAGATTTTCTTCCAGGATATTTCTGGATATTTCCTTTGGCAAATGGTGAATGCAATGTTGGGGTGGGAATGCGGTCAGATTATGTTGCAAAAAAACGCATCAACCTAAAAGAAGAAATGAACCATATCATAAAAAAATATCCACAGCTCAGCGAACGTTTTAAGAACGCAGAACCTGTGGATGAAATAAGAGGATATGGATTGCCGCTCGGCAGTAAAAAAAGGAAGATCAGCGGAGATAATTATATGTTAATTGGTGATGCAGCAAGTTTGATAGATCCGTTTACCGGGGAGGGAATTGGCAACGCAATATTAAGTGGATACACTGCAGCCCAGCAGGTAAAGGAAAGTCTGGCAGCAAATGATTTTTCGGCATCTGCATTAAAAAAATATGACGAGGCAATTTACCGCCGTTTGGGTGGAGAATTGCAATTGAGTTATCGCATGCAAAAACTCGTTAAGTACCCTTGGTTATTCAATTTTGTGGTGCGAAAAGCGAACAGAAATAAAACTTTACGCGAAACAATTATGGTAATGTTTGAAGATATCGACATTCGCGATCGTTTGAGAAAACCTTCATTTTATTTCAAATTGTTATTTTCGAGGTAAAATATACAAATATGAAAAAAATGATCTACCTCGTAGTAATGGCTGTAACGTTCAGTCTGGCTACATCTTGCGGAAGCAAAGACAAAGACAAAGGCGAAGACGACATGGAAGACATGACCTATGTGGTTCCCGCACAAATGACTTTCATTTCCTGATTTTCAGGTCCCCATGAAAACCCTTTTTTTTACAAAAATTTAGCAGTTTGCTAAGATTTTTGTAGTTAATTTTGCCTAAAATAATTTGATATGAAAAAACTAATTTATTCCCTGCTAATTACATCCAGTGCCATTTTAATGGTTTCTTGTGGTGGAAAAGATAAAAAAGATGGTGGTGATGATGATGATATCGACATGACCATGGCTGAACAATCTCCTTATCAACTAGCCAGTTATGTATCCTCCGATACTGCTAAACATTTTGGCAAAACCATCAGCTCCGAGGGAGGTGTAAATATTCAAAATTTGGCTGCAAATGAATCAACGGCCAATGGTTACACCGGAAAAGTTACCGGAAAGGTTACTTCCGTTTGTCAAAACAAAGGTTGCTGGATGACCATGGACGCCGGAAACGGTAAAACCATGATGGTTACTTTTAAGGATTATGGTTTTTTTGTTCCTAAAGACCTTGCCAGTGGCACAGTAGTTACCATGGAAGGCAAAGCAGAACTCAGAACCGTAACTGTTGACGAGCAAAAACATCTTGCAGGAGATGCAGGCAAATCTCAAACAGAGATCGATGCCATCACAACCCCTAAGCAGGAGTTGCGTTTCGTAGCTGACGGAGTGGTTATTCACTAAAATTTCCGCCCCTAACAAGGCTTTCGAACCAAAATATATTGGGGTGTTGAATAAAACTTTTCAACACCCCTTTTTTTTCCCCCTATTAACACCTATCTTTGCGACACTTTTGAAAAAAGGTGATTAAAAATTGTTCTTAAATCAACGGAAAGGAATTACATGGCGTTGGTGGGTTTCACTCCTTCCTCCTCTCTCCTTTCTCCTTTTTAAAGATTCCGTAGCTCAGTTGGTAGAGCATTACACTTTTAATGTAGTGGTCCTGGGTTCGAGTCCCAGCGGGATCACGCTAAACAGGTTTAAACCCTTGTAAATCAATGATTTACGAGGGTTTTTTAATTCTGGGGGAAACATAGGGGAAACATTTGGTTTTTGAAACTTCATTTGTAAAACAAATGTTCTTTTTTTATTGACGATGATTGAAAAAAATTTACGATGGAAGACATACAAATAATACATGGGCTCCAAGGCCTCGATTTATACAAATCAGAATTCCCAGAGATAATACATTTTATTGATTCATTAAAAGCATTTCCAGTACTGGCAGTTGAAATTCCTAAAGGTCATGCTATTTATAGAGCACGACCAACTGAAGCAGTAGATTTTACCACAAGTAAAGAAATGTCTTATAATCCTGTTTCTAAAAGTTTTGGAAGGTGCCACTTTCCAGGCTTGCCTGTATTTTATGGCTCTATTGCTTCAGAGGCTATTAAATACCCTATGTTAACAAATCTAGCCGAAGCATCCTTGATATTACGTGAAAAATTACCCACTGAGGGTGAATTTCAAATGACAGTAGGTAAGTGGCTTGTAGAAAAACCTTTTTGGCTGGTAGCTATTGTAAGTGACGTTGCCTCCAATCCAGAAAATATATCACAATTGAATCTTGCAGAATCCTTCGCTGAGAAACTGAAATCATATCCCGATCCTATTGCAGCCAAAGCAATTGGTGAATATTTTGCTTCAGAATTTGCAAAGGATCATATTACTTCCCAAAATGATTATAAGATTTCAGCAGCTATCGCTAATAAAATTTATAGTAATGGAGTTGGAGGTATTTTATATCCCAGTGTTCGTACTGAAGGTGCCGGATTTAATGTTGCTATTCTACCATTTGTTGCAGACGAATATCTCAAGTTGGTGGGAGTTGGAGTTCACACAGTTTATCATAAAAATTTGAAATCCGTAGTGGACAATGAGAAATTTGCATACGTTGAAAGTGATGGTACTTTCAAGCTTGAGAAAATGCAAACAGATCATTTGGGAAAGGAACTGGCATTGAAAATTCTTAAGGGCGAAGTGAGAATTAGCGATCATGCCAACAATCGTATGTACTAAAAATATTTATTCCTTTTCTCTGGAATTTTTTCTAAAATCTTTACCCTATGTAACATGTTTGATTCAAATCTTATCGCTTTATCTACTGACTGGAGATTTATTCGATTATTAGATAGAAAATATTCACCGACAAAATGAGCTTCTAATAAATTAAAATGATCATTCATATAGCAAAGTAGCATACAAGATTAATCCTCGTCTTTTATAATTTTTCCGACTAAAAATGCTTCACTGTTACAAATATTAAACTTTCCGTGAACAATACCCGAAATTTGCACATAATTCATTAATCTTACTATTGCTTTTTCTTCTGATATATTAATATCGTTCCATTCCGCCAGCCACCCTTCCTTGTCACTTTCAAAACTCTTTTTTGCCATCTCACGATCTACAGCTTTAATTTCAATCTTCAATATGTTGTTGAACCAGTCACTATTCTTCACTACTGATAACTCAAATGCCTTTTCAAAGTCACATGCAATAATAATATTTTCGATTGAGTCACTATATATTGGAATTACAGGAATTTCATCAAAATAACCTGATGTATCAACTTGAATCTTTTTATCCATATATTTCCAATAAGGGATAAAATAGCTCGATTCTTCTATTGAATCATCATAAGCAGCAATTGAATCCGTAAAGATAACTGAGGGCTTAAATCCCGTATTTTTCAGCTTTTGAATCATGTCATATACTGCATCATAAATTAAACCGTATTCTAAGGTAGGCGTATCTTTTAGCACCTTTGAAATAAACTCCTCATCGTTTTTATTGGCGATTTTACTACCTAAATCTTCAATTAGATGAATCTGCTGATACCCTTTCTCTATAAAATTACTTTTTGCCTTTAAATTCAAAACCCCTCCCAAATCCTCAGGTTGTTCATCCTCTTTGGCATCCCTCATATTTCCAAAATGTTCAAAAAGCTTAATAGATTTAATCGATGATATCCAAGATTCAAAAACACTTGTTTTAAATGCCAAGGTAAATTTTTCTTCGAGCGGTTGTTCGGCTATCTCCAATTCCATTGAAAATATGTAGCGATCTTTTAATTGCTTGAAAACATTTAATATCCAATTAAATCGCAATTGTAATTGCTCAATAGATTTACAATCAATTATTGCATTCCACTTGTCGTAAAAGTTGGTAGTATCTGAAAAATACTCTTTTATCGTATCGTAGATAAAATAGTAATTCCGATTGTTTTCAACCTTTTCAATATCTATCGATCCAGAATAATTCTTTTTTAACAAGAAAATAACAGTTCCTTTGGTTACCCAATCAGCGGCATCAGGAGGTGAATAAACATTCATTCCTGTCCTATCCATAAAATCCCATCCCTCAAGTCCTAAATACCCTTCAGTTACTTTTTCTCGGAGGATTGATAAATCATTAAATAGATCTTCAATTTTCTGGCTTGGCAATTTAATAAAAGATGTTCTTAATTCAACCTTTTCCTTTGAGGCCATTTTTATATCATATAAAAAGTATGTCCAATAATATAATGCAAGCATACTATGTCGATGCACTTCATCTATAAAAGTCTCTATTCTAATTTCATGTAGTAATGCATTATTTTCGCCACTATCTGCAAAGTTTCTATTCCGCAGTTGAGATATATTGTTATTACGGTGAAAATGCTGAACTATTTTATTAACTTCAGAAAAAGCTTTTTTAAGTTGTTCCTGGTCGAGGTCATCTAAAAGTGAATGCAGAAAAGTCAACATACTGAAATAAGACCAATAGATAAACTGATTTAAATGTTCTTTTTCTTGAATTGTTTTTGCACTATCAAAATTATAACCAATATTGTAAGCAACTAATGATTTATAATCAACACTTATTTCATGAACAATATCTTTTTGTATAGCCGGATTTACTTTACTATACCTATAAAAATCCCAAAAATAAAATATATAATTAGCAAACAAAGGTAAATTTCTCTCTTGAGCTGAATTAGATATAATTGAACTTATGAAAGATAAATATTTGAAAGGTATTTCCGAAGCACCCAATTTAAAAGACTCCTTCAATGCACGTCTTAGCCCGTCACCATAATCTTGTTGAATTATAGAGCTCAATTTAGGTAGCACTTGGCTTCTTGAATTTATCATTTTATTTCTAATTTCATTGCCTCCTCAAAATGACTAAGTATTTGACTAACGGATTTCAAATCCCCCAACTTAGTAGCCTCTAATAGTTTTTCATTTAGTGCAGTTCTCATTGATAAATATCGAGAATAATTTAATTTATGTGAAGTAAAGCTAAATGCCTGCTCGATTTTTCTTATTTGCGATACTGATAACTGCTCATCCTCAAATCTAAATGGGCTTAAATCCATATGCATGTAATCACCAATTTGGATTGTCTCAAAATAAAAAGTCTTATTCTTTAACATTTGGGGATTTTTTTGTCTCAATATCCGTACTAGCCGCTTCATATTAATATCCTTAAGGTAGTTACCTTGAGACAAAAGGGTCACGCTTGATCCATTAAATTTTGGAGGCAGTGATTTAATTGATAAACCCCCTATAGCGACCATATTATCCTTAAATACTTCAAAACTTGTATTAAATATTTTTTCTTTCAAAACTACATCCCGACAAATATTTAAATATTCTCTTAAACTTAACTCATTTAAGTAATTTGGTTCAAATATTTTAATAACCTTTGTAAATAAAATTACAATGCAAACAATGATGATGATAATTAATACTGATATAATCTCGACAGCATTTACAAATATCAATTCTGACAAAGTATTCCGGAGAAACGATAAAGTAATTAAAAATATAACTACGCTAAAAACAAAATAGGTTAGCGGGTATAAATATGTGGCCGTAAATAATAGCTCATAGTTTGATTTAGTTTTTTCCTTTAGATTATTTATCATTAGCCCAATTACAACAAAGGAAACCCCAATAATTGCAGCGGTATTAGTAATCCTTTGATCCACAATTAAACTCGCTGTATTTCTATCCATATTAATAATAAAAAGCCACTCGTAGCGCTTCAAGTAAATTGAAATAAATGATAATGAAATAAGCAAGCCCGTAATGATAAATATTACAAAGTAACTCCTATAACTACAAATATATGCCCGTATCTTTTCTCTCCTTTGGATAACTTTAAGCTTTGTGTAATTGCCTTTATAGCGCTTTCCTAATTCAATATCTGTTAATTTAGACAATTTCATTTTTATAAAAGTGGGGTGTTTTAAATTTTAATTTTTTGAAAGTTAGGATATATTTTTGCATATCCCATTATAATATCGTTGATTTTATCAATTGCTGATAAGTATATATAATTTTTCCATTTTTCATTAAATCCTTCGAATTGACCATGCATCAAATCATTCCGATCTTCTTTAAATCGGCGAATTAAAAACTGCAATTCAGTTTTAATACTGATTCCTATACGTTTGTCAGAATCGCTCAGTAACGCAGGCGACAATTTTTTGAGATCATCCATGTGATTCTTCACAGTTGCTCTTATTGTATTGTCATCTTGTTCGTTTCCTTGTTCACTGAAAGAATTTAATTGCTGAGAAAATTTATTAATTGCTATTTCCAATTTTTGTTTAGCGTAAGTTGCCTTGGCCACTTTTTCCCTTGCCAGTTCGATTTGAGTGTCATGTGCAAATCCATATAGCGTAACCGCTTCAAATATTGAAATTTCTTTATCAATTTTCCAATCGGGTTTTATTATTACATTTTCCAAAGATTGAAAATTATCAATATAGTCATGTACCTGTTCAAGTGTCATATTTGGATTTTGAAGTATTAATATTTTCTTTGAAAAGGCTCTAATAATGCTTTCTGTAATAGATATTAAAAATAAATTACTGGCTATTAAATAACCGTTCTTTGCAAGGTCAATTGCTTCATGTATTAGTTTCGGGTAATGTTCAAAAGAAGCGTAATTTTTCAGTTCCAGAATATCTTTAAAAAGATGTCCAACAAGTAATTTCCAATTATCAGCTAATATTGTTGGACTTTTTTTGCCTGTTGCAATACTATTTCTTTCGCCAATAGAGAGATATTTGAGCCAATTAATATCATAAATAATACTTCCTGGCACCCCAAATGCTGATATTCGTGCATTAAACATAAATTCCGGTCCAAAAAAAGTGTCAGTTAAAAAGTCAACAGATAACCCCTTGCAATATTGATCTAATGCATGTTCGTTTTTTAATTCAAAATTAATTTCTTTAATAATGTTTTCAATAGCATTAATATTACTTTCAATTGTTTTGTTCTCCCATGTCGCTTTCCTTCGTTTCTTAAACTCTTTATTTTCTTTAAGAATTTTCGAAGCAAAAGATTTAAATTTCTTCAATTGCAAAATCCTAAGATGTTTTAATTTATTTAATTCAGCGGATGTATTATTTTTCATAAAATAAATATATTTTTCTATGGCAAATTGTCCTATTTACGTATTGCTATTTTTACTATACATAAAATACCATATACACCCAATGAAAAAAGGTAAATATACCATTAAATATAATATTAATTAGGCTATAAAGGCTTATCCTACAGGTAGTTAGGTTCTCAAATTTTTAGTTATCTTTACTTTCCTAAAAACAGCCTATGAAACAAGCCTTTTCTATACTTTGTGTTATCATAGTTACTTCATCAGTTTTCTCTCAAGCCCCAGCAATCCAATGGCAAAACACCATAGGTGGTAACTCCGATGATGAGCTTTACTCTGTCCACCAAACCGTTGATGGTGGTTATATCCTGGGCGGAACTTCCAAATCGATCATTTCAGGAGATAAAACTGAAGGTCACCAGGCACAGGACTATTGGGTTGTAAAACTCAATTCTAGTGGCCTAATTGAATGGCAAAATACAATTGGTGGAAGTTCGGACGATTATCTTGAATGTGTCCAGCAAACATCAGATGGGGGATACATTTTAGGAGGTTATTCAAACTCCAATATTTCAGGAGATAAAACGGAAAATTCTGTTGGTAGTTTCGATTATTGGGTAATAAAATTGAACTCATCAGGTAGTATAATATGGCAAAATACAATTGGTGGCGCTTTGGAAGATAAACTTCACTCAATTCAACAAACTTCTGATGGGGGATATATTTTGGGAGGTGAATCCAAATCTGATATTACAGGTGATAAAACAGAGAACAATTTTGGAAGTTCTGATTATTGGGTTATTAAAATTAATTCAACAGGCGGAATTGTTTGGCAAAATGATATTGGTTCATTTTCAGATGAATATTTAAATTCAGTAAAACAGACTTCAGATGGAGGATATATTTTAGCAGGTTACACTAATTCAGGAATAGCAGGAGATAAAACTGAAAATTCACTTGGTGGTACAGATTATTGGGTTGTAAAATTAAATTCCTCCGGTGTTATTGAATGGCAAAATACAATTGGGGGAAGCTCTGAGGACAATTTATTTTCTGCAGAACAAACAACTGATGGGGGATATATTTTAGGTGGATGGTCTTATTCGGGAATTTCAGCCGATAAAACGGATGCAACCAATGGTAATTATGATTATTGGATAGTTAAAATTAATTCCCTTGGTAACATTCAGTGGCAAAATGGAATTGGTGGCTCAGATGCCGATTATTTATATTCAGTTCAACAAACTACTGATGGGGGTTATATCCTTGGTGGTTATTCCCGTTCGGTAATCTCTGGAGATAAAGCTGATCCCAAAATTGGCGGGAATGACTATTGGATCCTAAAACTTAATTCCACTGGAACAATCATTTGGCAAAATGCAATTGGAGGTAGTGCAGGGGATTTGATTCAATCGCCACATACGCTTGAACAAACCGTTGATGGAGGATTTGTTGTAGGGGGATATTCGTCTTCAAATATATCAGGTGACAAAACGGAAAATTCAATGGGCAGTACGGATTATTGGGTAGTTAAATTAATAGGTGATTCAATTTTAATTTGCGAAGTTCCTTCAGCATTATTTACAGATAATATTACTTCAACAACTGCTAAAGTTCATTGGAATAATGTGCCAACTGCTGATTCGTATAAAGTTTTTTATCGTGTAACCGGGGCAGGAGCATGGACAAAAAAAACAGCAACATCTAATTTTAAAAACCTGCCAGGATTAATGCCATCAACCACCTATGAGTGGAAAGTAAGAAGTAATTGTGGAGTTGAATCAAGTGATTTTTCAGCTATTGAAACATTTACGACATTGCCGATGAAAGAAGGAGAACTGAATAGTGATTTAATTAATATCTATCCAAATCCAACAAACGGAAATCTACTAATCGATTTCGAAAATAATTTAGAAGGATCTGCTATTATCACCATAATAAATATTGCAGGTATACAAATCCTTAATTTAAACCAAAATATATCAAATGGAATTTTAGAATTGGATTTTAGAAATAATGCATCTGGGATTTATATTATTAAAGTGAATCATAATGGGTGTGAATATATTCAAAAAATAATAAAAGAATAGTGAAAAATATATTTTTAATATCTGCAATAATTGTTACTAAATTTTCATTCTCTCAAGCTCCAGAAATTGAATGGGATAATACAATTGGGGGCAGTGGAAGTGATGACCTTTATAGTATTGATATCACTTTTGATGGTGGCTATATTTTAGCTGGTTATTCCGGTTCAAATATTTTTGCCGATAAAACAGAACCAAATATTGGATTGTTGGACTATTGGATTGTAAAACTTGATAGTTTGGGAAGTATAGAATGGCAAAATACTATTGGTGGAGATAATACAGATAAACCGACATGCATTAAACAAACCTCAGATGGCGGATTTATCGTTGGTGGCTATTCAGATTCGGGAATATCAGGGGATAAAACAGAAGCAAATATTGGAAGCTACGACTACTGGATTCTAAAGTTAGACAGCCTTGGCAATATTATGTGGCAAAATACAATTGGTGGAACATCATCTGATATTTTAAATGATATTATTCAAACTAAAGATGAAGGATATATTCTGGCTGGATCTTCATCCTCAGAAATTACTGGTGATAAAATAGAGGGTAATTTGGGCGAGACTGATTATTGGGTGGTAAAACTTGATTCGTTAGGAAATATTACTTGGCAAAATACTATTGGTGGCAACCGTCATGATGGGTTATATAGTATAAAGAATACTTTAGATGGTGGATACATTTTAGCTGGATATTCAAAGTCTGATATGTCGGTCGATAAAACTGAAAATTGTATTCTGCGAATAGACGGAATTCCTACTTCAGATTATTGGGTAGTTAAAATTGATGCTAGTGGAAATATTGAATGGGATGAAGTGATCGGTGGTAATTGGGATGATGTCTTAATCGATATAGAATTATGTAATGATGGAAGTTATATCCTTGGTGGGGTTTCTAAGTCGGAAAGTTCCGTAGATAAAATTGAAGATTCTTACGGTTTGGATGATTATTGGATAGTAAAAATAAATGACTTGGGTGTGATTCAGTGGCAAAAAATTTTAGGAGGGACTTCTGAAGATTATTTTACTGCTGCAACATATACATTTAATAAAGGATATATTGTTACTGGCTATTCTTTATCGGGCGTAACAGGAAATAAAACTGATGCAAATATAGGTGTTGATGATAATTGGATTGTTAAATTGGATAGTGTTGGAAATATTACTTGGCAATCAGTGATCGGTGGAAGTGATTACGATAGACCTTTATCCATTCGACAAACACCTGATGGTGGTTATATCACTGGTGGATGGAGCAGTTCGAATACGTCTGTTACAAAAAGTGAAGATAATATTGGTAATAGCGATTTTTGGATAATTAAACTATTGCCGGATGAAGATTGTGTCATTACTATGTTTTATGCTGAT
Organism: Bacteroidota bacterium; assembly: GCA_016706865.1. Taxonomy (NCBI): domain Bacteria; kingdom Pseudomonadati; phylum Bacteroidota; species Bacteroidota bacterium. The sequence continues at coordinate 1,481,943 of JADJIS010000002.1, read as the reverse complement.
TCAGATGGAGATGGATTTGGAAATAATCTCGACCATGTATTGTCATGTTTTTTACCTACTGGATATGTTTCAAATAATACAGATTGCAATGATTTAAATGCAGCCATAAACCCGGTTGCAATCGAAATTTGCAATTTAATTGATGATAATTGCAATTTCATTATTGATGATGGGCTTCCCCTTTATAATTATTTCTATGACGGAGATACCGATGGATTTGGTGACCTTTTAATCGAGATTATAATATGCAATGATATTCCGCCAACAGGTTATGTAATTGACAGTACAGATTGTGATGATACTGATGATTTAATTCATGAATCGATATTATATTATGCAGATACGGATGGTGATCTTTATGGAGATGAATTAAATTCAGATTTTTTCTGCACCATTTTTCCGCCTACTGGATATGTAATAAATAATCTAGATTGTAATGATGCTAATAGTTTAATTAATCCATTATCAAATGAAACCTGCAATAATATTGATGATAATTGTAACTCCGAAATAGATGAAGGGCTTCCCACTCAAACATTATTTATAGATGCCGATGGTGATAATTATGGAAACCTCTTAATTGATTCTATCACTTGTTTTTTTGAAATTGACGGATATGTTTTGGATAATACGGATTGTGATGATACAAACCCTGATATTTATCCTGGAGCAGAAGAAATATCAAATGGTATTGATGATGATTGTAATCAATTAATAGATGAAGGAATATCTATAAACGAAACTATTTTAAATTCGATCGAAGTCTATCCGAATCCGACGGAGGAAATTTTATTTGTTGAATATACAGGTTATGAGGTATCAACAATGGAGATCATTAACATTTCGGGACAAATTTTGTGGAAGGATAATATTGTTTCCGCGCTTACAGAAATTGATGTAAGTAAATTTACGTCTGGTATTTATTTGTTGAAAATTAAAACCTCAGATGGAGATGTAATTGGAAAATTTGTGAAAGAATAAATTATAATAAAGACTGCCTTAAATGGCTCACATCAATAAAGGTTATTCAACACGTCGATTTAGAATCAGGTGTCGGTACATAACGCTATTAATTCCTAAATTTAGTATCTTTGATTATTAAGTGTTTATGAACCGGTTATTACTTATTTCTCTCGCTGTTTTTTGCAAGATTACTGTTTGTAATTCACAAGTAGTAGATATTGTTTGGGAAAAAAGTTTTGGCGGTTTCAACAGTGATGAAGGGTTTGCAATTTGCGGGGCAGTGGATTCTGGGTATGTTTTTCTTGGATACTCTGCTTCTTCAGATGGGGATGTTACTTTTAATGCAGGTCAACATGATGTATGGGTTGTCCATACTGATGTTGATGGTAATATTATCTGGCAAAAAAGTTATGGAGGATCTGGTAATGACGAAGGTCTTTCAATTATAAAAACAGTTGACTCAGGATATGTGATAGGCGGAAGGACAATTTCTTCAGACGGGGATGTCGGAATTAATTATGGAAATAATGATTGCTGGATCATTAAATTAAATTCTGATGGCGATTTGCTTTGGAATAAAGTTATTGGTGGGAGTTTAGGGGAGGAAGCAATATCAATAATTCAAGTATCGGATGGAGGGTTTATTTTTACCGGATATAGTAATTCTGATGACGGGATTTTTTCAGATCATATCGGCAGCACGGAATATAAAGACCTGATTATTGTAAAATTAAATTCAGAGGGAGAAACAGAATGGTCAAACAGTTATGGTGGTTACAGTGATGACAGAGGCTATAAAATAATTCAGATTGCTGATTCAAACTATGTGGTAGTAGGTGCTACTGAGATTGCCTTTGCCACAAATTATTGGATTATAAAAATTGATCCAGAAGGCAATTTATTGTGGGAAAAAGATTATGGTGGGTCAGAAGATGAAATTGCATTTGCTGTTGCAGAAATTAATCCGAACAGATTAGTGGTAACTGGCGAAGCAGAATCCTCAGATGGTGATATTACAGAAGCTCATGGCTCTAATGATGCCTGGACAATTATGCTGAATGCGACTGGTGATCTTATTTGGGAGAAAGCCTTAGGGGGTACCCACGGAGAAACTGGTAAAGAACTTTTAACTCATTCAGACGGTTCAATAACTATAGCCGGGTGGGCGGGTTCTGATAATAACGGAGATGTTTATGGTCATCAAGGCCTTCCGGGTCATGGTGATTATTGGATTATAAATTTAGATTCTTCTGGCATAATTCGCTGGCAAAGATGTTTAGGCGGGTATGAAAGTGATTTTGCAAATGCCGCCCTACTTGCTTCCGATTCTTCTATTTTATTAACAGGCTATGCATTGTCAGATGACGGTGATGTAACAGGACATCACGGCGAGCCGGGGCCATTTTCTGGACCTGATGCATGGAGTCTCAAAGTTAAAGTCAATTGTAACCTCTTGGCTTATTATCCCGATACAGATGGGGATTCTTTCGGTGCGAGTGGTGGTTACATTTATAGCTGTATAGATACTTTAGGTTATGTATTTAATAATACTGACTGTGATGATGCAAATGCAGAAATAAATCCTGCCATATTAGTAGATCCTTGTAATAGTATAGATGACAATTGCAATGGTGTTTTTGATGAAGATGCATTATTTTTAACTTGGTATATCGATGCTGATTCTGATGGATATGGTAATGGCTCTGTTTTTACAAATTCTTGCCTTGAATTTATTGCAGGCTACGTTTTAGATTCCACCGATTGCAATGATACAAACCCTGATATTTATCCTGGAGCAGAAGAAATATCAAATGGTATTGATGATGATTGTAATCAATTAATAGATGAAGGAATATCTATAAACGAAAATATTTTAAATTCGATCAAAGTCTATCCGAATCCGACTGTGGATATTTTATTTGTTGAATATGCAGATTATGATGTAGCAACAATTGAGATCATAAACATTTCGGGACAAATTTTGTGGAAGGATAATATTGTTTCCGCGCTTACAGAAATTGATGTAAGTAAATTTACGTCTGGTATTTATTTGTTGAAAATTATTACATCGAATGGTGAAGCAAGTTTGTATTTTGTAAAGGAATAATAATTTTTTGAATGTTATTTGTCTGATTTATTAATGCTTCTAATGTAAACAACCATTAAAATAGTAAAGTTTTAACCGTGAAGAAACTTACAATTTATATAATTTTCATTATCCCATTTATCTGTAGTAAATATGCGGCGGGACAATGGGTACGAATTTCCGATTTGCCAAATAGTTCATTTTTAGACTTATATTTTATAGATGACACAATTGGGTTTACTGTTGGTCATGAGTTTATTTACAAAACAATAGATGGTGGATATACTTGGGAAACAACTCAATTAGGTGAACCAACTGATATAGTGTATGAATTTGATTTTATAAATAGAGACACAGGTTTTATTGTTGGTGATGTTTCAGGTACTCGGGCTTTCTATACATATGATAAAGGCGAAACATGGAATACAATTGGGCCATATTCCTTTAGCTCCGAAATAGCAATTATTAATTCCAATGAATTTATGTGGTCTAATAGGGAGAAAACTTTTTATGTGTATAAGAAAATTGTAAAAATTGAATAATAGAAAAAGGAAATTTTCGTTGCAACAATATTCCGGAATGGCTGGGGTATTGTTGCTTATGCATTCTGATTTAAGCGCTCAGGCAATATATACGGACATCGACCCGGATATTGTCTTGCAATTTGATGATGAAACTACAGGGGTAGATATGGATAATGATGGTGATTTTGATTTTGCTTTTTTTAAATTAAGTTATTACTGGACAAGCACTTTTTCTACTGACTATGAATTCAGGCATGCGCTTTGGTGCGGACCCTATGGCTCTCCTGAAAATGAAATTGCTGGTGAATCAGTCACCAATGGCGCTGGTGGAGGCACGAGCTATTTCCCATTCGCATTTGAGTCGGGAAGTCTCATTAATAATGGACTTGATTTTCAATATTGGGGTTATCAAAAAATGGGCAGCGGCTTTTATGATATCCTAAGCTCTGATTGGATTTGGCATTATGATAATGGTTTTTGGTCTCCCAATATAGATTCCTCATACTTAGGTGTCCGTTTTATTGGAAGCGATGAATGCCGTCATTACGGATGGATACGCTGTTCAACTGTGGATTCTGCCAAGACATTAATTATTCATGATTATGCTTATGAAATGAAATGCGAAACAAGTATTAAAGCAGGAGATAGAATTGGAGATACTAATGTAGTGGTCGGAGAGATAAATACTTTGAATGTAATGGTGTATAGTTTTGGAAATATAATCTATATCAAATTGAATGAGCAATTAAAAGATACTGAGATTCGAGTTTTTGACATAATGGGAAAAGAAATCTTTTTTGATGAGGTAATTAATCAATTTTCACAAATTGAACTAACTGAATCAAAAGGAATTTATTTTGTTGAACTAATTTCCGCAGAAAAAAAGTATACAAAAAAGATTTTTATAAATTAATTTAAAGCTTGTGTTTTCATGGGGATACCCGGCAAAGTCGCTAGATGGAGCCGGGTTTTTATTTATCCCACCTCCGAGCAGAATATATTGCTACGGATATTTTAAAAGAAAAAGAAAACGGAAAAAGAAAAAGAAAGTAGCTATTTCAGACTGACGATAGCTTGTAAAACAAGAAGCAACGGAATAAATCGTTAGCCATGTGCTGTGGGCTTTGTGTTTATGCCGGAAGTTCTTGTTTTACAACGAGAATGGCGTTGTGCAGTCTTACTGCGGTGTATTTTATTAATTAATTTAAATCTAAAAATAGTTTTTGTATCTATTTAATTTCTTGCTCAGTCATTTGTTTTTTCTTTCTATTTAAATACAAAAGATATTGTGCGTATCCTGGGGCCTTTCTTTTTATATAAGGAAGAAATTTATTAATAGATTTTTTACCTGTGTATATGCTTACAAAATTTTTCTTCATTTTATAAGTCAGAGGCAAACCACGAACCTTGGCAATTGCTATAAATATCTCAAATAATTCCCGATTGTTTTGAAACCCTTCTTTTTCTTCTGCTAAAGTGAAATTAAATTTAAGCATTTCCTCAAAAAAGTTAACTTTTGTAAAGAGCTTTTTAATTATCTGAAGTTGGTTCTGCAAAAAATAGGTTATTAGAGTTACTAAATTATCTGAATTTTTAACTGCAAAATTTTTAATTCCCTGTATCTTGAATAACTTATAATAAAAAAGTATAATTCCTTTATTCTGAGAGTATTTATAAAACATTTCACTTGTAACAGGGGTTTTTAGAATAACCTCCAATCCTTTTAACAAATATCCAGGTACTTCATTAACCTCTGCCTTGCCTAACGAATCAAAATGCTCTAATATAATTTGAATTGTGTCCTGCTCTTGTTGTTTTGGAAGATAACCAGCCCCCTTTATTATAAGATCTTTGAGTTTTGCAAGTTCATCATTTAATATTTCTATTAAGATTTTATGATTATACAAAACATTTTCGGGAGGTTTACCTACAATTACTGATTGCACTAAATCTGATAAATTACGTATTGCAGGTTGTAATGAATTGGTTAGGAAATAATAATAATCAACATCAAAACCTTTTAATTGTCCGATGGTATCTATAATATCCTTTTGTACTTTTAAGGCTGTCTCAATTGGTGTGACAAAACTGTTCTGATATGCTAATGGTATTTCAAATACCAAAATATTTGATCTGTCAGGGTCATGAAAGAACTTATGTATTCTGGCAAGCTGATCCCAATAGTTCAGGAGATCATTATTTAAGCTGATCGTAAGATTTTCAAAGGTTGATTGGTTCTGCATAAAATGAATTTTCACCAGGAAAGAGCATTTATTGGTCTTTTCCTGCATAAATTTAAGCAAAACACAGAGAATCCTAGAAGAATTGTATTTGACATTTGCAAAGGCTTATATAAGGGTTTGCAAATGCAAAAGTCAAAAGAAGCATTTGAATATCATTTTGAAGCATCCTTATCAGTAAAACTATCAAAGGTGGAATTAATGGGTTCTAGATAAAAAATCGCTTTTCTGTCAACTGACTTCTTTTTCAAATGACAAACTTCACCCTTGATATTTTCTAGTGTCACTTCCTGTTCTATAATTTCCTTAAGTCTTGTAGTTAAAATCCCCTCTTTACAATCTAATTCCTGCATTAGATATTCAAATAAATCAGTTTTATTCATTGGCAATCTTAACAAATCTGGTAAACAGTCTAGGATAGCCTCTGTATTTGCTTTCAGTCTTTTCTTGGCCAGATTTGATTTTATTACCTCCTGAGAGGCTAAAACCAAACCCCTTTTTATTTCTGAATATTCGGCATAAAAGGGATCATGTTTGCGTGATGTCCTGCACTTTAGATATGAAATTTTGATTAGTTCTAAAGGTTTGTTCTGACTATCCCTTTCAAACCCTATTTGAATAACAGTAGATGCTTTGTTCATTAATTCTGTCCCTAAATGACCTCGCGCTTTTTCAGCACTTCCTGGGTTTTCATGAATGAGGCAAATAAAGGTTACATTGAATTGATTTATATATAAATTCATCATATCAATTAATTTCATACTTTCTTTCGTGTCATTAAAATTTTCAATGCAGTCCGTTATTACATCAAGAATAATAACAATATGAGTGGAATATTTAGTCCTTACGTGTTCAATGTATTGTTTTAATGCCTCAAACCGGCTTTGTCTTGAAATTTCAAGTAGGGATATGCAATCAAAATTTTCCGGCGTAATTTCTATTGGGATGCCAGCTTTTTTTTGAATTTGTTGCATCATAAAAGGTAATTGGTCGCAGTGGTTTCTTTCTGTATCAACATAACAAATGGTATAATCCAGCGAAGGATCAGCATGAAATCCTAACATTTCCTCTGTTGGATCACCTTTTAATAAAATGGCACTACACATTCTTTCTGCCAAATGACTTTTGAATACTCCGGCTTTGCCCTGCACCAGATTAATAGTATTCATCTGAAATACAGGATTTCCATTTTGTGAAAGAAAAGGTTTGCTAAAAGTGATTTCTTTTTTACGTGCATTAATTAATTTATCACGTGTATTTAATATTTGAGTTAAATAGTCATTTTCCTGAGATTTTTCAATATGTATCGAAGGAGTTAACTTTTGATTTGGGTGAGGTATATCTAGCATTTGATTCTTATTTTAATGGTAAATAGTAGGTTTTATAAACTCTGTTCACTTTATTGATATATATTTCAAAATTATCCGGTTCTTTTCCAGTACGCATTTTTTCTGATTGGATGCAAAAATCTAATGATTGAAATATTGCAAGCATATTTTGTTCTTCTATTCTCATCAGAAATTCCTCGATCAATTGATTTCTATTTTGCTCCTCATTTATCCGGTTGTATAATTTTTCAAGTTTTGATAAGTCAGCTCCTGATTTATTAAATTCAGAGGTATAATAGGCTTTATTTCTTTCCAGCCTGATCCATTCCATATCAAGCATAGAATGAAGCCTATGAATTAAATCATTCCATCCCAGCTCAGTCATGTTATTTGAAGCTTCCAATAACATTATTATTTATTGGTTGGTTTAAAAGCTTTTCTATAATGCTTTTTAAGAAGTTCCTCTACATCAGATAATCGGTAGTAGATTTTAGCTCCGATCTGCGAGAATGAAATCATTCCCGAATCGCGAAAATTTTGCGCAGATCTTTTTGAAATTTTTAAAAGTTGGATAAATTCCTGGTTGTCTAACCAGATTTCTTTAGGCTGTTTTTCCTTTTCTAGTAAGGTAGCCTGGAGAGCATCGATCTTGCCAATTAGCTGTTCAAATGCTTCGGATTCTATAGTTATTACATTCATGATTTTAAATTTTGATTTTACCTATGAAAGGCAAAGCAAAATTGCGCACATGAATACCGACCACATATAGAGTCTATAAAGGAGTCTATAAAGGTTTTCTGAAACCCTTGGTAAATAAGGGTTACTTAGAGCGTTTTTGCTCCCACTCCTTGAATTTTTCAGATAAACGATCAAGGAAATGATTGTATCCTTCTTTTCTTCCTTTAGTTTGCGATAGCTTTTTTTCAGGATCTTTTAGCTTAATATGGAAAACAGATTCAAAAAATTCAATTGCTTCAGTGCGGATAGATTCACCCTTTTCATTCACTATTCTTTTCGACTGTGTTAGAGCTGTAATTAATTCTATAAGGTCAATCTCAGGTCCTTTCCATGTTAATTGTTTTGTCGGTCCTGGTACAAGGGAAGCATCCATTGAAGCTATCTTTGCTTGTATAAGCTTCGTTAAGTAATCATGCAATTCTGGCCTGATCCTATTTATCCGCTCAGGATTGTTCTCAATCAACTTTTCAATGTCGTAGAGCCACTGCTTTTTATCAGATACAAAACTTATTTGGTAATCGATAAATTTTGGGATTTGGCTGTTTGTAAGTTCGGAAAATTTTGAGAGTAAGGCTTTGCAGTATATGAGCATGGAAAAGGAGCCATCAAAAGTAAAATCCGCGCTATCATAATATTTTGCGGTAACATCATAATCTGAATAATTCTCAGTCTCATGGTTTTTAATAGGATGTTCTTTAAAAGTTTGGTCTCTTACCATACTTTGATGGTGGATTGAGTTTCGATTTTCGTTCATAAATTATTTAAATTATCAATGCTTTCATTTTAATTAATAATCATCCCATAATATATTTTATTAACTACGAAGATTTTCCCCGATTTTTTTCCAAAATAATATAATTGGATATTGTTTCATTTTGACCTTAAGTACATTCAATGCGGGCATAATTTCAATATAGTCATACATGTGTTTTGCTAATACCACGATGAGAGTATTAACAGTAAAAAGCGCCATTTCTTTTTGTTGTATAAAAGTTTTGTTCTGCTGAATTTGAATAACACTAAGTCGACTGGCATGTGCATAATTACAAAGAAATTTGTATTGGTTTCTAAAATAAATTTCATTAATACCTGCACGGGTTGCTAAATCTACCCAACCCAGTGTTAATCGCCATTCACCATTTAAAGCCTTTTTTTGCACCTTGGGCCCTAAAGATTGAAAAATACCATTAATTAAAAGTTTATTCCTTATAAGTTCAATTTGTTTAGCTTCATCCTCTTTTAGTTGCTTATGATGGTCAACTTTTGCGGGCATATTAGCTCTTTCTAGATATCCAGCCAGGTCCCAACATAAATATCGAAAATCTTGGAGCGAATGATTGTTTTCAGCAATGAAGATATAATTTAAAGCTAAATATGTTTCCAATGCAGCCCTTGTTAATATTATTATTGATCCAAAATCAACTTTAGGTTCGAACAAATTATTTTCAATACCTAATTGGTAACCGTTCAATAAATATCGAGCTGTCAAAATATGGTTTATAATTTTTTGGCTTAAGCCTTCAGCATAATAAAGCATATGTGAACTTTCGGGTATTAATGCTCCTTGCATCAAATTCCCAATCTCCACTGAGGCATTTATTATCACATCTAAGTCAAATTGTGGGTTGTGTTCTATTCCCTTAGATAGAATTTCGATAATTTCCCTCAATATGTATTCAGAACAAGCATCTGTCTTATTTTGAAAACCATGTTCAAAAAGTAGTTCCCCGTTTGCAGAAACATATCTAACAAAATTTTGTGTTTCACTTATAATGAGCAGGAGGCCGGAGCCTTTTTTATTATCTGACCATTCAAGCCAGTGATCAATGAGGTGTGGAGCATTATTCAAATGAGTCTTTATATCTTCAATTGATATAGTTTCGGAAAAAATATAATATAAAGATTCAGCTAATAATTGTGATGCTGATTTTTGTTCTAATTTGACATTTAAAGGCAACAAGCATATTTTCTCAATGCAAACATCTTTATCCATTTTGGCGATATTATATATGAAATTTCAAATCTGAAGGTAAACAGATTAATTTTACTAATACACTGAACATATTAATTATACTTCTAACTTTTGCTTTTATAAATAGGCGAATCATGATAATTCCATTGAAAGAACATGATTATTGTTTTGTAAGTTATTTATTATTTGAATAAGTCTCAATTGGAATTAATTCTTCATTAGCTTTTTCTCTTGCAACATTTAAATCTTCCGTCGCGCTTTCATCATATTTCTTTATATACATAAGGTATCCTGTCTCTACTTCCGTTTCTAAGCGATCAAAACAAATGAACCGAATATCTGTCGCCAGTTTAATTTTTTCGCACGCAATTAAAGGATCTATATTTCTATGTTCTAAATTATAAAGTAAAATATTGAAACTAATTAGCATATCATGTGGAAACAAGCTTTGTCGTGGTCCAACTATAAAAGCTATTTTTGGACAACAAAAAAATAGATCATAAGCAACTTGATTTAATCCTCCGCGGCAGCATGATAACATAACTACACAGTTTGGATTCATGCATGCTGAACCACAAAGTTCAATTCCGAAATCAAACCAGGAAGAATCAATAGTTCCTGAATCATTTCCGAATCCTTCAGCACTGCCATGTGAACTTAAATAGATGTAGTCAAACTCAACTCCTTGGTTAAGGATTGAATATAGCTCTTCATTATTTTTTGGACAATGGTCATGAACTTCCAATCCATATAATTGAGCCTGTGACTTAATATTATCACATTCTTGTTTCTCGTCAGATAGCCCACAGGCTCTCAATAGTAATATACTTTTCATTTATCTATAAATTTTATTCTTTTTATGCCTTTTAATTGTACACTCTTTGTTTTCAAAGATACGGAATATTCCATTATTTAAGTATGTATACAACAACCAGTTATCAACTATTTGAATACTAAATCAATATAATTTAAAACACCAACTACATACTTTCAAAGCGCTTTAAATCTAAATTAAGATGTATCAATTTGAATTAATTGATTTTTATGCGTCAATTCACATTAATTTGCTTTGATTTAATGTAAATTCATATAAATATACTCTCTAATTTTGTATTATGGGAAGCATAGAAAAAATCGATCCGTATACTGGCGAAGCATTTATTGCCTTACGATCAAATCAAGTTTTCGCAAATGGTGAAAACAGAATTCGATTCAATAATGAAAAAGCGAAGGAAATTCGTATAGAAAAATCGTTTGTAGACAAACCATTGCATAAAAACTTACTAATCCTGACAGAATTGATGGAAGGCAAACTGGAATCAATCTTCCATGAGCAATTTCTTAATGGGAAAGGATATTCTTTAAACGTTATGACTCATTATGAAGAATATGAAGGAAAAAGTTGTCGGGCAATCTATAATTATCTTATAATGAGAATTGATTCTGAAAATATTAAAATTGTAAAAAAATGATAGACATAACATCAGCAATAGACAACTTCAACTTAGTTCCGCAAATTTCTACTGAAATTGCCCCAGCTCCACCGAAATCATCTAAATGGCTAATAATCGTAATTATCTTAATTCTTTTAGGAATTGGTCTCGTTTGGTATTTCAATATTCGCAACGAGCCGGAGAGGGATTGATTTTTTAAGATTTCATTAATTACTTTAGGGGTAAATGAAGTTATTTTGATATTTTTCGAAAATATTCTCTAATACTATTAGCATTATAAGCTTCTTGCTTATTCAAGTTTTTACTAATCCGTTGTAATTTGTTGATATCGAACAATGCAACACAAAACAAAGGGGTTTTCATTTTTAAATACAAATCCTGATATTTATATAAAATTTTAATACGTGTCCACAATTCTTCATAATTGATAAACAAAGCCAAAAAATAAAGGAAAGGTAATATCAGCATTGTCATTATAAGTGGTAACAAGAAAGAATATATGTTATTAATTGAAGCTAGCACATTAAATTCTATAACGGATTTTATAATGATTATTATAAATATGATTAGTCCAAAAAAAGAAGACAAAGATTTGATTTTCTCTCCCAATTGTTTTTGATTCGGATTACTTTCCGTTACTACAGGAATGATAAACATAATTAGTAAAATCGGGAAGAGCATTAATTCAACAATTAAGTTAAAAGTATATAAATTGACAATATATTCAATGACGATTGTTAATTTAAAAGTTTCAATAAATGCTTTCTTAAAAAATCCTGTATTCTTTGCATTGTTTATAGTAAAGAACAAAAGGAGGGCTACGCTAATAAACCAAAATATGGTATCTTTTAATAGTGTGATATCCCAAAGATGAAACATACCAAATAAGTAAATTAGTGATATAGTATAAATTGAAAACAACAGGAATACTGGTAGTATTCTGGATTTTAAGAATGTTAATATAAGTTGTTTTAATAAAGACCTAAAGCTTTTACTATATAACCCTATCAATAAACCGATTGCAATCCAAATGATTAATGAAAGCTCTCTTGTGGAAAATATTTGACTCAATGAATAGGCCATTGTTAATTAAAAACCTCCATAGCTTTATCCAATTCTGAATTTACAATTTTCGCATAAACCATAGTTTCTCTAATCTGAGCATGTCCCATCAATTTAGAAACTTTATCGATACTTACGCCCAATCGCAAAGCTCTGGTTGCCCACGTATGCCTGCTAGTATGAAAACTTATGTTTTTATTTATTTTAGCTTTTTCTGCTATTACCTTTAAATTCTTATTGATATATGCATTTGCACCGGAAATAACTCTATCTAAACTCTCTCGATCCTTTAAATCAAGATTTTGGTCAAGGATTGGGAAAATGTAAGAATTGGGATCAACCTTTGGTTCTTTGTTTTTATTGATGATTTCCATGGCCTTGTTTGGTAATTTAATTTGTAATTGTTCTGAGGTTTTTTTAATAGTCAATAAAAGGTGTGTACCATCAAAATTTTTCCATTTCAATTGTAAAACGTCAGAAACACGGAGACCTCCAGCATAAGATGCAAAAACAAACATATCCCTGTGCAAAGCCATACGGGTTCCTTCATTTAATGCCAGGTTTTCAATTTTTGAGAGTTCATCTTCGGTTAAGAATATTTTATCTGTCTTTTCCTGTTTAAGTTGATATTTGAGAAATGGATTTTGATTGTGCTCAATTAAATCCTGCCTGTAAGCATCATTGAACATTTTCCTTAAAAATTTGAAATCCTTGTGAACCGTATTTGTTTTATTTTCTAATCTCGTCCGGCAATCCTTTTCATATCTCATTAAAAACTGGACATCTATATCCTGAAGATTTAATATCTTGTTTCCCAAAAAGTCCTCTACCTTGTTCAAAATAGATTTACTCTTGTGGTAAGTCCCGATTTGCCCCGCTTCATGGTAAACCTTGCAAACATTTTCTCCAAACTCAAAAAAATTGATCGGCTTTTTGCCGTAAATCTTATCCTTCAATTGCTTTTCAGAGAGGGAATTAGGCTTAGTATCAGATTCAAAAATAGAATCAATGATCTCCGAGCGTTTTGAAGCCAAATAGGCATTAAAACGGGCGCTGTTCTTTTCACCTTTCTTAATTTGGCTCTTACCTTCATCCCAAAATTTCGGATCAATCATGATCCCTGTAGCCACTTTTGTTAGTTTTCTATTATTAATTATGAAAAAAGCTATGGGAGCTTTCCCTTTTTTGTTAATCTTGTCTTTCCTTAGAACTGTTGAAACTGACGGCATAATTGAGTTTTAAGACGCAAAGATATAAAAAGTGGGGGAAACAAAGGGGGAAACATTTGATTCATTTTCGTTCTTTATTATACTTTATATTGCTTTATGAGAAAATATAAAATCAATATTTATAGGCATTACAGAGCAAATTGCAGAAAAAGATAGCAATAGATACAATCCCAGCGGGATCACCAACTAATGAAAAAACCCTTGCAGATCGATGATTTGTGAGGGTTTTTTAGTTTTAGGGGAAACATTTGGCATTTTCTAGTCTAAATATACTTTCAAACTTTTATTACGAATTGTTTTTCCAATAAATAAAATTAATCTAATCCAACTGCAACATCACATATCAATTGACCCTCCTTGTCTTTTTCATCTTTGACTCACAATTCTTTTATTAGTCTATTTTGTTATAATTGATTATATAAAAAGGGTTAATCTTCATTTTTCATTTCCTCGACAGTAATGCCCTTTATTGTCAATTTATACAAAACCATTTGAGGTAGATTTTTTCCAATTGAAATCCTTGCCTCGTTCGTGGATTGAATATTTGAAGTAATATACCGTCTGTGTTCAGCCGTGATAGCAACGGTATCACCCGGCAAAATGTTCGTATATTTATTCGCGTACCAATAGGTGCCGCCATCGGGTTGCCTGATATCTATTGACAAAACATCAAGACTTGTATTTACAAACCGAAAATCATGATGTACCATTTTTCCAACCGGTATTTGACCAAAATCATAATAAAGCGAATCAAGCCATTTGATGGCAATAGAATCGACTTGTTCTTCAACCACAATTCCTTTCATAATTAGTTTCCATTTACTGTCCCAGGTATTTAGGCAAACATTTCCAATTTTGATGAATTGACCTTCACCAGATGGAGAATATTCACATCGAATGTAAGATGTATCACCGGGCATAACCTTTGAATTTGCAACTCTCCAAATTCCACCACCACCACCGCCCTGCACATTCAGTGAAAGAACGTCATTTCCTTCATTCACAAAATAAAAATCATGAATATATATTTTTTTGGAAATCAGACCACAATCGTATGTTATAAAGGTTTCATTTCTCGTTGAGTCCAGCCATTTAATTTTTACAACTCTTCCTTCGATTGAAAGTTTTTGATCTCCGGGATAATTTTCAAAATAAACATGAATTGATTTGTAAAAACACCGTGAAGGACTGGCAGGTGAAAATTCCATTTTAACCCATCCTGTATCATTAGATTGAATAATTTCCTGCTTCCAACCTCTCGCAATCGGTTCACTTCCACCTAACACATTTGAGATCGCTATAGCATGATTTGACCGATTGATGAAATTAAAATAGTGAGTTACCGGTGATCCGATCAAAATATCTCCAAAATCAAAAACCGGAGAGTCGATCCATTCAATTTCAGGTAATTCAGCATATTCAAAAATGTTTAAGTAGAATGGATCTTCATTTAAACCTTGAGTTAAAACTGTATTGCCTGAAAAATAAACAGGAATTTTTTGAGGGAAATCAATAAAATAAACTTCAACCTGTTTCCGAAAATTACCTTCTAGATGTGGATTGTAATGAATTTCGATCCAGCCTCTTTCACCCGGTTGAATTTCTCCTGTGATCCAATTTCGAGGGCCGTTAAACCAAACGTTTTTAATTTCAAATGGACTGGCTCCACAATTCAAAAAATAAAATTTATGCGAGATCGGTATTCCGGACTGAACATCCCCAAAATCATATCCATCCATGTCATCCCATTTTATTTTTGGAATATCCCCATCTTTCTCTTTTTGAGGATTTGATTTTTCAAGTTGTTTTCCTCGAAAAATAATATTAATGTGGTAATATTCATTCTGGTATTTAATCGAAACTCTTCCAGCTTTATTAAAGTTACCGGGCATCGCATGTGAATGAAAGGTATATATAAAATGTCCTGTTTCACCGGATTGTAAAATTCTGTTGTTACTTACCCATTCTGGAGAAATAAATCCTTCTCCCCAATACATTTGGCCAATTTCAATTGGATCAGAAGAAATATTTTTCATATAAAAATTCATTTTGAATGATTTTCCAAATGGAACTTCTCCAATCTGATAATCATAATAAATGATTTTAGGGAATGCGTGATTATCTTCAGCTCTGCTAAATTTCCATGCTTCAGAACTATCAACCGAAATTTCAATATTCGGTTGAGCATATGCATTTATAACCCGGATAAAATAAAAGAATAAAAGCGGCAAGAATTTCATTTGTGTGTTTTAAGGATTTTGGCAAAAATTATACCGAACTACCGATCCTTTTCCTAAATTTACATTCATGAAACACTCCATGAAAAGCTTATACTTCATTTTACTATTTTGCATGACTCGTGGTTACGGGCAGGCTCCAGAAATTGAATGGCAAAAAACGATCGGGGGAAGCGGATATGACTGGTTAAAGTGTTCTCAAATTACATTCGATGGTGGAATTATACTCGCCGGAAATTCGTCTTCAGGAATATCGGGAGATAAAACTGAGGACACTATTGGCGGCTGGGATGTTTGGGTAATAAAACTTGATTCTAATTATAATATCGAGTGGCAAAATACAATTGGAGGTGATCAAGGTGAAGGCATTGAGGGTTTGCAACAAACTATTGACGGAGGATATATTTTGGGTTGCATTTCCAATTCTGATATTTCAGGTGATAAAACAGAAAATCATTTAGGAGGTGCCGATTCTTTGGGGAATTATTATGATTATTGGGTTGTAAAACTTGATTCCAATGGCAATATTGAGTGGGAAAATACAATAGGTGGGTGGGAGGATGATTTTCTGTATTCAATTTCTCAAACGGATGATCATGGTTTCATCGTAGGCGGTCATTCTGAATCATATGTTTCAGGTGATAAAACGGAGTCTTCCATTTCAGGTGCTCCAGATTATTGGGTGATTAAATTAGATAGTGTTGGAAATATTATTTGGCAAAATAATATTGGCGGAACAAGTCTGGATTATTTATGCTCAACAAAACAAACAGCAGATGGGGGTTATATTTTAGGTGGATATTCGGCCTCCGGAATTTCCGGGGATAAAACAGAAGCCAGTTTAGGGTCATATGATCTCTGGATAATTAAACTGGATTCATCAGGGAACATTGAATGGCAAAATACTATTGGTGGCTCAAACTGGGATTATTTAACGTCGATTGAATTAACTAATGGAAATGGATATGTAATTAGTGCCCACTCCTATTCTGGAATTTCCGGTGATAAAACTGAAGAGAATTTTGGTTTTGAAGATTATTGGGTAGTGAAATTAGATTCATTAGGAAATATCGAATGGCAAAATACCATTGGAGGAAGTAAGAGGGATAATTTAAAATCAATTCAAAATACCAGCGATGGGGGATTTATTTTGGGTGGTTATTCAAATTCTGGTATAACAGGTGATAAAATAGAAAATAATTATACGGGCGCTGATATTTATGGTAATAATTATTATGATTATTGGATAATAAAATTAGATTCAACGGGTCTTATCGAATGGCAAAATACACTTGGAGGAAGTGAGAGTGATTTAGGCTGGTTTGCTCAGCAAACACCTGAAGGCAATTATTTAATTAGTGGCTGGTCTTATTCCGGAGCATCAGTAGATAAAACAGAAGAAGGTATTGGAGATAGAGATTTTTGGATAATTAAACTTTTCCCTGACTGTACATTTAATACAGAAATATGTAATGATATTGATGATGATTGCAATGGATTTATAGATGATGCTCTTCCTATATTTACAATGTATGCTGATAATGATAACGACACCTTCGGGAATTCAGATTTTGATACTTTAACATGTTATGCCACTGCACCGGGTTACTCCAGTGATAGCACTGACTGCAATGATGCTAATTTTTTAATTAATCCGGGTGCAAATGAATTCTGCAATCATTTGGATGATAATTGTAATATACTGATCGATGATGATTTACCTCAATTTATTCTTTATTATGATCAAGACGGAGATCATTTTGGAAATGTATTAATTGATACTTCAACATGTTTTTTCGATTTGGCTAATTATCAATCTGACAGCACGGATTGTGATGATACCAATCCTTTAATTTATCCAGGTGCTCCTGAAATACTGGACGGGCTGGATAATAATTGCAATCAAATTGTGGATGAAGGAGTTGGATTAGATGGGATAAAAAACGAAAATGCTATTTCCATTTACCCAAATCCTGCAAATGATAAAATAATCCTTTCAATTAATACCCAATTCAATATAAATTCTTCATCAAACATTACAATATGCGATTTATCAGGGAAAAATATTTTGCAAATGATAATTAAATCAGGTGAAACTGAAATTGATGTTTCGGAATTTATTAATGGATTTTATTTTGTAAAAGTAGTTATTGATGGAAGTAAATTTATGCATAAATTGATTGTTGAATGAAATATTTACTCATTAATATTATATCTATAGTAAGTTACATGAACTTGAGTTTTTCACAAATAAAAACTGCTGGTGAAGTAGATAGGCCTGACTGCATTGAATTTATTGATACTACATACGGATTTGTTACTGATTCTTTGAAGCATAATTTAGGTGATTTAACCGCAACGTTTGAATATGACCTTATTAAATATTTTAAATATACTGCGCTAGATACTGTTTGGATAGAAAGTACATGGACCACTGATCCACATATTATTTGCGAATATCCAAGAGGTGTACTTATCAATGAGGCAATCTATTCATTCAAAGCTTGCTTCGCTTTAAAATATACTGGACACTTTTATAAAACAATGGGGTTTATATTATCCAATGGCAAAAAAATAACGTTTACATTTCAAGGTAATGTTATATCAAATAATGAAATACCTTAGTCGAATACTTACTATATTTATAGAATATAATACTATACTTTTATACAATGGAAATCTTTAAATTTTCAAAGGTAAATCTGCATTTAAATGAGAATTTAATAAACACTTCTTTTGGTTCACTAGCAAGGAAAACTTTCACCACAACATTCAACAATCAATCTCAACTATTCTCCACCGTCACCCGCATTAAGTTTTTCGGATCGTATTTAACAGTAATTGTACTACCCGGCTGAAATTTCGATACCGACTGTGTTGCAATTACCCCTTTTACCTCTGCAAAAAATGGTGCTTTTAGGCCTGGATAAACTTCAACAAATAACATAACCATCGGGTTGTCGCCATTCACTTTTATATTCAGGTCGTAATAACCGACAACTTTTGCTTCTGCAGAAATGCCTGACAATAAAATTTCTTTATTTTCTTTATCGATCTGCACAAGAATTTGGTTTAAGTCGTCTTCATATTCATTTTGGGTATAATTTACACCTCCTGATATACCGAAGGATTCTATTGCAATTTTTTGTTCGTTTTGTGGATCCACCCGCAGCGTCACCATTTGCCCGGGGCGCACATCAGCTACTTGCAGTCTGGAAATAACCATTTTTGTTTTTGTCTGATATGTCTTCCCGTATTTATCCGAAACTTCCACCAACATTCCTATCTGTGGATCGTTATTTATGGTGACACCTGTGTCCCATACTTCCAAAATTTTCCCATTGCGTTGCTCTCCAGTTTTTAAAATACGGTTTGCGGTGATCGTGGGTCGTATAAAAAACCAATAAATAAGAAAAAATATGGATACAATAATACCTCCAACAATGTAGCCTTCGAAAGGATCAGCCATGATGCCCACGATCAACCCTATTAGTCCACCGATTCCCCCGATGATCAATCCGATCCATCCAATTGTGCTCATTTTCATAATAAACGATTTTACCGGAAAGTTAAATAAATTGGCGGAATCAACAATATAACTTGCCCATTCAATAGCAACAATATTTGTAGATCATTGAAATATGTATTGTTGGATAAATTCTAAATCTTTAAATATTATGGCGAAAGTTACAAGGCGGTTTTCGTATCTGCGTCTATTGAATTATTATAGAGATAATTACACAATTATTGATCAAATTACCTCAATAATTTCCTTTCAAAAACACTGCATCACGATCCACTTGCCATTCTCAATTCGTTCAAAAAAAATATAATTATATGCAGGATATCCATTCCTTGAATGGTAAAATGCAATACTGTAAGATAGTCCGAAATTATCTTTTCCCGTGAGCTGTATGTAATATTTATCAGAATTTGTTGAGACGTATGCATTATCGATCCTGATCTTACTTTGGACCGCATTTTTTCCTTTACCCGATGTCCAGGTAAGGTATCCATGCTCAAGTTGAAATGAATTATCCCCATCCGTAAAATCTGCAGTCTCAAGAGCTTTCTTCAATGCAACATCAGGTGCAGGGTCGCCTGCAGTATATGGAATCTCCACTATTAAGTTTCTTGTACATTCAGAGTGCAATATCAGAGAAGCCGGATTACTGGTATAATTTTTAAATATCACTTCAGATTGTTGAAGATATAATGGATCACCCATTGAATCAAGCTGTAAATAATAAAGATCGGGTGAGTATCGGTTATCTTTTTTAAGATCGATCTGTATCAGGTTATTTTCCAGTTTAGTGACCTTTTTAATGTCGATAATTTCAGGCTGCGAAAGAATAGTTACGGGATCTGTGAAAGTCATTTTATCGAGGTCTATCACAAATTTCCCTCGTGTAAAAGAATCGATGGAATACAACTCCAGATCCCCTCCTTTCTTGAGTTCAATTGTTTCACATTCATATAATGGATCCAATGTATAAACCTGAGCAATACATTTTGCACACATCAAATAAAATCCAAAAAAATATACGATCATTTTCATAGACCTAAAAATAATTCTTTATTTCCACTTTGTATTTCTGTGAAACAGTCCTTCATTAATTCCAAAATTTTTGAGCAAATAAATAGCTTTACCTTACAACATATCTGTCAAGTTATAGATTGACTATTAAACTAATTGATTCCCAATTTTAACACATTAAACAAATAGGTCTGAACCCCTATTCCATGCATTTTTTTCAAATAAAAACTTATCTTTAGTTTAAATAATCAGCACAATGAAACCGCACCACACCCTCCTGCTTGCATTTTTATTTATTGGATTCTCGAATTCCATTAGATCTCAAAGTGTATCCACCCAAAGTCTTTTTGTAGCTCCAACCCTACCGATAACAGTAAATTTCTCGGGATTTCCGGGTAATACCAACGATTGGGTTGCGATTGCACCGGTTGGATTTGCAGATGATAAATCGTCGTACTGGTATTATACCGGTGGTGGAAGCAGCGGAACAGTACCATTTCCGGGATTGCCTGAGGGTAAATATGAGGTGAGGGGTTATTTTAAGAATGAATATGTTGTTCGTTGTAGATATCAATTTACGGTGGGATATGCATCTGCTGCCGATAAAATGAAAGCCGAAACAGAAAAAACAAAGTATGCAGCGAATGAAAAAATAAATGTGAATTATTCTAATTTCCCGGGCAATGGAAACGACTGGATCGCAATTGCACCTGTTGGTTTTAAAGATGATCAATCATCATATTGGTTTTATACGGAAGGTAAAAAATCGGGAACCATGCCTTTTCCGGGATTACCTGAGGGCACTTATGAAGTGCGCTCTTATATGAAAAACGAATATGTAGTGCAGTCGAGATATACATTTACTGTAGGAGCAGCTACAGGCACCGGTACCAGCACAACTACCACAACAACTACTACCGTGACAGGAACACCTTCCACTTTATGCAGAAGAGAACTCAGCACATTTTACGCGGGCGTTGGAGGATTGGGTTCAGCGTGGGCGAGAGCGGCGCATGAACCCACAATAGTTCCTGCGGGTTCTATTGCGGCAATGCAAGCGGTAATTAAAAATGCTAAGACTGCTTTAGAAGTTGTTAAATGTGTTCCCTATGATGTTGCTAAAATTGATGCACTCATTGCAAAACTTCCTTCTCTTACAAATGCACAATGTGTTGCAGAAATAGAATTTGTTATTAAAGATATTCAGGCAGCAGTGGAAAAAGTCACCCTGAATTGTGGCAATGGATCAACCTTAATGTCGCTTTATGTTCTCGGAATTCATATTGGTGCGGCACAAGCACATGCAAATTCACGCATGTGTCAGCCGGCTCCCATGCCTGCAGCACTACAAACCGTTATTTTTAATCATCTGCAAACAGCACAAACTGCCTTTGCCGATTTTTTAGGTTGTGTTCCTGGATTTCCTTTGAGTTCTATAACTGATGTTCCATTAAATTCTGCAATTTCCATTGAACCGGAAATGGTGATAGTGGGATTACATACGAATATATTGTGGAATATTGCATTGACTGATTGTTGTTGTTCTTGTAAGTAAGATGGTGAGTGGTGAATAGCGAGTGGTGAGTCTGTAACATTGAAACATTTGAATCCAATTTTATGAAAGTTAATTAATATAACTTTGATTAATAAATCTATTTAAGAAAATTTTCGGATTGAATTAATAGTAATCGTTCGCATGAAACTTCGCTACCTTTTTCTTGATAAAAAGGTAGCACCAAAAATCAAGGGCTGCATCAGTCGGCTTAAATATCCCTAGTGTTTGCCACCCCGAGCGAAAAAGGCGCCACACCTAAATTGGAAATTATTCTACCGAATTATTAATTAATTTCATATTAAAATATTAATTTTTTCCTGATGGTGGCGCTGATTTTCGCTCAATTCTTTTATCATTTGAAAATTTGATTAATTGTGGCTGCACACAAGGGATATTAAAGCCACCTGATGAGGCCCGGTGACAACCCTGAACGAATTCATTCCATTGAAAATTTATTAAATATCACTCGAAAAGCCATAGGAAATAATTTATTTTTAATTAGAAATTAAAATTTTATTTCAACGAAAACCTCTTCGTGTAACCTTTGTGTTCTTTGTGCCTTAGTGGCCTAAAAAAATATCAATAGGAAATTAAGATTTTATTCCAACGAAATCTTCTTCGTGTACCTTTGTGTTCTTTGTCCCTTCGTGGCCTAAAAAATCACCAATAGGAATTATAATTTTAATTCCCCCTAAAATCTCTTCCCGCTTACTTATCGAACTTTCCGACTTACCGGCTAATTAATTTACGCTAATGTTATTCCAAATCATCCTTCTTAACTTCAAACCTTCTCCCTTTCCTCACCAAAATAAAAAACACGACCCAACCGATTATTGCAAGCGGATAGGTAATGATATAATTCATTTTTTCAGAATTCTTAAATAGAATACAACTTGATATTGCAGTAATACAAATTAATAGAAAAATAAATGCCAACTTATTTTTGATTAAAAGTTTTTTCATTTAATTTGACTGCAATTTAATTGCATCTGGTTTTGTGAGGATATTATGAAGTAAAACTGCAAGGAGAGCACCAATTATTGGGGCGGTAAGGTATATCCATAAATGCGAGAATTCTCCTGAAATTAAAGCTGGGGAAAATGATCTGGCGGGATTCATGGATGCGCCGGAAATTGGTCCGGCAAACATGGCATCCAATAGAACAGTGGAACCAATTGCAAGTCCGGCGAACATGCCTTGTTCTTTAGAACCATGTGCAACATTAATTATTACAAACATTAAAAAGAAGGTGAGAATAATTTCCAAAACGAAACTTTGCAAATCAGTTCCTGAAGGAAGTGTGGTTCCCAATAAAATATTTTCGGGAAAAAGAAATTTTAAAATTAATGAAGCGAGTACGGCCCCACCAACCTGCGCAATTATATATTGTGATAATTGATCGAGTGGAAATTTTTTTGCAGCAGTAAATGCAATTGTCACCGCAGGATTAAAATGCGCACCGGAAATATTTCCGACAGCATATATCATTACCATAACAATTAATCCGAAAGTAATTGCAATTCCTGCATGAGAAATAACACCGCTTTGTTCGTTGATAATTATTGCACCCGTACCACAAAATACCAAAGCAAAAGTGCCAATAAATTCAGCAAGATATCGTTTCATTTATTAAAGATTTCTGTCCTGAATAAATTGTTTAACCGAAGCTTTTATCTGATCTCTTACGACACGTGTTCTTTCCAACTTTTCTTCCTGTGTACCTGTAAAAGAGGAAGGATCATCAAACTCCCAACCTATACGTGTTGTAATTCCCGGAAATACAGGACAACGTTCTGAATTATGTGCGTCGCAAACTGTTACTACATAATTAAATAATTTTCCATCCTTATACATTCCAAAAACATCTTTTGTCGGATTGTTTGAAATATCAATTCCATCCTCCTGCATCACTGCAATTGCAAGAGGATTTAATTTTCCGGGTTCCAATCCTGCACTTTCCACTTCAAAGGCAGAACCTCCAAATTTTTTCAAATAAGCTTCCGCCATCTGGCTCCTTGCACTATTGTGCACACATAGAAATAAAACTTTTATTGGTGACATTTTTTTTTGAGTTTTTCTTATAAATTAATACAATCGTAATATTACGCTAATATTTGTACAATCATTTCAGCAGCATTTATTTGTCTGAACCGGCGTTTTCAAAAGCGCCACGAGGTAATGCTGTGCCTGTTCCCAGACGATTTCATCAATACAATAACAAATTTTGGCCCCATCGATGGTTCCCTTGATCAAACCTGCATTTTTTAGTTCCTTAAGGTGCTGCGAAACAGTGGATTGTGATAAGGGCATTTCTTCCACAATATCCCCGCAATAACAAGTTTGTTTTTTCAGCAATAGCTGAAGAATGGCAATACGAGCAGGATGCGCCAATGCCTTGGCAAATTGGGCAATCTTGTTTTCCCGTATGGTAAAATCTTCAATTTTGGCTAATCCCATGGTTGTAATTATATCGCAATGATACGATAAATTTGGTAGACCTGCCAGGTTAAAAAATGTAGACCTACCAGGTTTCCCAAACCTGGAAGTTCAGCAGGGTGTGATCTAAGTTAAGCGTAAGATGAAATTTTTTACTCCATCCCGAAAATCAGACCTCACAGGTTAAAAAAACCTGGTAGGTCGATTTTCTAACCTGGAAGGTCGGCAGGATGTAATCTAAGTTTATGGCAAAATGAAGCTTCTTGATCTCCATCACGAAAATCAGACCTGCCAGGTTAAAAAATGTAGACCTTCAAGGTTTCCCAAACCTGGAAGGTCGGCAGGACTTAATCTAAGTTTAGCGTAAGATGAAATTTTTTCACTGCAACCCGAAAATCAGACCTGCCAGGTTAAAAAAAACCTGGAAGGTCGATTTTCTAACCTGGAAGGTCGGCAAGATGAGATCTAAATTTATGGCAAAATGAAGCTTCTTGATCTCCATCCCGAAAATCAGACCTCACAGGTTAAAAAAAACCTGGTAGGTCGATTTTCTAACCTGCGAGGTGAAAGTTCCAAAAGATGTTAGGTCTAGGGTTTTAATTAATTTTACCTTTCTAAAATTATAAGTTCATAGCATCCGTTTATTATTGGTCTAGAGGTGAAACACAAAATGATGAAATTATTTAAGAATATAAGATATAAAATAGCGAGTCTTTTTTTATTGTTCAGAATTCATGGAGATGTATCGGGGCAAATGACCGCGTCGGGAAATTTTGATCCGGAGATCAATTATTATCGTCAGGTGGATACTGTTGGTCAGTTGCCTCAAAATCCGATTCTGTTTATTGGAAGTTCGTCGATAAAAAACTGGATCAAATTGGATAGTGCTTTTGTTGGGTATCCAATTTTAAATCGGGGATTTGGCGGTTCTACTTTTGAGGATGTAATAAATTATGCCGATGATGTGATATTAAAATACGATCCAAAACAGATCGTAATTTATTGTGGTGAAAATGATTTTGCTGCGGTTGATACAATATCCCCCGAAATTGTTTTCTCGCGGTTTGTGAATTTAATTTCTGTCATCAGAAATAAATATACAGATGTTCCCATTATATATATTTCTTTGAAACCGAGCCCCTCCAAAATAAATATGATGCATAAAATTATTGCATTTAATACTATGGTTGCAGTTTATTCAGCACAACAAAGTAATATCACCTTTGCAAATATTTATTCGCGAATGCTTACTCCCGATGGACGGCCGGATACTACTTATTTTTATGATGATAAATTACATATGAATGAGAAGGGATATGGGGTTTGGAATGAGATAGTACGCCCGCTATTAGTGGAATGAGTTGTAATCCCGATTAATATTTTCTGCGATCGAAAAAGTAAACCCCGGGTAGGGGTGACATTATTATAGTACAACCTTCAATAGTAAAGGAATTTAACCCCGGAAAGGGGTGGCATTATATCCCATAACACAAAATACGTAATTGATTTGCAAAAACGATATTTTAAAAACACTACATTAAATATAATTTGTTTTAGTAGATGTGCTTATTTATTGGGTGGGATATAATGCCACCCCTAACCGGGGTTACCGTGATTTCTCATTTACTTTTTTCTAAAATAATGCCACCCCTACCCGGGGTTAGCGTAGAATTTTTCATTGAAATTTTTCTATAATAATGTCCCTACTAATCAGGGTTCCAGGTTTATTTTTTAGGCGGAGAATTTACAATTGCAAGGACATTTTAGGTCAAAAAAAAAACTGCCCCCAAATGGAAGCAGCTTTTAAAAATGAATAATTTATCTCCCTTATCTCGCAATAATCAGTTGCTGCACACTCACCACATTATTCTCCTTCACAAACTGCACAAAATACATTCCTTCTGCATAATTTGTCAGATCTAATGTTGCATTTGTTTGGCCGGAAAATTCGCCGGTGAGTTGGCCGGTAATATCGAATATTCGGATAGTTGTTTTATTGTCAAGATTTAAAACATTAAATAATCCTGAACCAGGATTGGGAATAATTTCGGGAGCAATAATTTCTTCTGTTCCTAAACGTGCAGGTGTGCTGAAATTTTTGCTTTTGGAATATTTAGTTCCACCCGGACAAGTATAACTCACTTTTAATTTATAAGCAGTTGCCGGAGTTAGTCCTGCAAGGGTAACATTACTTGTTGCAACCATGGAATTTGTCCATGCGCCGCCTGCAGCTGGTCTGTATTGTACTTTATAACTTCCAACACCTTCATCAATCCAATCGAAACTTGCAGTTGTTGAGCTTAATCCGGTTATTGAGATGGATGGAAGTGGTCCGCATACAGAACTTACGGTTACGGTCGCTAAACGTGTACAACCTATGGCATCTGTAACCGTTACAGAATAACTTCCTGCCATTAACGAAGAAATATCCTCTGTAGTTGCAGCATTACTCCATGCATAACTAAAAGGAGCATTTCCACCGGTTACTGTAAGATCGATCGCTCCATTATTTAAACCAAAATTTGCATTAGTAACAGAAGTGGAAAGTTCAAAATCACCACATGCATCAACAACATGATAAATTTCTCCGCCGGATAAAGAAGCGCAATAAATTTCTCCATCAGCACCTTCTCCAAATGTTGAAATATCATCTTGTGTAAATGGTTCTTTCACTGATGTCCATCCACCTACTCCGTTGGAAACTGTGGTCCACCAATTACCAGAAACATAATCACAGAAAATATAATATCCAACCATACCTGGATATTGAGTTCCGCGATAAACATAACCACCCGTAATTGCATATCCTCCTAAAGCAAAAGTGTGATTATAAACATAAATCGGGAAATCGTATGAACCTGCACCGGCACAACCTGCACCATCATAAACCGCATTTCCTTCATAACATCTCCAGCCCCAATTTTCTCCACCTGTTGATGATGCCGGTTGAAAATTAACTTCTTCCCATGCACCTTGTCCAACATCTCCGATCCAAAGATCACCTGTTTCTCTATCGAAAGAAAAACGCCATGGATTTCTTAAACCATATTGCCAAATTTCATCATCACCGGTAATACCTATAAAAGGATTTGTGGCAGGATTTGTATATGGAAGTGAGCTGACATCAATACGCAACATCTTACCTAATTTTTGATCAGTGATATCCTGTGCACGATTGCCCGGATCTCCACCACTTCCGCCATCACCGGTACCGATATATAAATATCCATCAGGTCCGAATTCCAAATTTCCACCATTGTGATTTGTAAATGGTTGAACGATGGTCATAATTATGACCTCACTCGCAACATCCGCAATATTTGGATTTACAGCATTGCGCGTATATCTTGCAACAACAGTATTTCCTGTTCCTGTATTATTGGTATAATTCACATAAAAGTATCCGTTCGCAGCATAATTAGGGTCAAAAGCTAATCCTAAAAGCCCTTGCTCTCCACCGGATGATTTTACTTTCGCATCAATATCCATAAATAAAGAGCTGGTTCCATCGGTATTTAAAATTCTGATATAACCGGTGCGCTCCACAATGAAAAGTCTTGAATCGCCTGCATTTGCAATGTCAACAGGGGAATTAAAACCAGGTGAAGGCACTAGTTCGAGGTCAATGTGTGGATGTTCCACAACCTGCGCATTCACAGAGATGTGAGCGCAAAGTGCAATAGCTGTAAGTGCGCATAATTTTCGTAAATTCATTTGCATAAAATTGTCTTTTAAAGTGAGTTAAATGTCGTGTGGGAGTCAGGAGCTAAAATATTATTTCGATACGAAAATAGAAAAATATATTAGTAAACAAGTATTTTGGTAAATTATTTATTTCTTAACGAATTTGTATATCATTTCACCGGACTCACTCTTGAATTTAATAATGTAAATACCCGCTGCAATATCTGCAATTTCCATGAAGCCATTTATTTCTGCAACCTGTGATTTAACAATTCTACCATTTATATCAGAAACTGAAATTAAATTCATTTCTGTTAATCCATTATAATAAATTATATCATTAGCAGGATTAGGATAAATAATAATAGAATTTTCAACATCTCCTCCATCATTTTTTAGTGGAAGAGTGGTGAAATTTCCATTTGTTGTAAAAATTCCCGGAGCTCCGGGACATTTATTTTTTATTTTAAAGGTATAATTTGTGGAAGGAATTAAACCACTGATATTAATATTGGAAACAGGGGTATTAATTTGAGTAAAAGAACCGGGACCTACAGGTTTATAAAAAATTCTATATCCAACCGAACCAACATCATCCCAATTAATATTTACGGAATTTGTGGATGGAGTGGAAATAATTCCAGTGGCCGGACCGCATAAATTATCGACAGTTGTGGTTAATAATTTTGAACATCCGATATTATCATTAACAATTACATTATATTCACCGGCAAATAAAGAAGAAATATCTTCCGTGGTAGAACCGTTGCTCCAATTGAATGTAAAGGGTGATTGCCCACCCGACAAAATAAGATCTACAGCGCCATTATTAATAGTAGATGCAGATGCATCTGTAATTGCAGCAGATAAATTAAAACTTTCGCAGTTATCAATTATTTTATAAATATTTCCGGTTTGATTTACACAGGCAAATAATTCACCATTTACATCTTCACCAAAAGAAGTGATATGGTCAACTACATATCCATAGAATTCTGTTGTCCAAAATCCGGAAGCATTTTCTTCCATGGTCCAAAAATTTCCACTCACATAATCACAGAAAATATATTTTCCATAAAGATCCGGAAATTCTGATCCGCGATAAACAAATCCTCCGGTTATTGCAAATCCTCCCGAATCTATATCATGCGGATAAACAAAAACCGGAAAATCAAAATCCGCGATTATAGTATCACAAAGAGGACCGGGCCGCAACATATTTCCTTCATAACATTTCCATCCGAAATTAAAAAATTCGGCGGTGTCGGACTTAATTACATTAATTTCTTCCCAACTTTCAGAACCTACATCTGCAAGAAACAGATCACCGGTTAAACGATCAAAATTGCATCGCCATGGATTTCGCAAACCAATTGCCCATATCTCATCATCACCCGGAATTCCAACATAAGGATTATCGGATGGGATTGTATAAGGTGTTCCTCCATCAACATCCAAACGCAAAATTTTTCCGAATTTATTATCGATGATCTGTTGGGATCTGTTATGTCCTGCCCCACCACCATCACCCATAAAAATGTATAAATAGCCATCCGGCCCGAAATTGAGATCACCCCCATTGTGATTGGCCGCCGGTTGATCCAAAAATATCAAATTCAACTCAGAAAATGGATCCGCAACATCCGGATCGGCACCACTCACTGAAAATCGCGAAATATGGGTATCTCCCAACAAATCGGTATAATTCACATAAAAATAGCCGTTTGTGGCATATTCAGGGTGAAAAACCAGTCCCAGTAAGCCCTGCTCACCTCCTTCTGATCCCACGTTTGAGGTAATATCTAAAAAAGTAGTTACAGAACTGTCGGGAAACAATATTTTGATCTTCCCGGTCCGTTCAACTATGAATAATCGATCGTCGCCTGCGTGAACAATATCAACCGGCTCGGTAAAGCCTGCTGCGATCAAAACAGCACCGGGCTTTGGTTGCGCCTTACAATACAAAAGGAATACAGAGCACAAAAGTGTAAAGTAAATACGCATATTTTGTGGATTTATGTTGTAAATAGAGCTGAAATTTAGCAAAAATCAAAGTTTTACAAAACTTAAACACAGATACCAAGCAAACTCAAAATTCGTTTTATAACTTTACTTGATGTTTATGAAGGATAGATTACTGATCTTGGGAATTGTTTGTTTTATTTTGGCTTCCTGCGAAACTGCCGAAAATATACAGGACGGACAAACGGCATATAATCTTAAAAAATATGCACTTGCAACAGAATTATTACAAAAAGATTTTGCTAAAGCCGAATTACCGGATGAAAAAGGAAGAATAGCTTTTCAGATAGGGGAAAGTTATGAATATAATAATAATTATAAAAGTGCAGCAGAATGGTATTATAAAGCTTCCGATCTGAATTATGGAAGTGATGCAATTTTGCGATATGCATATATGTTGAAAGCGCAGGAAAAATACATTGATGCAATTAAAGAATTTGAAAAATATTTAAATGAAGAACCCTATCGCCGTCCGGAGATAACAATTGAGTTAAATGCCAGTAAACAAGCTTTAACATGGATGTCGAATCAAAATGACGAGTATGAACGTGATACTTATGTAACCAATCTCACAGCATTAAATTCAGCTGATGCGGATTTTAATCCTGTATTATATAAACAGGATCAAGTGCTGATAACATCATCAAGAACTGCATCGAGTGGTGAAAAAACGGATACATGGACGAATGATAAATTTTATGACCTATTTATTTCACAAATTAAGGATATAAATACATTTACTGCCCCCGAAAAATTTGAAGGACCGTTTAATTCGGAATACAATGATGGAACTCCTGCCTTTAATAAAGATTTTACGGAAGTTTATTTTACAAGGTGCGGAAGTGGGGATAAAAAAATAGATGATTATTGCGGAATTTATTTAAGCACAGCATTACCTAATGGCGGATGGAGCGAACCTATAGCACTTCCATTTTTTGAGGATACAATGAATATCGGCACACCTTGTTTATCGCCGGATGGTGAAACTTTATTTTTTGCTGCTACTAATTTAGATGGTTTTGGTGGAAGTGATATTTATACAAGTAAACGCAACGACGCAGGTTGGGATGCGGCAGTTAATGCAGGACAAGTAGTTAATACAGATGGCAACGAAGTTTTTCCTTATTTTGATACAGAGGGAAACTTTTATTTTTCGAGTGATAAACAGCCGGGAATTGGCGGATTGGATCTTTTTTCTGCATCATGGAAAAATGGAAAATTCAGCAATATTAAAAATCTAGAATATCCCATTAATAGCGGTGCTGATGATTTTGGATTGATCATGTTGAATAAAAATAAGTTTAAGAACAGCGATACATTAATGGCGGGTTATTTCTCCTCGAACAGAACAGGTGGAGAAGGTGATGACGATATTTATCAATTTGTAAAAACAAAGAAAAAGTTGCGCCCTGCGGTATATGTTTTAAATGGAATGGTTAAACAAAAAGTGTATGAAGATTCCATGGATGTGAACAGCAGAGTTTTGGATACCATCGTATTAAATAAATCGATTGCCACACTTGCATATCCCGATTTGCTTACCTTATTGGGAAAATTTAACATTGCTGAGGATGGTAAATTTTCAGTGCAGGTGGACTCCATGAAGGAATATAAAATTACGGGAATGAAAGATGGTTTTTTTAATAATACCACTTTTATCTCCACAAAAAATTTACGTGGAAAAGCGGGAGATACTGTTCAATTATATGCTGAAGTAGTATTGGATAAAATTCCGGTTGCAACAGCAGAAAAGGGCGGAGAAATAAAACTAAAAAATATTTATTACGATTATAATGATTCATCACTCAGAGCAGAATCTTTTCCCGAACTGGATAAATTAGTAAAACTGTTGAGCGAGAATCCCGGTATTAATATTCAAATAAATTCACACACCGATACCCGTGGTAATGATAAATACAATGAGAAATTAAGTAGAGGAAGAGCGAACAGTGTTGTAGAATACCTGATAGAAAAAGGAATTGATAAATCCCGATTATCGTCAAAAGGTTTTGGTGAAAGTACTCCAAGCACATTAACTTCAGAAGAAGTTTTGCCAAGCGCCAAAACAGCACCAAAGGGCACTGTTTTAAATGATGCCTTTATCAATACTTTTAAAAGTAACAAGGAGGATTTTGAATTTCTGCATCAGTTAAATCGTCGCACAACATTTAATGTTACAAGTGCAACAATTAATATTCAATCGGAGGATGCGGATACGATAGAAATTGATAAGGCTCCTGATGGGGTTAGGGATCCGGATGATAAAAAAGTAGAGTTCTGAGTTCTGGGTTCTGGGTTCTGCGTTCTGGGTTCTGAGTTCTGGGTTCTGACATGTAGTAGATCTCCTGCGTCGATCACTACATGTTTCGGTTCTGAGTGTTCCATCCCATGAGTGTCCCCACAGTGTTACCCGAAGGGAACTCTGTGGATTCGGAGCTGTTAGTTCTGAAAAAGTGAGAGCCTCAAGTCGCTTCGTTATCCGAAAACTTACTCCCTTTCGGCGATCGATATTTTTGAAAAGGCATTTTTAGAAGGTTGCCAATTCTCGAATTTTCCTCCGGCTGCATATGCGTATCAATTCCATATATTAGTTTATCGGGATCCAGTATTTTAAATGTTCCAAAAATTCGATCCCAAATAGAAAATATATTTCCATAATTAGAATCCGTATAAGGCTGAACATAATGATGATGTACCTTGTGCATATTTGGTGACACAATTATAAAACTCATTGTTTTATCAAACCATTTTGGGAGCGAAATATTTGCGTGATTAAATTGCGACAATATAACAGAAATCGATTGATACATAAATACCATCCATATCGGTGCTCCGATTATAAATACTGCCAACAACGTAAAGCCAAATCGGAAAACACTTTCCCCGGGGTGATGCCGGTTTGCTGTGGTTGTATCAATTTGTTGATCTGCATGATGAATGAGATGAAATTTCCACATCCATTTAATTTTATGCTGAATAAAATGAATGAAATAAGCGGAGATAAGATCCATCAATAACAAACCTGTAATAATTGTAAATATTAATGGCAGGTTAAGCATATATAATATACCAAATTTATGTAAGGTTACCCAATCAGACGTTTTCACGATTAAGAATGCTAGTGCAAAATTTACAATTATAGTAGTGATGGTAAAAAATATATTGACCCCCGCATGTTTAATTTTTTTATATTCTAAATGTAATAAAGGAATTAAATATTCCAATCCATAAAAAAACAACAATCCTCCCCATAAAATTATGGTCCGATGAAGATCGGGGATGGTGGCGAAGTAGTTGATGACGGATTCCATTGCGGAGGATTAATTTGTAAAATTAATAAATTCATGAGAATAGAAGAGTGGGCAGTGGGCAGTGGGCAGTAGCAGTGGGCAGTAGCAGTGGGCAGTAGCAGTGGGCAGTTTGTATCATTGGTAACCTTTGCTCCGGGTTTGAAATTAGTGTAATTCAAAACTTTATTAATCATTAAATGAGTAATGAGTAATGAGTAATGAGTTTGACCCACGAAAGTTGTTTAATTTATCTTCGCCACTGATAATAATCTAAGTTACAAATTTTAAAACTTATATTAATTTTCCAAACAAAATTAATCCAGTCCTATTTTCAATTTCCAATGTCCTATGTCAGTCCTATTTCCTACATCCTATTTCCTACTTCCTATTTCCTACTTCCTACTTCCTTCTTCCTATTTCCCCTTAAGGAATTTCTTCACAGTTTTATTGAAACGTTTATTTTCTTCAATAAATGGGAAGTGCCCGGATTTTTCGAATATGATGAAGGTAGAATTGGGAAGTGCATCTTTAATTTTTTGATCAGCTTCAGGAACTACAATATCGCAACTGCCATGAATTATTAATACCGGCACATCTTTTAAAGCGGATAATTTTGGATAATAATTATAGCCTTTCATATCGGGCATTAGACCGGCAAGGGAAAGTGATGCCACCAAATAATTATCCGGTAAATGTGGATCAAATTTTTGCATTTTTGTTGTATCACAAAAAACTTGTTTGAACGATAACATCATCAATGCATTTACTATTGCCATATCCCCCTTTTGGAATCCGGGTGAAGCAATTAATTGAGCGCGTTTTAAACTATCGGCACTTGTGGTTTTTTCTATTCCAACCTGATTGGATTGCATTGCCAATTTACTGCTCAATGGAATGGGACTGCAATAAATAATGGATTTTAATTTATCGGGATGATCTATTGCGTATTGAGTTACAGGTAATGCACCCCAGGAATGACAAAGAATATTTATTTTTTCAATTCCAAACGCAATCCTTATCGCTTCTATATCCTCTGAAAATGTTTTCAGCGTCATATATGCTTTAACATTTAAAGCTGATTGTCCTGCAGAACGCTGATCGTAAAATATTAATTGATATTTTTTTGCAAGGGATTCTAAATGCGGAAAGAAATAGTTGTGGTTGAGTCCCGGGCCACCATGAACGATCAGAAGTGGTTCTCCCTCACCTATTACTTTAAAATAGAGCTGAGTGCCATTTATGTCTTTAAGACCTTCAAAAGAAACCTTTTGACTGAAAGCATAAATATTCGAAAGTATAAATACTACAAGTAAAACTGGATAACGCAATTTCATAAAAAACCTCCTTGTTTTTGGACAAGGAGGTAAAATTAAGATATCCTTTAACTTAAACCAATTCACTTTGTTGAACAAGATCAGGCTTTTCTTTTAGAATGGCATTTATTCCTCCCTTCACATTGATCACATTTTTAATTCCTTCTCTTTTAAGGATAGAACAAGCCATCATACTTCTGTAACCTCCGGCGCAATAAATAATATATTTATTCTTCGGATCAATAGATACATCAATTTGACCTTGTAATTCGTTTAAAGGAATATGGTGGGCTTCCAATACTTTGTTTTTTACAACTTCAGATGGTCGACGCACATCCAATAATGCATATTTACCGGTATCCATCAATTCTGCCATTTCATCAACCGTAATATTTTTAATATTTTCAGTTTTGTTTTTTTCAGCTTTCCACTGGTCAATTCCACCTTTTAAATATCCCAACACATTCTCGTATCCAATACGGGCAAGACGTGTTATTGTTTCTTCTTCCTTGCCGGTTTCTGTGATCAATATCAACGGTTTATTAAATTCAAGGAGAGTTCCAGCCCATAACGCAAACTCACCATTTAATCCAATATTAATTGATGCGGGAATAAAAGCTTTAGCAAAATCTTCGCTATTTCTTGTATCTAACAAAATGGCACCATCTGCAGATTCTATCATTAACTCTTCACAACTGTATGGTTTTAATGAACGTTCCAACACTTTTTCGAAAGTATCATAACCAACAACATTAATTTTCGCATCCTTAAAAAAATAAGCCGGAACAGCAGGCTGATCCTGAATTACCTTTTTAATAAATGTTTCTTTATCCTCAATTTTCAATGCATAATTAGTTTCTTTTTGAATTGCCATAGTGGAAGATGTTTCCGTGGAAAGATTTTTTCCGCATGCACTTCCGGCTCCATGTCCCGGATATACAATGGTATTATCAGGCAATACTTTTATTTTTTTATTCAGCGATTCTAATAACATTCCTGCAAGTACTTCAGCATCCAGATTTCCACTTAACAGATCAGGACGACCAACATCACCAATAAATAAAGTATCACCGGTAAATACACTGTTCACCTGATTTTTTTCATCAAATAAAAGGAAACAACTTGATTCCACGGTATGCCCTGGAGTATGCAATAACATTACCTTAATTTTTCCAAGATCAATAACATCATAATCTTTTAAAATTGCTGCAGGATAATCAGGCTGAGCACCAGGTCCATACACTATTACAGCACC
The DNA here is from genome assembly GCA_016706865.1 of Bacteroidota bacterium. Taxonomy (NCBI): domain Bacteria; kingdom Pseudomonadati; phylum Bacteroidota; species Bacteroidota bacterium. Next base: position 1,446,018 of record JADJIS010000002.1, on the reverse strand, counting down.
GGTTTTACGTGCAAGCTCCAAATGTCCTGAAACAAAATCAGCATGAAAATGCGTTTCCAACACAAATCTGATTTTTGCATTTCGCGATTCTGCAAGTTCAATATATGGTTCCGGATCACGAAGCGGATCTATGATCAACGCCTCACCCTCACTCTCAATATAATACGCTGCCTGTGCAAGACAGTTGGTATAAATTTGTTGGATATACATAATATTTGGATTTATTTTATTTAATAATTATAGTGTTCCTCTCTTTCTTTGCTCTTCTTCTATACTTTCAAACAAAGCCTGGAAATTTCCTTTGCCAAATGATTTTGCGCCACAGCGTTCAATAATTTCGAAAAACATGGTAGGTCTATCTTCTACAGGTTTTGTGAATATCTGCAATAAATATCCTTCTTCATCTCTGTCCACCATTATTCCCAGACTTTTTAATACCGCAAGGTCTTCTTTTATCTCTCCTACTCTATTTTTAACAGTATCATAATAGGTTCCCGGTACAAATAAAAATTCCACGCCGCGTTTGCGCAATTCACTTACTGTAAAAACAATATCATTAGTTGCAACTGCAATATGCTGACAACCTTCTCCCTCATAAAAATCGAGATATTCCTCAACCTGCGATTTCTTTTTTCCTTGTGCTGGTTCATTGATCGGAAATTTAATGCGCATATTTCCATTTACCATTACCTTGCTCATAAGCGCTGTATATTCCGTTGATATATCTTTGTCATCAAAGGTTATCAAATTCGTGAATCCCAATACTTTTTCATAAAAACCTGCCCAGTAATTCATTCTTCCCAAACCAACATTCCCAACACAATGATCCACGTATTCCAGTCCTATCGGAGTTGGATCATACTCGCTTTCCCATTTCACAAAACCAGGTAAAAAAACTCCTTTATAATTTTTTCTATCAACAAATAAGTGCACAACTTCACCATAGGTTTTTATTCCGGAAATTTGCACCGTTCCATTTTCATCATTTTTTGAGAAAGGAAATATAAATGGTTCCGCACCTCGCTGAATGGTTTGATCAAAAGAATATTGTGCATCATCCACCATAAATGCAATTGCTTTAACTCCATCCCCATGTTTTTTTACATGATCTGCAATTAATGAATTGGAATTATAAGGGGTAGTTAACACCAGTGTAATTTTACCTTGTCGTAAAACATAACTTGCACATTCCTTATTCCCGGTTTCCAAGCCTGAATAGGCAAGCGATTGAAATCCAAATGCCGTTTTATAAAAATGCGCCGACTGTTTTGCATTACCTACATATAATTCTATAAAATCAGTACCCATCAAAGGAAGAAAATCTTGAGATACAGCTTCAATTTGTTTTTTTTCAATATCTTTTTTCTCTAATAATAAATGTTCCATATTAAAAATTTAAGTTTAAAATATAATTCAAGGCACCATTCTCAATTGTCAATTGTCAATTGCTTATCCGCCCAGGACAAATAATAGTCATCCACCTCCAATTCAACTGCTGCCTGCGTTATCATAACCGGCTTAAAAGGATCTATCATTACTGCTAATTCCTGTGTTTCTTTTTTTCCAATACTTCTTTCAATTGCACCCGGATGCGGACCATGCGGAATTCCTGCAGGATGTAAAGTAAATTGTCCGGGTTTAATATTATTTCTACTCATGAAATTTCCTTCCACATAATATAATAATTCATCGGAATCGATATTGCTGTGGTGATAAGGTGCAGGAATTGCCTGCGGATGATAATCATACATACGCGGAACAAAAGAACACACCACAAAATTATTTCCTTCAAAATTCTGGTGTATTGGCGGAGGCATATGAATGCGACCGGTGAGAGGTTCGAAATTATGAATATTAAATGCGTAAGGATAATGATATCCATCCCATCCAATTACATCAAATGGATGATTTGCATAGGTATAAGGAAATATCTGACCTTTCTTTTTTATCATGATCTCAAATTCTCCTTCCTGATCAATAGTAATTAAATTTTCAGGACGTTTAATATCGCGTTCACAAAAAGGTGAATGTTCCAATAACTGTCCGAACTCATTTCTATATCTTTTTGGTGTAACTATTGGACTAAAAGATTCGATAAATAATAATCTGTTATCGGTAGTTTCAAATTCCAATTTATATACGGTTCCTCTGGGAATAATTAAATAATCGTGTGCTTCAAAAACAACTTCGCCATACATGGTTGATAATATTCCTTCTCCTTGATGAACAAATATCAGTTCATCCGCATCAGCATTTTTAAAAAAATAATCGGAAGTCTGTGCGGGTGATGCCAGACCAATATGGAGATCATTATTTACAAATAATACTTTTCGACTTTGTATATAATCATCTTCCGAAGGAATTTCAAAACCATTAAAACCCAACATCTGCATGTTATTTTCAATGGCAATTTTGGGTTGCACACTAAATGGTTTTTCGGTTTTAATTACTCTTGTTGGGGGATAAATATGGTAAACAAGAGATGATAAACTGCTGAATCCCTGGGTGCCAACAAGTTCTTCATTATACAGTCTACCTTCAGGATTACGGAAAACGATATGGCGTTTGGATGGGATCTTTCCCAGTTGTTGGTATAGAGGCATAGCAGTTGGTTTATATGCAAATTTCAATTTTTGTGCATGTGGGAAAGGTGACGAAGGTCAATGTGTGAGGTGATATTTACCTCGAAATTGCCTTGGCAATTTCGAGGCAAACTTAAAGGTGATGTTTCAACATCAAAATGAACCTATGAATGCTAAGCAATAATTAAAGTATAGTTCCAACAAGAATTTCTTGGAGCAACTCCGCGGCTTGTGGTAATATAATATTCAATGGAATATTATTTTATCATTCCAGCTAAAAAAAATTCAATTTATATTCGGGAGTTTTCGATATGCCGGTAAATAAGATTAATTCCGGATTAATAACTACTCGCCCAACTGCAATTGGTTAAAAACCACAACCATGTGCCGAAACACAACCATTGCGTAATACTCAAATAGTTTATCAACGCAAAATACTAATTCTGCAGTAATATTTTTTACTGTTAATTTCGGTGGTGATGGTATACAATCCGGATGGAAGATCACTAAGATCAACGGAACCTGAATTTGCATGGACAGATCGTGTTGCAGCTAAATTTCCGGCATTATTATAAACCCATAAAGTAATTTTATCTGTTAAATCCGGTATTTCAAATTGAACAATACCGGAAGAAACAGTAGGATAGATATTAAATTGGGTAGGATCGAATTCTACAATATCAACTCCATCATTATCTGTAATATCAACAATAATATCAGGAATGGTGAATGCAGAATAAATAGTATCTCCTGTAATAATACTACATTCTATGGTTCCAATATGCAAACCCTCATAAAATGGATCATCGAAAATAAATACATCAACTAATCTTGCAATTAATGCACTGTCGCCTCTGAATTTGTGAGAAACTAATGTTCCATGCCCCTTACCAAGATCCAATTGATCATCAGGTTGAAGATTAATAGTAACCGTTGACAATGGTATACTTGATAAAACAACATTAAAAAATAAAATACTATCGCCTTCAGTTCCTGCCAGTGAAGTGGTATCTTCTATCACAATACCCGGCTCAAGATCGTTATCAAATATTACTACCTCAAATGGATCTAAGGAGAATGCAGCATAATCAACATCAGTAGTAATTATTTCAAAACTAACTTCCCCCGAATGTGTTCCCTCAAAGATCAAATCATCATATGCTTTCACAATAGCAATATGTGGATTCAATGCAGTTCCATTTGGTGGAAATACCAATTGGTATAATTCTCCCGGAGCCCCTGCCAGTCGCAGTTGCAGATTAGGGATCACATTTATAAAAACAGTATCCGTTGGAACGGAAGCTAAATGAATTTCAACGGGAATTTCTCCATCACCTTCCGTAACTTCTAAAGTTGCAGGAATAGAAAGATGAATTTCCGATGCGCTGTCATTATCAATTATTGTATAAATTATATCATCAATTAATAGATCATTATAATTTGTATCCAAAGTATTAATGGTAAATTGAATTAATCCGGAATGTGTACCTTCAAATTCCGTATCATCATATGCGCGAATGCTAACTCCTTCAAAATTTAAGCTCGATGCATTTGGAGCAAATATTAATTCCACAGCTTCGCCTGGAATTCCGGTGATACGCATTTGAACATCAGGATCAACAGTTATTTTTACGGTATCGGAAGGAATAGATTTTAATGCAAAAAGCAGATCAACTCCGGTAAGTCCTTCCGTTAAAAAAGTATCTAAATTAATTACTGCATTTATCCCCGGAACACTATCATTATCATAAATAACATAAGTAAGATCTGGGATAATAAATCCTGAATAAACAATATCGTCGGAAGTAATTGTATAATGAACAGTACCACTATGCAATCCTTCATAAATTGCATCATCTGCAGCACGTATATTTACTCCATCCAAACTCAGACTGGATGCATTTGGTGGAAAAATTAAATTCACTGCTTCACCGGGAATTCCGGTAATACGCATTTGATCATCGGGATCTATTGTAATGATAACGGTGTCGGTTGGAATGGAATTCATAGAAAATAATAATTCAACACCGGTTAGTCCTTCGGTTAAAAAGGTATCTGCATCCACAATATAATTTATACCGGGCATAAGATCATTATCTTCAATTAAATATTGCAAGTCGTTTATTACCAATTCGTCAAATCCTGATCCTACTGCATCGATCAAAAAGGTGATATTTCCATAATGCCAATCTTCAAAAATGTCGTCATCTACAGGTTTTACCTTTATTTCTTGTGGCAAAAGTGCCATTGGATAAGGAGCGAATTTAAGTGTGACAGGAACTCCCGCACCAAGCCCGAGATTTAATTGAGCATCGGGAATAGCAGTTAATGAAACGGTATCCGCCGGTATACTATCAAGGGCAAAAGTAAGTGATGAATAAATTGCGGTGAAATTTTCTTTTAATGTATCCGGAGTGGAAACAACCACAAATTCAGGTATAGTATCATCTGCCGGTAAAAGCAAAACGAAATTTCTTGCTGAAAACTTGTTGGTTGGAGCCGAAAAAAGGATAAAAGGCAATAAAATGAGCAGTATAAAAAAGAGGACCACCCGCCAATGGATCTTCATCTTCCTGAAAAATGTCATGAGGTTTTGATTATAGCTTAAAGATAGAGGTGTTCCCATTGGTTTATTACGTGTTTTTAGCAAAGTTCATGATTTTTCGTGTGAATCACCTCATCTGATTAGTAAAGCATTAAAATAAGGAACGATAATTGTGGTTTTATGACATTTGCTTTACATAAAATATCTAATTTTACACAGGGAAAATCCGTTAAACAGCTATGCAAATTAAGATTCGAATATTGCTTTTGTCATTTCTATGCTATTTTGTAACAGCACAAAGTTTTGCTCAGACGCAAACTATTGAGCAGGAAGAGAAGGATGCAGAAGCAGAAGATTTTTCTGAAAAAAAATGGAAGGATAAAATTATTGTGGGTGGAAACGTAAGTGCACAATTTGGCAATGCCACTTTTATAGAAATTTCGCCATTGGTGGGGTATAGAATTACAGAAGACCTTACTTCAGGAGTAGGATTCACCTATCAATATTTAAGTGAAAATTATAATGTTTACAATTTCTACGATTATAAGGCAACTGTAATGGGTGCCCGCATATTTTCTCAATACGATCTGATATTCGGAATTTTCGCACATGCCGAATATGAATATTCATGGTACAAATTCACTTTTGAAGATGTAACTCTCGGAGAATATACCGGTGCTGTTCCTGCTCTTTTTGTCGGTGCAGGATATAATTATCAGATAAGTAATAATGCACGTTTTCAGATCATGGCATTATATGATGTGCTGCATTCTGCGGAATCAATTTATATTAATCCCTGGTCGATACGGATGGGGTTTAATATAGGGTTATAAGTTCTGACATGTAGTAGATCTCCTTCGTCGATCACTACATGTTTCGGTTCTGGGTTAGCAAAAGTTTACAGGGTTGAGTTCCGATTAACATTTTTTATTTTTTGATTGTTATTTATTATTTCTTTGGGTTTACAAAAGTTCCAGCGTTAGTTTCCGATAAACATTCTAATACGTCGTAGTTTTTTCACCAACCACAGTATGGCGAAGGTGAAAACATCATGCAAAAATCAATCTTAATAAAGTCTTAATGGAGTTACAAGAATTTTATATTGATAATAAGTTGTTGAATTAAAACAAAATAAATTATTTCAAATCAAAAACACCAATAACCCCCGGCTTTAGCCGGAGGGATGCAAATGGTACGAGAAGCAGGGCTTTAGCCCAAAAGGAGCATCAATGATAAAATTTAATCTAAATGAACAACTGGAACTAAAGCACACCTCCATCAAACATTACTGTTTAATTCAAAATACTCATTTGGGCTAAAGCCCATTTCGGGGGCCGTGCATTCCCACCGGCTAAAGCCGGGGGTTATTATTTTTTCATGGATTTAATTGTTATACAAAGCGGTTGCGTTTTTCAACCACCACAGCATGGTGCTGTAAAATAATCATGTAGAAACCGACCTCATTTAATTCGACTGTTTATTTGTTACAACCTTCTATTAATTAAAAACTCTCTAATTAACCTATACTACTACTGTGCATTCGTGGCTACATATTTAACCTACAACACGGATGAAAAAAAGCCACGAATTCACGAATTTTAAAATTCGCAAACTCGTGGCTTGATTATTTTTTTAATATTAATTACACATCCAAATTCGCATATTTAGCATGAGCTTCAATAAATTCTCTGCGCGGTGGAACTTCATCTCCCATTAACATAGAAAATACATGATCAGCTTCTACTGCGGAGTCGATAGTTACCTGACGCAATGTTCTTGTTTCGGGATTCATTGTTGTTTCCCAAAGTTGTTCTGCGTTCATCTCTCCCAAACCCTTATATCGTTGAACGTGAACTGAACTTTCGTTTCCACCTTTTGCAAATTCTGCAGTGGTGGCCTTTCTTTCTTCATCATTCCAGCAATAACGTTGTTCCTTTCCTTTTTTAACAAGGTATAAAGGAGGTGTTGCAATATAGATATATCCTTCCTTCACCAATTCAAAACATTTTCTAAAAAAGAAAGTGAGTATAAGAGTCGTAATATGACTTCCATCCACATCGGCATCCGTCATGATAATGATCTTGTGATAACGAAGTTTTGCTGTATCTAAAGTTTTATCTTCAGCCGGCATAACACCCAAAGCCGTAAAAATATTTTTTATCTCCTCGTTGTCAAAAATTTTGTAATCCAATGCTTTTTCCACGTTGAGAATTTTTCCTCTCAATGGTAAGATGGCTTGAAATCCTCTGTTCCTGCCCTGTTTTGCAGTTCCACCGGCGCTGTCTCCCTCTACAAGGTATAATTCGCATTTGGAAGCATCTTTTTCCTGACAATCGGCAAGTTTTCCAGGTAATCCACCACCGCCAAACGCACTTTTGCGCTGAACAAGTTCACGGGCTTTTCTTGCTGCAATTCTTGCCTGCGCGGCGAGAATTACTTTACCAATAATAAGTTTTGCCTGTTTTGGATTTTCCTCCAGATAATTATTCAGCATTTCGCCGGAAATAATATCTACAATACCCATTACCTCATTATTACCTAATTTGGTTTTGGTTTGGCCTTCAAATTGTGGTTCCGGAACTTTTATGGAGATCAAAGCAGTAAGTCCTTCCCGGAAATCATCGCCGGAAATTTCCACTTTCGCTTTTTCAAACATATTTTCTTTATCGCCATAAGCTTTAAAGGTTCTTGTAAGAGCGCGACGGAAACCTGCAACGTGGGTTCCTCCTTCAATGGTATTGATATTATTCACGTAAGAATGGATATTCTCACTATAAGAATCGTTGTATTGCAAAGCGATTTCCACCATCACATTATCTTTTCCTCCTTCTGCATAAATTGGAAAAGGAATGATGGAAGTGCGACTTTCATCCAGAAATTTAACAAATTCCACTAATCCACCCTGACTCAAAAAAGTATCCGTTCTGAATTTGCCTTCTTCATCTGCTTCACGCTCATCGGTTAAAGTGAGACTGATTCCTTTATTTAGATAAGCCAATTCGCGTATTCTCGATAATAATGTATCGTATTTAAATTCCGTTACGGTAAAAATAGTATCATCCGGTTGGAAAGTAACATAGGTTCCATGAACATCGGAATCACCTGTTTCTTTTACAGGATAAAGTGGTTTTCCAATTTCATATTCCTGCATGAACATTTTACCATTGCGGTGAACTTCTACGGTAAGATGTTTGGAAAGTGCATTAACGCAACTCACACCCACACCGTGTAATCCTCCGGAAACCTTATATGTGTCTTTATCGAATTTTCCACCGGCGTGCAATACGGTCATTACAACCTCTAAAGCAGATCTTTTTTCCTTTTTATGTATCTCGGTAGGTATTCCTCTTCCGTCGTCTTTTACACGAATAATATTACCGGGTAAGATGGTAACATCGATTATGCGACAGTAACCCGCGAGGGCCTCATCAATAGAGTTATCCACTACCTCATATACCAAATGATGTAGACCCTTAAATCCGGTATCACCAATATACATGGCAGGACGCTTTCTAACGGCTTCCAGACCTTCTAATACTTGTATGTTCTCGGCTGTGTAATTGGAGTGATCTTGTGCTAAAATTTCTTCTTTTTCCATAAATCGTTCTACCTCTTTTTCAGGCGTAAATTTTACTGTTTTGCTTGCGAAGTTGTATTTTAAATTTGAATATGCAAATATACGACTTAAATACTGAAAAATGTAGTGTTTTTAAGTATTTCAGGCGATTATTTATGCACGAAATTTCAACAAAAATTGAGAATTGATAATTGACAATTGATAATTGGGGCTTTGTGGTGGAATTGAACTTTAATTCACGGGTGAAATGGAGGATTTATTTCAGAAAATCGTACTAAGAGGCAAGGAGAATAATATTACGGCCAAGTAGGCGCAACTCATTACTCATTACTCATTTCTCATTCAATGCCCTGATCCGTTGCCTCTTTTGCTTTTAATGTATTCAATTACGAATAGTCCCCCTACTGCGAGAACATAACATACTACCACCAAAGCAACAAAAAATTGAGAACTCATAGATTTACATTTATAGCTACAAAGGTAAAGAAATGAAGTAATTATAAAAAGGCAGCAGCAGATTTCTTCACAAACTGTTAACAAAACAGCTGTAAAAAAAAGTAAACGGTATCATTTTTGCCTCTTATCTTCGTAAAAAAATTCAACCTAATTATTAAAATCACGTATGAAAAAAATCAGTTTAATTTTCGTTTTGTTCCTGAGTGTGGGTTTATTCGCACAAAAAGCTTCTGATATTGAAATACCCTATTTTCCAATAGATGAAGAAACAAAATTAGTAACCTATACAGATGTTATACAGGTTCCCGGTGTTTTGAAGGATTCGCTTTATGATGTAGCACTTGCCTGGATGAAGATCTACTATAAATCGCCAAGCCAGGTGATAAAAAGTCAAAGTAAAGAGGAGGGAATGATAGATATTCGGCACCAGTTTTATGTTACCCGCAAGGATAAAAATCAGGAAGTGAAAGCAGGTTTGATCAATTACTACCTTACACTTCAGTTTCGGGATGGACGATTTAAATACACCATCACAAAAGTGAATTTAGAGGGTAATTCTTACTTTGGAATAGAAAAATGGCTTACTGAAGATGCATATAAAAAAGATGAGAACATACCGGGATATTTGACACAGATAGATAAATTCATGATGGATCTGATCGCATCAATGGAATCGGAAGTGAGACCGGTAGCTCCAAAAAAGGAAGAGGACTGGTAAATAACTAATTTATAAGGATCATTTCTATCCTGACAAAAACCTGCACTTCCTACTGCAGGTTTTTTTATTTTGAAATTGCTCAATCGTCAAATGGTGACAAAAGTCATTTTTTACTTTGAGGTACATCATGCCATCCTTACTGACCAAGAATGAACTTTGAGCTATAAAATATAAATCAATGGCTACTTACGAGTCAGATATAGAGAATTCGATGTTAAAAGGCTCCAACGATATCAAATCATCGAAGAGTTTAAAAAAAGAAAAGAGTTTGCCAACGGACATCAAAAAAATATTGTTGCCAACGGACTATTCGATAAATTCTTTGGGAGCGCTAAAATCAGCAATTTCGATTGCTCAAATTCAGGGCGCTACTTTGATCGTATTACATGTTTTTCATATGCCATTTGCCGATGAGCACATGCCTCCTGCAATGATAAAGGAATTGATGAACACGCAGAAAGAAAGAGCAGATCTGGAAATGAAAACCTTCATGGAATCGGAGGAAATAGTACAACAAAATATGGTTCCCATCGAATTTAAAACCGTAATGGGTTTTGCATCTGAAATGATATTGGTTTTTGCACGTGCAAATAATGTTGACCTTATTATAACAGGAACAAAAGGTGCGAATAGTGTTGATGACAAATTATTCGGAACAGTTACATGGAATATTATTAAACAATCAGAAATTCCTGTTATTGCAATTCCTGAACAAAGTGAAAATAATATATTTAAAAATATTATGATCCCATTTGAAGGTACAGAAAAAGATAATGATACCATTACCTGGTTATTGAATTTTGCAGAAAAAAATAAAGCTACAGTGCATGCGGTGCACTTTTTAACCGATTCAACAAATTACAATAAATCGATGATTGATAAATTGCATAATCGTTTCAGAAGATATTTAGATAACGATATGTTGCAATTGCATTTTCTTGCTGAAAAAAATATTACGGAAGGGATAAAAAAATTCGCTTCCAGAAATAATATTGATATGATAAGTATGGTTACGCATCACCATGGATTATTTGCAACAATTTTCCATATGAGCATAACAAGAAATATTGCGCTTTATAGTCAGATCCCATTATTAGCATATAATATTGATAAATGAACCAGGCAAACTTTTTACAATGACAATGCAAACTAAAATAGCGACACCCGATTGCGAACACTGCAAGAGCAAAAATAAATCACTCTTTCATTTTTGCCATTTAGAAGAAACGGAATTTATTAATCAGACAAAAACATGTGCCAGGTACAAAAAAGGTCAGACGATCTTTCATGAACATGCAAATGCCTATGGATTATATTGTTTGAATGATGGTAAAGTTAAATTATACAAACAGGCTGCAGATGGCAAAGAACAAATATTAAAAATAGTTACTCCGGGAGATTTTATTGGTTACGGAGCGATGTTATCTTCTACTACCTATGGTGTTAGTGCCGAAGTAATTGAAGATGCCGTAATTTGTTTTATACCTAAAGATTCCGTTTTAAAAATATTCCGCGAGAACAATAGATTTTCAGAAGGAATGGTGCAATTACTCACTCAAACTCTTGATCAGACCGTAGAAAAAATGGCGGACATCGCCTACAAACCCGTTAGAGGAAGAGTTGCTGAAGCACTGTTATTACTCAGTGAATCATACAAGGATGAAAATAATCCCGAAGGCATCGTAAGCATCACCCGCGAAGACCTCGCTTCTTATGTTGGAACGGTTAAAGAAACTGCGATACGTGTATTAAAAGATTTCAAAGAAGATGGTTTGATTGAAACTAATAACCATGCAATTAAAATTCTGGATGCGGGGAGATTGACGAAGGTGTGTGAGTTATATGACTGAAAGTGGGCAGTGGGCAGTGGGCAGTTTGTACCATTGAAAGATCTTCCTTCGATTTGAAACCATCAAGCTGGATAAAAGTCTCGCGATTTAGTTTGATTTAAATTGAAAATTTTATTCCTAACCAAAAATTAGCGGTTAGATATAAAATTTTCAATTAAAAATAGATGCCCCTTTTTTCAACCTTACCACCTCTTCCTTCCTTTTTTATTCCTTAGAACCTTCCCCTTCGAATCTTCGATTCTTCTCCCTTCGAATCTTCATTTCATTCTCACTAAAGTACAGAAACAAAAATTTCGCAAGAAATTTAAACTCCTTTCTCCTCTCTCCTCACTCCTCCCTTTACACCCAACCTCTGGTCTCGTACAAAAACGGCCATGGAATGGAAACAAGAATTAAAATAAATGCGATCAAAAACCAGATGAATTGTTTTCTTCCGGCATCGGCATCATTTAATGCTTTTTTGGCTTTAGCATATCCGATATGAATAAAAATAATTGCAATGAGCATACCTATGGCATGATCGAGAGCAATATTTCTAAAGATTGCAACACCCATCTGACTTGCAATATTGGATATTTTAAAATTGGTTTGTGTGGATATCCAATTAAAATACAATAATAAACCTGCCACTAATTGCAAGTCGATGGAAATCATGGTGAACATACCCATTTTTTTCGTTGCTCCGGCGAATGGTCTTTTTCCTTTGGATGTTTGAAATCCAAACCAAATACCAAGAACCATTAAAATTAAAATGATGTACCTCCAGCCTGAGTGAAAACCCATTAATGCTTTGTACAATCCTTCGGGAAGGTGGCGGGTCGCTTCATCTGACCCAAACAGTAAAACTGTGGAAATAATTGTTGCTGTCATTGTGTGTGTGTTTGATTAGCATGAATTAATAAATAAGAAAAAATAATTATCCTGATTATAAATTTACCAGAATAATAATAATCTTAACTTTTGAGGAGATGTTTGTAATTCTGGATATTCGCCATAAATTTTTGTTGCTGGGTAGCATCTAAAACATTGAGAATATCCTGTTTAAAATCCTGTTTACTTTCACGCATGGCATCTTTCCCACCACCACTTTGTTTGTTTTGTTTTTTTTCACCCATGAATTCACGGATAGCAGCTTCTACTTTTGTTACCTGATCAGCCGACAAATTTAGATCATTGGTTAGGGTGGTAATAAATTCCTGGGCTCGACCGGCTCCTCTTCCGGTTTCACCCTTATTACCGCCAAATAGTTTAGAAAATAGGCTCATTAGAGTTTAATTAAAAAGTTAAGAATAGCACGAAGGTATAAAAAAATAAACGGGTGCAAAAAATGCACCCGTTATTAACTTTAAAAAGTAGCTCTCAAGGCAACAATAATACTCCTTCCAGGTGCCACAACACCTGAGGAATATGGCCTGTAACGCACATCTGTTATGTTATCGATACCTGCCTGTATATTGAGGTTCGAAATGATCTGATATCCTAATTTGAGATTTAAGGTATACCAACCCGGGCAATAGGGGTTACCATTATCATCCACGGCATATAAATGCGGTTTATCAGCCTCGCTTGGTGCAAGTTCTTCAAATGGCACCTCCGCATTATAATCAGCATACAGGTCAGCTCTGAATTTTTTCATCTGATAACTGATATGTGTGGAACCATATAGCGGAGGAGCGTGGCGCAGCGGAACATATTCATCTCCCGTTTCCTCTGCTTGTTCTTCTCCATGTGTAAATGTGAGATAAGAAGCGAGCGTCACATTTTTTAAAGGGTGAATTCGCAGTCCTGATTCTATACCATAAACAAATGCTTTATCAATATTTTGCAATGCCTGCACTCCACTTAATTCACCTGCATATATGATGCTATCCTCACCATTTAAATTAAAACTTCTGCGCACAATTGCATTGCTTAACAAAGTATAAAATCCGGTAATTTGAATTTCAACAATGTCTCCAAAACCTTTTATAAAACCGAGGTCAATATTATAAGCGTACTCAGGTAAAAGATCAGGATTCGGAACGGTTACATTTCCCGGTTCTGAATCAAAAACCTTTCCGATATCATCTACATTCGGAGCGCGGAATCCTGTTGACAAATTAAAATTTATCTGAAGATCTTTCGCCGGCAACCATGCAAATCCTGCACTACCTGTTAAAGCTCCACTATTGATATTAACAGAGGTAAATGGAAATGGAAAAAATGTAGTATCAAAATCTGCATTTAATATTACGCGATTATATCGTAAACCCGCTTGCAATGTAAAATTTTCCTTCAACTTTGTTTTGGAACTTAAATACGCTGCAAAACTTTGCCAGGTAGCTCCATCAGGATATCGGGATGATGCATTCTCTTCAATTCCCGTTTCAATATCAAGATCGGTCCCTAAAGAAGTTACCCCATTATGAATTCCTTCGAGACCATAAAACAATGTTGTTTTATTAATTGATTTTTGAAGATCCAGATTTGCAGAAATTGCATCCACCTGTTCCAATTTTGTGCGTTGCGTTGTTTTTTGATAAGAACGATCAATTCTGCTTTCTTCAAAAAACTGATACGCCAAAGTTATTCTTGCAATATCATACAATTTTGATTTAGCATTATGTTGCAAAGAAATTACGTGCATATTCCATATCTGAGGACCGTAATTCCAAACTGCAGAACGCGGAGCACCATCGCGATATTCAATTAATCTGTCGTATCGGTCGTACTCAGAAGTTTTTGAATAATGAAATCCATAATTGAGGTCCCAGTTTGCATTCGGTTTAAATCTTATTTTTTGCATGATATTATAATAAGACATATCCGTATGTAATTGTTTTTGTGGATCTTCATTTGGGATAATACTATCCACACCATTTATTACTTCAACAGATTCGGGTCGCAAATATTCATCAGGTCCGTTAGAACCCATCATAAGATCATCAAAATCGCTGAAGCTTACACTAGTTAAAAAAGCCCATTTTTTTGTGCCGATATTAATATCAGCATGTCCGGTTTTTTCGATATTGGCAGATGCAAATCTTCCGAATACAGAACCTTCCACAATAGTTTTTTCTGTATTGGATAATTCTGGAGTAAGTGTATGGAAATCCATTACTCCACCCAATGCATCACTTCCATAAATGAGTGAACCCGGTCCAAAAATGATCTCCGCTCCTTCCAATGCATTTGGATCTATGGAGATCACATTCTGAATATTTCCACTTCTGAAAATTGCGGTATTCATGCGCACACCATCCACTACCATTAATAAACGGTTTGTTGCAAATCCTCTAATCATCGGACTACCACCAC
Organism: Bacteroidota bacterium; assembly: GCA_016706865.1. Taxonomy (NCBI): domain Bacteria; kingdom Pseudomonadati; phylum Bacteroidota; species Bacteroidota bacterium. Next base: position 1,430,993 of record JADJIS010000002.1, on the reverse strand, counting down.
CAAACTGGCTTTTCTGAACAAAAACTTGTCCGCTTTGTGCAAGCATATCAGCACTGGTCTGAGGATTATAAAAAGCGATATCCTTTGCCTCAATTGAAGTGATATGATTTGGGACTTCCGTTTTATTTTGTTCCCAGCGATTTGCACTTATTATTATGCCTTCCAAAGAAAAGGGTGAAGAAGTAAGTAATATTGTTTTTAATTGAATTGCTTCCTCATAAGATAAAAATAGATCCTCATATCCCAACATTTTGAATATTAAGGAATCAGCGTTTCGGAAGGTGGTGATATCCACCATTCCATTTTGATCAGAGGTTAAAGCAGCCTGACTTGCAACATTGATGATGGTTACTTGTTCCAATGCTTTTAACGTGGTCTGATCTTTTATATAAATTTCCTGTGCATGCAACATAAAGCCGTAAAGACTTAATGCACATGCTATAAGTTTTCGCATAATTAATAATTTAAATTATATAATAAAGGTTACTGAAAATATTTCAGGAAAGATCAGGAGGAATAAAAACGGCGCTGGAAAAATTTCTTCCGGAATTCGAGGTGATATATTGTTCAAATACAATGTAATTGATCGGGTGAAACAATTTCAATTTCAAGGAGGTAATAAATACAGGAAAATTAAAATTATTGGGGTTGCGTTCTTTGTTTTGAGTCTGCTCACTATTCATTTGATTGGAAAGTTCTTTTTTTAATTCCGTTTCCTCCGCATCTTGGTATGCAAGACAAAAAAGCGTATCGTTGATGATCTCTTTTTCAGAAATATCATACATGAATCCATTCCAGAAAAATTCATATTCGTGTTCCCAATGCACTTCATGGAGTGGAATTTCTAAGTGAATGAGAACATGTTCGTTTTCCGAAACTTTTTTTCTCACATTATTTGCCGATTGAATATTGTCCAATCGATATTCAAACAGAATAATAGTACCACTAGTATAAATTAAAAAACACACTAGCACGGAAATTGCTATTATATGTTGAGATTTTTTTTTCATTTCTAATGGCACTCAAAGTTAACCTTAATTAAACTCTGTATTGTCACAAAATTATAAAAGGAAAATTGACGCCAAATTATTGGTTTGAAATTATTTAGGTATCTTTGGTTTCCCCGGATTTCCGCACAAACTTAATGGAAAGTTATGAAAACATTTATTTTACTATCGCTCACTATATTACTGCTCTGCTCTCGTGGTGAATCACAGATAATTGGTGGAAACGGAGAAGGTTTCACTTCTGTGGCATCTGCATCCGACATACCCTTTTTATTGGAAGCTTCTAAAGAGCATCCTATTGCTATTCGTTGGCCGGGAGGTGGCGATTCGCGGGTGGCCTTCCCTGCATTAAATAAACCAGGGCTTGGGATGAACAAAGACTCCATTGAAAAATTGTATCAGGAATTTCGTGATAATGAAGGAAATGTTCAATATGATAAATTGGAGAAGGAGTTGAAACAGGCTGAAAAAGACGCATTGGAGGCGCAAAGTGCTTTATTATCCCTTATAAAAGTTTCGAGACAGGTTAAGGGATTACAGGTTGATTTTTGTTTAAATGTTTTAATGGGATCTGTTGAATCCAATATTTCTGCTATTCGCACTTTATTGGATTCTGGAGTGAATATCATTTCTATTGTAGCTGGGAATGAATGCTTTTTCAGTTATCGGTTTAATTGGGAGAAATATAAAAATGATTTTGAACCTATTTTAAGAGCCTGTGAAAAGGAATTTCCTGACATTCCACGGCTCATTTGTTTGGGCCAGGATTTTGATAAAAAAAATCATTTGGGATGGAATACAAGTGCAATCGAATATATTAATTCCACCGGTAATTTTATATCGGGTGTTGATGTGCATTATTATATGATGAAAGAAATTAAGTCAGCAAATACTTTACATCCTAAAAGTATAGTATATAAATCAGGAGAACATTATCCTGAATTGGAAAAAGCATTTGATGAATATATAAGATCTTACAGGGCTAACGATGAATTCGGGGCTCTTGTAAACTATCTCAAAATAAATTTACCGGGAAAAATTTATCACTGCACAGAATTTGGTGATAAGGAAGCGGAATATTGGTCGAATACTATTGCAAATGCAGCACATATGTATGTTACCTTTTGTAAATACAGAAATGATTTTGATATTTTACTAATGCAAAATTTAATTGCAAATTGGTTTTGGGCTTCAAGACGTGTTGCAGGAAGATATGATGATAATCCGGACAATCTAGAAAAAATAAGCCGTTGTCATTGGTACTCTTTTCAACTTGCAAATGAATTGCCATTTAATGCACCTGTTTTAACTTCAAATATAAATATTACCCAGCCCGGAATTTATTATTATTATTACGACAATGCCGGAGGCAAAAAATATACTCCGGAATTTAATATCAAAAATGGAAAATTAATCTCCTTCGAAACGCATTATCTCACTGGTAAATACAATTACAGCAGTGCGGGAAGTACAGGATTTATGGCAAAGGGTTCGGATAATTCTTTGGAGGTTAGAGGAATTGACAGGGTAAGTTCTAAGGCCGTTGGGGAGATTCCTTATAATAGTTTTGGGTATGTGAAGGTGGTGGTGGAGTGAGGATATTTATGAGTCAGGATTATAGATTGAATAAGTGTTAGTTGGAATTATGTTTTAAGTATCTATTGAAGATTTTTAGGCCACAAAGGCTCAAAGGGCGCGAAGGTACGCGAAGAAATTATCGATGGAATGATGATCTGATATCTAAATGTTATTTAGATTCTGACTTGTAAATCGATGTATTATTTTGAGTTGAAAATAACTAAGATTCAAAAGTATTATTTTCATAATCTTTTGATAATCAAACCAATATACTAATTTTTTTGCTAAAAAATAATAATAAAATTGAATTATTCCCGATTAGACCATTAACAACGCGTTTAGCATTTAAATTTCTTAAATAAACAGTAATAGGAAAGGCTATCCCGAATTCTGCACTATTTTTGCAGTAACGGTCTCGTAGTTCAACGGATAGAATAGGAGTTTCCTAAACTCTAGATAGCAGTTCGATTCTGCTCGGGACTACACTTACAAAGTTACATGTCCGCTTAACAGTGGGTTCCCTCATGTCGCAAAGCAGGTCCGCCTTTTGGCGGACAATTTTTTTAAGGGGATTGATGAGTTAACTTTGTGCAGTAAATTTTGGCCCCGTAGTTCAATGGATAGAATGCGAGTTTCCGGAACTTGATATGTAGGTTCGATTCCTACCGGGGCCACAGTACGAGCAGGGTTCTTGCTTCCATAAAAAATTATTTATTAGGCAAAACCCTGCGATTTGTATCATTATCATTTTCTTTTAAATGCAATAGTTGATTCCACACTATCAATGTTTACTTTAATTTCAAGTTTCGAATTCCACTGTTCTGAAGAATCTCCCTTGACCTTAAAAATCCAAAATTGAATTTCCGGGAATTCTGAAAGTCTCCAACTTCCTGTAATGTTTGAAAATTTAGGATTTAAAGAAACGAAATGAAAAGTACTATCTTTTTTCAATTGCAAGTGCAAACTATCTATACTATCAATTACTAAACCGTCTAACTCACTTCTAGATGAATCGTAAATAAACGTAGTGTTTGCAATTTCTGAATAAATTCTTAATTCTTCTTGATTATAATTATTAATACAAGATTGAAAAATAAATAAACTCAATATTACACTCACTAAATACCTTTTCATTATTAATTAAATATTAACAAATCTAATAATGTTCTTCCATGGAAATATGAATTAATTTTTAGTTAAAAACTCCCCTACATTTTGCGATGGCATATAGTATGCTCTGCATGCCGCAGGGTTTTGTCGGTATCAAATTTTATGGTGACAAGAACCCTGCTTGGACTGAGTGACAATATCCCCGCTTGGACTGAGTGAAGTCCGTCTGGTTCCAGATATTTAAAAAATAGATTGCTTTACAAATTACATCCCCTCAAAAATCAAAATACGTATTAAACAAATCCGTTTTCAAAGAAAGCATGATCATTTTTGTAGATATCTTTTCATTTTCATTTTGAAATGTGCGGATAAATATTTGTCCCTCTAAATTGAGATTGATGGAGGGATTTAATAAAATGCCGGCGCGGAGATCGGTGCTTTTGATGGTGGTTCTTAATCCTTGGCCGATAAAATTTCCATAGGAATCCGGAAAGCCGGGAATATCCAGATCTGATTTAAATATGTCGGCTCCGAAATTATCATCAACTTTTTCATCCAATCCAACCACAGCAGATTGGAATTTTGCTTCGAGATAATATCGTTGAAAAAAACGATAATTAAAGATGCCGATAAATTCCCTGAAATTTGCGCCAAGCGGATGTGCTATCGCCTGATTATAGTGTGAATAATTCTGAACCGGTTCTTTTTGCGCATAGGTATAGGGATTTGCCTGATTCATTTCTGCCTGCACAATTAAATTTTTTATACCCGCTGGTTCATAGAACTTCAAGCCAGTTTGAATTGCAAATTTATTGCGATAATATCCCTTTCCTGCCCTCGCTGCTACCACATCAAGATCATCCATTAAAAACTGCCCGTATACTATCAGATCTTTGATCGGTTTAAATTTAATGTTACCTCCTATCATTGCATTATCAGGAGAACCTAAGCCGAATTCTATCGGGCGGAAAAATATAATGGGATTCAAATAGTTAACATCAAAACCGCGGTGACGCACAGAATCATTTGCCGGCCAAATAATTGCTTCAAATAAACTCACCTGGACCCATGGAAATACATCATAACTCAAATAATGAAAGGATCCGAATTTTCTGGTGATCCCTATCAGTGAATCAACCGTGCCCGAAATGGCATCATCAAACTCGGCATACAGATTTACATATTTGAGTTTCCACACTGTTGTGGTTATTTTAAAGAATGGGTAATACAATGCATTGTCACTTAACAACATGCTGCGATACCCATCTCCTAAAAAATTTTTATCATGACCCAGCTGAAAATTTAGATATTTAGTAGGCGTATAAGATAAATATCCGGTAGCATTTGCAAAATCGAAGGCAGTACTTTTAAAATTACGCACTTTTCCTTGCCCCGGAACCACCTGATAATATTTAATGAATGGCACCATATAATCGGGATATTTCGCCTGATTTTCGCGCATGGTAGCATTAAAGGAAACTTTTCTTTTTTCTCCGATATCTCCGGATGCGGAAACTCCGCGGGTATTTACCCAAATTGCTTTTCCTCCGTTAGCTGCATCATAACCACCACCAAAATTGATGAGCGGATCAATGCGTAAATGAAAATCTTTTTGTTGCACGCCAACAATAGTATCATACATGGTCCAGTTCCAGAGCTTACCGAAAAAATTATTTCCAGGAACTTTTTCCAATTGAAAAATTTCGTCATAAGTAATTACGGAATCCAATTCGCTGAAGCGATAAGGGCGAATAGAAGTATGAAACTGCGTTCCCTGTTTATTTAAATAGGGTTCGTACCAGTTATAAATATTTCTGTTGAGAGGTAAATAATTTTGTTGTGCCGAAACCGTTAGTGTGAGGCAAAATAAAACGAGTAGAAGGTTAAACCGCATTTTCATTTCCTTTAAGCATACTCCAAATTGTAAGAAACACAATTTTTACATCGAGCCAAAAACTCCAGTTTTCGAGATACCAAAGATCGTATTGCACTCTCTTTTCCATCATCACAGGATCGGTGGTATCTCCACGGTAACCATTGGCTTGCGCTGCTCCGGTAATTCCGGGTTTCACAAAATGGCGAACCATAAAGTTATTTACAATTTTTGAATATTCTTCTGTGTGTTTCAACATATGCGGGCGAGGACCAACAACACTCATGTCGCCTTTTAATACATTAATGAATTGCGGTAATTCATCGAGATTTGTTTTTCTTAAAATAGATCCTATTCTTGTTATACGCGGATCATTTTTAGTGGCTTGTTTTGTATCGGCTTCCGCATTTACTTTCATTGTGCGGAACTTATAACACAGGAAGTCTTTATTTCCTTCTCCACTGCGTTTTTGTTTAAAAAATACAGGACCTCTGGATGATAATTTAACAGAAAGTGCAATTAAAGGGAACAACCACCATCCTATCAAAATGAAAAATAAAAAAGCAAAGGCGATGTCAAAAATTCTTTTTTGTAAACGGTTGTATAAATTATCAAGTGGTTCGGGACGGATACTTAATATAGGTGTATTTCCGTAATACTCGATATTGATCTTTTTAAATTGTTTGCTGATATAACTCGAAAATTCAGGCACTATTCTGAATCGTATCATTCTTTCGTTACTGAATTCCATCAGATCATCAACATAGGCACTCATATCTGAAGGCTGAAGAGCAAAATAGATCTCATCCACTGAATTTTTTACACAAAATAATTTTACATCCTCCAAATGACCTTCCACCTCTTCCATTGCAGTTTCGGGATCATCAAAATATCCGAGGAATTTGTATCCAAATTCGTTGTGATCGCGAATTTCTTTTACAAATTGAAGAGATGCACCGGTGGTTCCGATAACAATTATCCTACGGTAATTCCCTCCCCTTGCACGATATCTTTGCAAATACGTTTCAAAACCTATGCGCCATACAAGGTCCAAAACGGTAAAAAATAAATAAGTATATGCTAATTGTGCCCTCGAAAACTGATAACCTTTTATCAGGAACAAATAAGTAAACGTGAGTAAGGCCTGGAATGCCAGTACTTTTACAAAACGGAATACCAGATATTCGTATCCACTTCTTCTTTCTAATTTATAATAATTAAATACGCTGGTAACAAGAAACCAGATCAGGTTGACAGCAACCAACAACATGGCAAATTTTCTGTCAGTAGTTATCTTGGAAACCCTGTCGAAGCTGATGAATACAGCTATCATAAAAGATACATTGAGCAGAACAATGTCCACAAGGAAATATACGAGCTCGAGAAATTGGGAGTATCTTCTAATCATGATTTTTACCCGGTCTTTTAACAGATGCTAACATACCGTTATTGGTTGCGTAGCAAATCGGTACTTTTTTACATTAAAATGACCCAATCGGGCGCAAAAATAACTAAGATTAGGTGAAAAATTTGCATTCATTAACGAAATGCTAAATATTCGACTTCAATTCTGTTGAAAATTCAATCAGAGATGGGAAAATCAGGTCAGGATTGCCTTTAATTTTATGAGAAATTAATACCTTTTTCATATTCAGGTTTTCGCCTAACTGCATATCACTTGCTGAATCCCCCACAATTATAGATTTGGTAAAATCGATCTCGGGAAATTGCTTCTGTGCATCGAGTGCCATTCCGGGTTGAGGTTTACGATGGGTCGAACCTTCGTCGCTCACATCAGGACAAAAATATATTGCATCGATCCGTCCTCCGGAGGCTGCAACTTCAAATCCAAGATTTTCATGAATAGCATTAAGTGCTTCCAGCGACATCAATCCTCTTCCAACCCCGCGCTGATTGGTAACTATAATAATTCTATGGAAGATTTGAGCAAGATCCTTCAATGCTTCCTTTACGCCGGGTAAAAATTCAAACTGCTCCCAGTTTCGCACATAATCATCGTCAATTTTTTTATTGAGCACACCGTCGCGGTCGAGGAAAAGAGTCCAGGTTTTGTCGATTTGCAGATCCTTTATGGTCATCAGGGCAAAGGTGGGGATAAAAATTTTGTTGAGGGAGAGGGTTACAAACGTTTGCAAGGTTGACAGGGTTTATAACGGAGGAGAAACTGCCACTGTCTACTGCCTACTGCCACTGCCACTGCCTACTCCCTACTGCCACTGCCTACTACTACTGCCACTTCCTAAAATCATCCTGTGCCTTAGCGTAATCCTCAGGAATCCCGATGTCGATAAAATATCCGTCGAAAACTTTTCCGAAGACATTGCCTTTTATAAATTCTTTTTCGAGAATTTCTTTTTCGAAGGAAAATTTATCGGGAAGATCTTGTGAAAATATTTTTTTATCGAGGCAATAAATTCCGCCGTTAATTAAACCTTCCTCTACATATTTTTTTTCGTTGAAGGCAATTATTTTATGGTCGTTATCAATTTCTACTGTTCCGTAACGATCAAATTTTTGCATTTTTTTTAAGGCTACAGTCAATAGTGCTTTATGATGAATATGCAAATTAAATAAAGCTTCGAGATCAACATCGAAATAGGTATCACCATTAATTACATAACTCACCTCCTGATTTGCATATTTACTTGCCTGCAAAATTCCACCACCAGTTCCTAATGGATCATCTTCAATAGAATAAGTAATTTTTAAATTGTGATAATGATATCCAAAATGATCGATGATGGTTTCTTTTAAATAACCAACAGCGAGAATTACATGTTCAATTTCCTGATTGATAAGATCGTCGAGGATATATTGCAGAAAGGGTTTTCCTGCAACGGGAGCCATAGGTTTTGGCAACAGATTAACAACAGTTTGCAAACGCGTTCCAAATCCGCCTGCAAGAACAATTGCTTCATTTGGTTTTTGCAATTTCATTATTGGGGACGATCGAATAATGCTTCCTCAACAAGTTCACAAATAATATGTCCGAGCATAATATGAGATTCCTGAATACGCGGTGTATCATTGCTTGGAACATTTAATAAATAATCGCAATTATCTTTCATTTTACCGCCGGTTGCACCTGTCATGGCAACTATTACCATTCCTCTTTCACGTGCAACTTCAAATGCCTTTAAAATATTTGGAGAATTTCCTGAAGTGGAAATACCGAAAATAAAATCTCCTTTTCTACCTTTCGCTTTTAATACTCTGGAAAATATCTGATCGTAACCATAATCGTTTCCAACTGCGGTAACATACGATGAATTAACATGTAATGCTTCTGCATCCAGAGGCGGACGGTCGAAATAAAATCTACCGGAAAATTCCGCTGCTAAATGTTGGGCATCAGCGGCACTTCCACCATTTCCGCAGAACAAAACTTTTTTATCCTGACGAAATGCTTCTGCAATTTCATCTGCGATCTTTTCGCACATTGCGATCATTTCCGGGTTATTTAATATTTCGTTTTTAACCCTGATACTTTCGGCTACTACCGATTTAATTTTTTCTATTTTGCTTCCCATGATGTTAATCCGTATTGACTGAATTCAATATTGTGAACTTCCCCCCCGAATGTATTTAATACATCTATTACTTTATATCTGGTGTTTCCAGGACAATAAAAAGTCATAAATCCGCCACCGCCTGCACCGGATATTTTTCCCCCGGTAGCACCTGCCTTAATTGCTGATTCATAAATATTATCGATCACGTCGCTTGACACTCCAACTGCTGTTGCTTTTTTATTTTTCCATCCATAATCAAGAATATCTCCTATGCGATTTAGCTCTCCTTTTAGGATAGCCTCTTTCATCATATAAGATTGTTCTTTTAAATTATGCATTGCCTCGATCGACTTATCTGATTTTTTAGAAACGTTTGATGATTGTGCTTCAATAATTGTTGAGGATAAACGCGAGGTTCCGGTATAATACATTACGATATTAAATTCCAGCTCCTTTAAATAATTGGGACGTATACGCAAAGGATTTACAATTACTTTATCATCCTTATAAAACTCCATGAAATTCCATCCGCCAAATGTAGCTGCGTATTGATCCTGTTTTCCCCCGGCCATTGCGAGGTCTTTTCTTTCGATATCGTATGCAAGATGTGCAATATCATATTCGCCGAGTGGCAATCTCAACCATTCGGTAAATGCACCAACTATTGCCACAACCAAGGTTGAGGAAGAGCCCAATCCTGAACCCGGAGGAGCATCAACGTAAGTATTTAGCTCAAAACTAAGGGGTGCATTATGATTAAAATCTTTGATAATACGGTTATATACACCCTTCAATAGATCCAAAGTGCCATCAATTTCGAGTTTGGAGGTGGAATCGAGTTCCACGGTTTCTTTTTTATCCATAGCGGAGAGCACGATCTTGCCGTCTCTGCGCGGAATAATGGTGGCATAAGCATATTTATTGATGGTGGCGTTCAAAATACAGCCACCGTAAATATCGCTGTAAGGACCTACGTCTGTTCCGCCGCCGGCTAAACCAATCCTTAATGGAGCTTGACTTCTAATGATCATAAACTGTTTTCCCCTGTGATCTTTCGTAAAAAATTATCCTTTCACCCTCAAAATCGGGTGCAAAGATGATGAAAAAGAGGGGAAAAATATAGAAATGGTTGTAAATTGAGGCTGGAATTGACGAAAAATTAATATCAGGCTCTTCTTCTTTGTCGGAATAATAGTTGACAATTTAAGCCGTATAAGTATATTTCCAGACCGCCAAAGAACTAATTTCAATTCTCACTTGGAGGATCCTTTAAATTGAGCTCATTTAACATTTGTTTCAATTTTTCTGCGTGTACCATAAGATCCATCAATTCTGCCTCGGCCTCTTTTTCTGCATTTGTTTCTGCAGCATCAAGCATTTGTTTTTCCTCATCCGAAAATGTTTCATAGGCAGATTCCAGATTTTTCATCATGTTATCCGCTAATGTTTTTAATCTGTTTGCCATTAATTCGGGCGTGAGAGGATCTTTTGAAATTAGGGTCATTTCGGTACTTTCATCGCAATATCTGCAGGAAGGAGCATCGAGCTCCGTGTAACCGGATTCCAGGCCGCATTTTATGCAGCGATAGATCATCATAAATTTTGGTTTATCTTTCATTTTTAAGGAATTAATTATCTCAAAAATAATTACCTGAAAGAAAAATTCAAATTAAAATAAGGCTTTTTTTGCGTGTAGAAAATAATAATCGGTTATCCACGGATACAACCAATAAATAAGAGAAATTCGTATTTTATTTTTTTCGAAATTCTCTCCAAACAATTGGAAAAAACTGCATATCATCCACAAAATACCTTCTAAATAATCTTCCCGGTTCCTGTGTGAATCGGTAAAACCATTCCATTCCTGTTTTTTGCCAGAATTTTGGAGCGCGTTTTTTTAAGTTTAGGTAAAATTCATATGAAGCGCCCATTAATAAAAATAGGGGCATTCGATGTTCTGAGTTCTGGGTTCTGGGTTCTGAGTTCTGGGTTCTGAGTTCTGGGTTCTGAGTTCTGAGTTCTGGGTTCTGGGTTCTGAGTTCTGGGTTCTGAGTTCTGGGTTCTGGGTTGAGTGACTGCGACTGAGACTGCGACTGCGACTTCTTAAAATGCTCGATCAATCCCAAAGCAATATGATTCTGTTTCGGAAATCGAATTCCGATAAAAACATAATCAGGTTTTATTTTATCGAAAATTTCGGAGGCGCCGGTAATTACATTTTTTAATTCGTCGGGATTATTCACATCAAAAAATGGAGGGACATAATATTCAAGTGATGGATATTCTTTTTTCAGCAGCTCTCCCACTTCAGGGCTTGGAGCAACAACCATTACGCGTTTATTTTCGTGGATTACGGCTTTCCATAAAAGGGGAAATAATTCGCTGCCGGGCAAACGGCTTTCTAATTTTTTTCCTAATAATTTACTCGCCCAGATAACGGGTTGTCCGTCGGGTAATATATAATATGATCTTTTAAGAATTGCAGAAAGATCGGCGTATTGTTTTTCATTTAATTTAACAACATCATCAACATTGGGAGTAAATAACAAAGGCAATAAACCCGAATTTTCATCATACTCCTTATTAAAGTTTAATATGGATGAAATAGTTTCATCGAAGTTTTTATCATTGATAAGATCGAGATCAAAAATGCGGGTTCTTTTTATCATAAAATAATTTCTTTCCCCTATTTATTTATTTCTGATATAATCTATCATGTCTTTAATTGTCTGGTCGAGCGCAAATGTTTGTTCCCAGCCTGTGTCCTTTTTTAATTTGGAAGAATCCCCAAAAATAATTGGTTCATCAGTAGGACGCAATAATTTGGGATCAACTTCCACAGGTAATTTAATTCCCATATAATTTTCTATAATAGGAATTATTTCATTGATGAGATATACTTTGTTTCCGGAGATATTATATACATCTCCCCAAGTGCCCTTATCACTTAATAAAATTAATGCATTTACAAGATCACGCACATCGGTAATGGCGCGTTTTGTCTGCAAATTTCCAACCTTTAAAACGTTTATTTTTTTTTGTTCTATCTCTACTGCGCGATGTGTAAAATCTGCAACCACATCATTTGTTTTTCGCGGTCCTGTGGTATTAAAAATTCTCGCTCTAATACAGCGGATTTTATCGTTCTGATAATATTGAAATGATAAAAGATCTTGTCCCACTTTGCTTACTCCATATGGATGCAATGGCAACAAAGCAGTATCTTCTTTAACAGGAGTATTTTCCGGTGTTAATGATGCACCATATTCCGCACTTGAGCACGCCACAACAACAACGGGATCATAATTTTTATCCGTTTTTCTGACATATTTGATCGCCTCGAAAATATTAATGGTTCCATTTACATTGGTATCCATGGTTTCCTGCGGACGATGCCATGATACAGTAGGATAACTCTGTGCCGCGAGGTGAAAAATTTTATCCGGTTTTATATCATCAATAATATCCAACACCCGCTGATAATACCGAACATCACATTCCACCAAATGCACCTTTCCCCGAATATCTTCAAGATCGGTGGTAGGTTTAAAATATGTCCCAACAATTTTATGTCCTCCTTCCCTGTGAAAATACTCCACCATATGCGAACCCACCATTCCACAGGCTCCAGTTATTAAAATATTCATTGATCCTTGTTTCGTTATGTTTCGGAGCAAAGATAATGATTGAATGTTGTTTTGGGAGGGTTGGCAGGGTTAGCAAGGTTAGCAAAGGTTCAATTCGGAGGAGTATCATTTGGGCGGGTATCCGATTAATGTTCTTTATTCTTTGTTCTTTATTCGATATTTCTCCAGTTGACAGGGTTGGCAAAGGTATATTGCGAAGGAAAATCATCGGGGTGGGTATATGTTTAATGTTCTTATTCCTTGTTCTTTATTCGATATTTCTCTGGTTCTGATTGAAATTTGTGTTTTTGTAGAGTCGCAAAATTTAGCGACTCTACAAAAACACAAATTTCAATCAATGTTTCATTTTGACCTCCACTCCATTTTCCACTTCCGTTTTATTTATCCGATATTTAAAACTGAGCATTACATATCGGCCTATTGTATTTGATTCTTTAACCTGAATAAAATTATATGCGCTGGTTTGGGTGAGGCCTGAATTTTTGTCGAGCAGATCATATCCCTTTAAATTAATTGTTCCGCGATTTCCTTTTAAAATATATCTTGTAATTTCTGCTTTTAATATGGGAATGGTAATAATATCGTCATCGCCTTCCGTTGCATAACGATCTACATTAGCATCAAAAGAAAATCGCCATTTATCGGTGGGAGAATAATCGCCTTCTGCAAATAGAGAACTATTAATATAATTTCCACTCTGCGTTGTTTGAATAGAATATTTTGCCTGCGTATAAGCAAGCGACGCACCGATGGAGACATCCAGTTTTGTTTTTTTTCTGTTGTCGAAACTGATCTCGGCGCTGTGTGTGAATGCATCTATGGAATTTTCAATATCATTGATATAATTAATTCCGCGGTCATAATTTTCGCTTAAGGATAAATGACTATTAATTTTTAAAGGGCGGATAGGCGTAGAGAAATCGGCGGAAATACTTGCACCAAAGTCAGATGGTGTATTAATTAAAGTGAGAGATTCACTAAGATCTTCATTAATTGTTTTTGCGTAATTGATCTTATCTTTTGTATAGGTAAGATTCAGATTAGTGAATAGGGAAGTAAATGAAAACTGGTCGAACAACATATAATGCAAATTCAACATATGGCTATATTCCGGTTTCAGGTCGATATTTCCTGAATATAATGATAAAGAATTAAGATAATCAGTAACAGGCATTAATTGGCTTGCGGAAGGTGTGGTAAGATAGGATTCATAAAATAAACGGATATGTCTTCCTTCTTTTATTTCTTTATCGTAATTAAATGACGGTAAGAAATAAATATGATCAGAGTTATTTTCAGAAGTTCCGTTCAAATTATTTTGCATAGTCAGATATTCCGCTGCGAGTGTGATCTTCCAATTTTTTTTCTGAGAACTATATTTATATCCGATCGCCGGTTTTAACCAATAATTATTTCTGTTGAATTCCGGACTCAGGGAGTCAACAGGAAGTTCATCACCGATCAAACTCGCTTGTTCTCTGTTTAACAATTCGTTAGTGCCACCTAAGGAAAGTGATGGCTCTAAATAATATCCATTTTTTATTTTATATAAAGCATTTTGAGTTACCGAATAATCAAATAACTGATTTGTATTATTCTGATAAGAATTATCCACTGCTTCAATGCCCATGTCAAAATACTGCGTTAAATTATCCCATTGTGTTTCTGATAAAGTGGATTTTGCGGATCCGGAAGCTGAAGTTTTTACGTATCTCCATTTACTATTTAATTTATGAACATAATTTAAATTAATATTTCCTTTAATACTATTAGAATTTTCAAAGGTTTCACTTGTAAGAGCATTGGTGAGAGAATCGGAAATATAATTATGGATAAGATAATTTCCTCCCTGATCACCATAAGAAAGCGTAGCGCCTCCGGTTGCAATTATATTTTGCATGGAATCAGGTTTGTTCCTGAGATTAAAATTCAATCGGTGCGCAAAATTATCGGTTAATTCATTCATGTATTCTTCCGTATTATAATCGAAGTCAGGCAAGAAGTTTTGCGTAAAGGTATTCTCTATTAGATCTTTACGTGAACCATTTCCGAGATATGAAAAATTAATACGGTTTCCGGGAGTTTCTTCATGGGTATAATTTGCACCGGCTGCACCTGATGTTATTAAACCGTCGACCGAGCCACCAAAATTAATGGGAATATTATCGCCATCACCCGAACTAATTCTGAAACCACCACCACCCATCATGGCACCCATTCCTCCACTGAAGTCTATATAATCGTTTAAATTAAAACCATAGTCATTAATATTATTAAACATACCTAAAAATGCGATCTGATCTGTTTTTGTGAAACGATATAATTTCGCATTAGCTTTATAAGTATCCTCCGTGCCATAACCTGCAGTTACATCACCTAACCACATACTTTTTCTATCATCCTTTAATAAAAGATTTATTGTTTTACTTCTTGATCCATCTTCAATTCCCGTAAATTCTGCATCCTCTGATGATTTATCATACACTTGCACTTTTTCGATCGCGTCTGCAGGTAAATTTTTTGTTGCAACGGTTGGATCGTTGCTGAAAAATTCTTTTCCATCCACCAAAACCTGTTGCACATCTTCCCCCTGTGCTTTTATATTTCCGGCCGCGTCAACTTCAACACCCGGCAATTTTTTTAATAATTCTTCCACGGATGCATCAGGAGTTGTTTTGAATGAACCGGCATTATATTCAATGGTATCTCCCTTAATTTGCAAAGGTGTTCGTTCACCACTAATATTAACTGCATCAAGTTCGTTCACCTGAACCTGCAATACGAATATTCCGAGATCATCACCAGACAAGCGCGGAACACCTAAGATTGTATCGTAGGTGCGATATCCTATAAAGGAAATCTGTAAAATATATTTTCCGGGTTTTACATTTTTTATTTCAAAACTTCCATCCTCCTTACTAAATCCAAAAAAGGCGAGCGTAGAATCTGCTGGTTCCAGAAGGGCTGCAGTAGCATACATTACAGGTTCTGTTTTTTCGTTAATTATAAATCCTTTCAGGGTTTGCTGTTGTCCAAATCCCACAGAAGAAATAATAATTAACAAGGGAAGTAAAAAATATTTGAATCTCTTCATTTTCTTATAAATTAATTTCCCGATTATTAATCTTCTTTTATATGAATGATAACCCTTGGTCCTCCCTCCTGTCCTTCAATTCCCATTTCTTTCATTTTTTCAGCAACAATTTCATCAAATTCCTCCTCGGTAACTTTTTTGCCATCCTTAGGTTTTACTATTTTTTCAGCATCTAGTTCCGGACTTACCAATGTTGCTGTAATAATTCTTTCACCATCGTTGATATTTACTTCCAACACCATTCCGGGAAGTCCCACAAATTTACCGGGTCCTCCTGTGATAGGAATTGCAGAAGTAAACCAAATTGTTTTTTTATCAACGGAATCTTGTTTCACTGCTTCCATACAAGGATAATTAAGGATCATTTTTTGTTTACCGGTCATCTTCCAACCTTCTGCATTTAATTCACTTTCAATTAAAAACTGGCGTTGCATAAAATCCTCTTTCCGGGTAATTGTCTTTTTTTCGAAGTCGCAATAAACCTGATTATCAGGAGGAGCCATTCTAAACATAAAATGATTACCATCACCTGACTCGGCCTGCTCACTTGTTTTTTCATTTTGAGCCGCTTCGTCATTTTTATATAAAGAAATTTTATCGTTGTAATACAAGGTAGTTTTATTTGTCATTTCCGTTGGCATTCCGGGTGGAGGAGCCATTCCTCCTTCCAGATTAATTTCGAGTTTCATGGTCTCGGTATAGGAGATGGTACCCGATGTTTGAGCAAAGGATTTGTTGAATAGAATGAAAAATAAGGAAACAGTGGTTAATACTTTCATATCATTTAATTTACTGCAAAAGTAATGGCAGCTTTTAACATACATCGTTAATCGCATGCCAAATAAGGTTAATTAAGGTTAATCGAAGCACAAGTTAAAAAGACTATAGTTAATTTTGTTTAATATTTATGATAAAAATACAAAAATTATCAAGAGTTATTTTTTTAATGATAACCAGTGCATTGTTGTTATTGGTATTCATTATACGCTGGTTACAGACGGAGTATACAGGAGAAAAAAATATTCTGCAAAAGGAGTTATTCGAACAATTTATTGCAGCTGAGTCACGGTTGATGGATAGCGTTATTTCGAAAAATTTTATCGAACCTATGTTACTGGATACAGCGGGTTTCGAAATACAAACAATAAATTACACGGGACCACATCCGGAAGGCGACTCGATAAATATTATATTAGAAGATGTAAAATTTGACACTTCCTTAATTCATAGAAATAACATGCGGAAAAATTTACCGGAAAATGCAAGGATAGAATTTCGGGTAGAGGAAGACAGTACTGATATAATTTACAGTGGTGTTAAAATGTTTATTTCCAAAGTAAGAGGACCGGAGGGAAGTCACGATTTTTTTGAGAATATGATAACCGGAGACGATTCGGTTATGATGAAAACTTTTTTTGCAGAAAATTTAAGCAACAAAAAATTATCCGTTACTACAAACTGGAAACAAAATAAAACCCACAGCAAATTTCCACCAACGCCGTTTTATTATGAAAGTCATTATTTCGAAAAACCTTTTGGCGTTCAGGTGACACAATACAATAATTATATTCTACAACAAATTTTACCGGAAGGGATATTTTCTTTAATTCTTTTCCTATTGATAGTAACTTCGTTTATATTTTCTTATCGCAGTATTAAAAGTCACATTAAACTCGCTACTTTAAAAGATGATCTTATCAGTAACATTTCGCACGAATTAAAAACTCCCGTCGCAACCGTAAAAGTTGCAATAGAATCTATTCAAGCGATGGATCCTGTGGAAAAAAAGGAGAAAATTAAAGACTATCTGGGAATGGCATCAGAAGAAATTGAGCGTTTGGAATTACTTGTTAATAAAGTAATGAATACGGTATTAAATGAAAATGGAAAACTGGTATATCAAAAAGTATACCATGATTTAAATATAATTACCCAAGAAACCATTCAAACCCTACAGCTTCAAAATAAACAGACGGAATTTAATTTTTATTCTGATACTGAAAATGCCACTGTTTTGGGAGATGCTTTACATTTAAAAGGAATATTATTTAATTTGGCCGAAAACAGCATTAAATATGCAAAAGATAAATCGATAATAACCATTAAAATCAGCTCAACCCCAGATCATATTGTTTTAACATGGAGTGATAACGGTCCGGGAATTCCGGAGGCATATAAAACAAAAATATTCGAAAAATTCTTTCGTGTTCCTTCCGGAAATATTCACAATACGAAGGGATATGGATTGGGTTTATTTTATGTTGCGCAGGTGATGAAAGAACATAAAGGTTCCATTAAAGTAAAAAACAATCCTGATTCAGGTTGCACCTTTACATTACAATTTCCGAAACCATGATAACAAAAAAAATATTATATGTGGAAGATGAACCCAATCTCGGTATAATTGTATCGGAGACCTTACAACAAAAAGGCTTTGATGTATTACTAATTAAAGACGGTGCATTGGTAATGGATAATTTTAAAAAATTTGTACCGGATATATGCATTTTAGATGTGATGTTACCAAACGTGGATGGTTTTGAATTGGGCAAACAGATTAGAGATCTAAATAAAAACATGCCAATTATCTTTCTTACTGCTAAAACACAGACTCAGGATGTAATTGAAGGATTTTCCGCAGGAGGAACAGATTATATTCGCAAACCCTTTAGTATTGAGGAACTTGTTGCGCGCATAAATAATCAGTTTCAACTAATAAATAATCAAATTCTAAATACTTCGGGAACTATAACTATTGGAAAATATATTTTTAATCCTCATAAACTTGAGTTAAAATTTTTACAAACTGTCCATCATCTTTCCAACAGAGAAGCAGAAGTTATCACAGTATTTTCTCGTAATCTGAATCAAACAATAGATCGCAAAAAATTATTGTTGGAAGTATGGGGAGATGATTCCTTTTTTAATTCACGAAATCTGGATGTTTATATCAGCAAGTTGAGGGAATATTTTTCTGGTGATGAGGGAATTAAGATCATTACACTTAAAGGGAAGGGGTATCAGTTTGTGGTGGAAGGGTGACGAGTAATGAGTAATGAGTAATGAGTTTGTCCGCATGGAACTTTTTCTAGAAATCAAACTTTGATCAGGATTCACGATCTCGGCGGACTCACGATTCACGATTCACGATTCACGATTCACGACTACGAAATGAGTAATGTGTAATGAGTAATGAGATTGACCGCATGGAACTTTTTCTAGAAATCATACTTTGATCCCGAATTCACGATCTCGGCGGACTCACGATTCACGGTTCACGATTCACGACAAGTTAATTCGATGCAAACTTCTCCAGATAACTCTTCACTGCATTTTTATTCACAGTGAACGACATCATTTTAAGTTTTACATAATCTTCATTCACGTAAATATATCCGAAACTTGGACTTGCCGCTCCGCAATTTCTGGAACCGGATCCGGAGTCTTTGAAGAGAAACCATGTTTTTCCATCCTGTTCTTTAAATCCCACCAGATGCATAGCGTGATCATCAGTTGTGGAACCATTATTTAATCGCAACTGACGTGCAGCATCATTGATATTTTCACTTGCAATATCCCATGTGGGAACAACGGCCATATTATTCCAGCTATCCCAACCCGGTTCTGAAACATCACCGCCGATGCTAATACTGTAACCATTTTTTAGCGCAGTTTTTAATGCTTCCATAAATTCATTTGCGGGTAAATTATAATAGGATGCGTCATTCCACCAATTATCAGGGACATCATATTCTGCTTTGGTATAAAACGGTTTTTGCATGAGGCTCATAAAATCAACATAATTATTCATGTCGAGTTTTAAAATATTTTTTGCATATTCAATTGGTGTATACGATTTATTTTCGTACGTTACTTTAGTTGGTGGTTCTCCCATATAAAAATTAAGAATGGATTTAATGGTATTTACCACTTCAGTTTCATTCCAATTATTACTTGTTTTAATACTTTGCAAATAAGTATTCATTTCACCCAACATGGCTTCATGATTGTAAAAACTTGCAGTGGATGTTTTTCCTTTATAATCGTTGTAAGGCACTATTCCGTAATCTTTTATCATCCAGGTGGTGCCATTTGTTTCGCTGCCTTCACCAAAGGTCATATTGCCTCTGTTGGCAACAAAATATTTTGCTCTCTCTACATATTGCCAATACACCACATACATCTCACTCAATTTCACTTCGAGTCCGCTTGCTTTTTTAGTTTCACTTTCGAAAAACGACATAGTGGAAAAACACCAGCATGTTCCGGTATTACCCTGACTAACAGGATCGTTATGCCATACCTGCGTGTATAATGAAGGATCTTTAGGAGCGGAAATTCCGCTGGCATCAATTTTAAATACACGATTATCCTTAGGAGTTGCCGGCACATTTTTATTGATATCAGTCATTATGACATCATTAAAATAACCTCCCTTCGGCTCGCGGTATTCGGCCTTGGTGGGTTGTTGTGCAAAAAGGGAAACGGAGAAACTGCATATTGCAGCAAGTAAAAATAAATTCTTCATAGTCGCAAATTGTAAAACAAATTTAAGGTTAATGTTATTGGGGAGGAAATAAATTTTGTTAATGTTTGCTAAGATTGAGGCCGCGAAGTCGCGAAGAGCGCGAAGTAACCGCTAATAAAACCCAATCTAAAAATAAACATAAAATACTTATTTATCTCAAGAATTTCCAATACAACTTTCTCGGAATATTCAATAGATCATATAAAAACTGCGCATGAGCGGGTTCATTAATATGGGACCAGTTTTCGGGGAAACTATATCCCCAATATCGCATAAAGGGACCGAAGACAAATTTTGCACGCCGTTTAGCTTTATCTGTTTCGTAATAACTCCAAAAATCTGATTTCTTTTCCGGAGTTTTATTTGCCTGAGGGAGATCACGGGTTATTGGCAATCCGAGTTCTGTAAATACTTTTCTGTAATCAGCAACCAAATGTTCGAAACGAATGATATGATCCATTTTTTTGTGATGTAAAATACTCCAGTTGCTATAAGGCCATTTAAAGAATTTCAGAAAATAGGTTTCAAAGGATGCATTATTTTGAATTATAAAATTATATCTCTCCTGATCTCTGTTTTTTGCAAGCGACTTTCGCAACCATTTCCCCGGGCGTTTTCTTCCAGAAGAAAATCTTTCATCCAGATCGTTCTTGTATTTAAAATACATACTCACCGTCTGATCTAACGGATTGCGAACAGATCCAATTGATCGATATTTTTTTTCTTCCGCATTTGCCTTCCTCAAATAATCATCATACGTAGCATGTTTATTTAAAAAGGGCTCACATCCATATTGCTCTCGAATTTCTTTCGAAATTGCACTCGTAGCCGTTAGTGGAAGTTCTACGAAAATAAATTTGTGTTTATGATCTATTACCATTTTGTTAGTTATGAGTTCGGAGTTCTGGGTTCTGAGTTCTGGGTTCTGAGTTCTGGGTTCTGAGTTCTGGGTTCTGAGTTCGGAGTTCGGAGTTCTGGGTTACCAAAAGTTTACAGGGTTTGCAAAAGTTTTTGGGTTACGATCCGATTAATGCCTGCCCGGCCACTGACGGGTTTCTTATTTTTTGATTGTTATTTATTATTCATCTCGTTTCAATACGGAGGATTATCCTTCAATGTTACAAACTGTTGACTGCCCACTGTTTACTGTTCACTTTTTTTTCATGGTTTGCATTTATTTCATGCACAGGCCGGCTGTTCATTGGTACATCAATTTCCGTAAGTTTCCACAAAATTAAGAATATCATTTTTAACATCTTCCGGCAAGTGCCCACCAAAATAAATTGTTCCCATATCATGGCCGTAAAGAGGATAAAAATAATATTGATGTTCTACTTCAGCAATATTCAATGCATTATTTAATATTTCACCTTGTGAGGCTGGAACTATAAAATCCAGTCCACAATATTGCAACAGTGTTGGCACGGAGGCCGAGGTTACATGCGTTACAGGGCTAACTTCCATCCATATTGCAGTATCTTCCAGATAAGTTGTTCCGGTAAGATTTTCGATCAAAGCATTTAGATCAGGATTAGTTAAAAAATAATCGTCTGTTACGTCCGTTGGGCCTGCGAGACTAAAAACTGCTTTAATAGCATTATCAGCATTATTATGGTAAGCTGTATATAATGCGAGATGACCGCCGGCACTATGACCGGAAATTATTATTTTATTTGGTGAATAAACGAATGCATTTGATTTGGAGATCAAAAAATCTACTGCTGCTCTCACGTCATCAGCAAGTTCGGTGTATAAAATTCCGGAGGCGGAATTTGCCAGTCGGTAATTAATATTCGCAATAGCAAATCCGCGATGCTGAAGATCAGACAAAACTAAAGCATAATCACTTTTATCACCTGCGTTCCAATTTCCACCGTGAACGAATATTAATAACTTAGTTTCCAAAGTTCTGGAAGCGGGCAAATAAACATCTAATTTTTGTAAAGGGTCAGCACCATAAGAAACTTCGTAAATAGTTTCTTCCAGCAAAGCGGTTGGTTCATCCTCATTATTACAAGCTGTGAAAATCAGAAATAAAAAAGGAAGAATTAATATTTTAGGATGAAACATTTTCAAAGTTAGATATTTTCGTCGAGTATTGTATATAAACTATCCCAGGTGTAATATTTTGCAGCAGTAATTTTACTTGCAGCTGCAATTTTTTCCCATTTGTTTTTATCTGTCAATAATGTTGCCACATAATCCCCGAACATTTTTACATCATCTGCAATTAGTATATCCTTTTCATGTTGCACCTGAAGTCCCTCTGCTCCAATGGTTGTGCACACCATAGGAATTCCTCTGCATAATCCGTTTATTGTTTTCACCTTCATTCCACTACCGAAACGAAGGGGAATAATATTGACTTTGCATTTTGTAAAATATTCTTCCAGATCAATAACAAATCCTGTGATAATAATATCGCTATGATCCTTTGCAAGTTGTATTAATCGCTGGTCGGGATTTTTTCCAATGATATATAATTTTAATTCGGGGAATTTCGATTTTAATTCTTTCCAGGTTCCGTTCACAAACCAAATTAATCCTTCAATATTTGCTTCCCAGGTTAGGGTTCCAACATATACCAGACTATTTTCCAAAGTATCAAAAGCTGGAATTGGAATTTTGATCTGATCATCCTCCCCTATATGTAAATAATCGCGAAACTTTAATTTTCGTTTTTCGGGATCAGGTTCATGCATGGCATTGTCGTTGGTAGCACCTAAAACAATATCGGCTTGTTTTACATATCGCAATTCCCATTTTTTAATTCTATTTGCCTCTTGTTGAATTACGAATTTTTTAATGGGATTTGTTTCCACTTCTGCATATCGGCTCCATATTAAATATTCAGCGTTGTGGCTTCGAAAAATTACTTTTCCCTTATAACTCTTCGGAATATATTGCATCACTTCATAATGCTCCGCAATAATCACATCAAAATCGTTTGCAATACTTTCAATCTTTTTTTTCATTGTTTCTGAATAATTCCGAAACATGTTTATGGTGATTCCTTTCACATAACTTTTTATGAGATTTGCCGGGGTTCTTTCTACATTTAATACTTCAAAATAAGACTGTTTTATACCGGTGTCGGCAAGAAATGCATCTTTATATTTAACATCATCTCCCTTTAAAAAACAGGCAAAAAACAGGTCGTGATTTTTATGAAGGTAAGTTGCTAACTTGTAGGAATTAAATAAACTTGCACCATGGTTGGTTGGGAAGGGAAGGTGAATTGTGATATGTAGTACTTTTTTACGAACAAGCGACATGAAAAAAAAATTTGCCACGAAGACGCAAAGGGCGCGAAGTAAACGCAAAGAAATTAACCTATAAATAAAATTAATTCCCGATTGATTTTCCTTCGACTATTTATGCAACTTTCTATGGTTTGTTAAATGTATAAATTAATTAAAAAAAATTATTTCAACCTCCGTTTAATCGCCTCCACCATATTTTTCATGCGATGCAAATTAAATAATATGGCTAAAACGATCTTTATTGGAAATGAAATATAATAATATAAAATATAAAGGGGATTTGGATTTACTTTATTAACGGTGTAACCGAATTGTTTCATATTATCGCCACAAATATTCTGACAAAACCAAAGTTCGCCGTTATTTAATCCCCCTTTTTCCCAATTTCCTGCTCTTTCTGTTTTTATTCCGAATTCATCCGGTTTATCGGCTTCGTTGCTGGAACCAACCTGAGGAATCATGAGCATATTTTCACTAAAATCAATTTCCAAAAACTGACATAGGTTTTTAATTTCGATTTGGGAATCATTCACCATTTTTTCGAAATACATGGTATGCAATTGCGGATGGTCTTTATATTTTGCCGCAGCTCTTATACTGGAATTCCACAATTTGGAAATGGTTATGGGATGATAATTTATTTTTAACCTACGCTGCTCTTTCTTCGTCATAAATTTAGCACCCATAGCTCGCCGTTGCCATTTTCGTTTTTGGCTCAACATTACTCCACGCGGATCCCTTACCATGTTCACTATTTTGGCTCCGGGAAATAATTCCAGAATCTCACCAATATAAAATACATCCTGAGGAGTTTTTTCGCAAGGAATGGACTTATCATGTTTTCTTGTTTCAAAAAACAAAAATGCATTTAAAACGCTATGCGGAAAAATATCTCCTTTTATATTTTTGATAATTTCCTGCGCATCCGATTGATATTTATCTAAATTCATAGCAGATAAATACCCATCTCTTTGAATAAATAATAATTTAGAAGCAAGTGTTTGTGCTTCCTCCTGTGAGATCACTTTATGTTTGTCGGAAGTACTCCAAAGCTGCTCAAAAAAATGCAATTCCTCCAGCATATATATGTTGGAGTGATTTCCCAATACACGGCGCATCATTGTAGTGCCACTGCGGGAATTACCTACGATAAAGATTATTTTTTCACTTGCAGTCAAACTCATTTCCAGGCAGCAAAGATAAATTATTTAACCCCAATTAATTCGTCCATAGTGTTTTGGGCAACATAATGATAGCCTGGGCGCGCTTTTGTGTATATTCTAACAGCCATATCTTTCTGGCCGGTTTTGATCATAGCCTTATATAATGGTGTGAGGAATTTTCTCCTTCCAACAGAACACAAGAATGTATCAATTGCAGGATATGCAACGGAATAATTTCTCTTAATTGCAAGTTCATACCAGGCATCTGCAATTTCGCTATTTCCTGTTCCGGTAAACTTGAATAAACCGTCGAGATAAACCATCTTTTCCAAAGAAATATCATCAGGTAACTGGTAAATAAAACGCAACCATTCATGTGTCGACCAGGATTTAACTTGATCTACCGGAATATTATTTTCACTACTAAGTCCTTGCAAAATATCATCAACCTTTTCAAATCGCGCAGAAACTACCTTTGGGCAATTTGCAGGAATACCCGGGCCATATATCCACTCATCAATATTTACATCCGCAAATTTTTCTTTATTGGGTTCTATCAGATTTTTATTCAGATAAATAATAAAATCTTCGGTGGTCATTACACTGAATGCATTGGTTGTAAAGTAACCGTTTACAAAAACATCCCATTTTTCTCTTCCTACTTTACTTTCGAGCAAACGTAAAAAATAAGCTCCTTTATTATATGCAATATCTGAAACCCCTTCATCAGGATCTCGACCTTCTAATTTTAATTTTAAATGTGTATCGGGAGATGTTGCACCAAAATCTTTTACCGTTTCTACCAGTCCTTCATATTCCAAAACCTGCAACATATCGGCATAATCTTTACCGTATACTGCTTCCATAATTCTATTTTCGAAATAGACGGTAAATCCTTCATTTAACCAGAAGTCGTTCCAATTTGCATTGGTAACTAAATTTCCGCTCCAGCTATGTGCTAATTCATGTGCAACAAGTGCGACCAAACTTTTATCACCTGCAATAATTGTTGGAGTGGCAAAAGTAATTCTTGGATTTTCCATTCCTCCAAAAGGAAAACTCGGAGGCAGAACGATTACATCATATCTTCCCCATTGGTATTTTCCATATAATTTTTCCGCACTTTCGAGCATATTTTGCATATCGCTCAACTCCCATGCACAAGCTTCCACAAAAGAAGGTTCGGCATAAACACCGGTTTCGTTTCCAACAGATTTAAATGCAAGATCACCAACTGCAAGACTCATTAAATAAGAGGGAATGGGTTGTTCCATTTTAAAATGGTAAACACCATCTTCATTTATCTTTTGAGGATTTTCCGCACTCATTAAAGCGATCATTCCTTTGGGAACTTCCACCTGAGCATCAAATGTAAATCGCACACCCGGCCCATCCTGACAAGGTATCCAGGTTCTGCATAAAATTGCCTGCGATTGCGTAAATAAAAACGGAAATTTTTTATCGCGGGTTTGTTCTGCATTCAACCATTGGAGAGCCGCTGCGCCTTCGGAAGTTTTATAGGTGATACTCACTGTTTTTGCAGATGTAGGAATATCAACTATAAGTGCAGAACCTAAAAAAGATTGCCCTGCTATAGTATCTGCTAATTTATAATCAGAGCTGGTATTTCCATCCACCATTATATTTTCAATGATCAGATCGCGGGTATCGAAAATTACCTGTCCGCTGTTCGACTTATTTTCAATGGTCCAGGTGGCAACAGCTGATATAACTTTGGTGTCAAAATCTATTTTTGCCTTCCAGCTTAAATGTTTAACAACAGCTTCATTTGTTTTGGCAAAAGAGTGCGGATCTATTATTTGCATATTTGTTTGTTGGTCTGGTGAATTTTTTTCCTTCGTATTACAGCTTATCAGTGTGATGATCAATGGCAATAAACAAAATACTCTCAGATTCATACAGTTGATTTGTGGCGGCAAATTTACAGAAAGTCGGCTCCCTATTCTAAACTTGCTGATATCTTAACAGCTTATTCAAAAATAAAGACCCTCAAATTCACAAATATTTATATTTTTGACCGCCATTCGCAGCAAAAGCGGGCGGGGCACCGAAAACCATTCACAATCACTAAAACAACAGCCGGCAGGAAATGTTAATCACTTTTGTTATCATCTATATGGTGATAACCTTTGCGGTAGGGATTTACACGAGCAAACTCGTAAAAGGATCCAAAGATTTCGTTCAGGCCGGGCGCAGACTACCTCTGTTTTTAAATGCCGCCGATCTTTTTGCACTCTGGTTTGGTTCGGAAACCATTTTTGGAGCTTCCAGCGAATTTGCACAGCACGGATTGCGTGGAGTAGTGGAAGATCCGTTCGGAGCAGCCTTATGCCTCGTTTTATTCGGAATGTTCTTCATCAGGCGATTATATCGCATGAATTTGTTCACTCTGGGCGATCTTTTCAAAATAAAATATGGTAAAACTGCGGAAGTAACAGCGAGCTTTTTTATGTTGCTCACCTTTTTCGGCTATATCGCTGCTCAGTTTATTGCTTTGGGATATATTTTTTCATTTGCAACGGGTGGAGCAGTATCCATTCAAAGTGCATCCATTATTTGTGCCTGTATTGTGATGGTTTATACCATGGTTGGAGGAATGTGGGCAGTTTCCATCACCGATTTTATACAGAGTATCATTATTGTGGTGGGATTTATTTTTGCCGTTTTTTTCTTATTAAATGTTACAGGAGGGTTTGATAATGTAATTGCAAATGCTCCTGAAAATGCATTTCATTTTTTACCGGATGGCGATTCTTTTTCCATCATTAATTGGCTGGGTGCCTGGATGGTGGTAGGACTCGGATATATTCCTTCGCAGGATGTATTTCAACGAGCAAATTCTGCGAGAACAGAAAAAGGTGCAGTCCGCAGCATGTATATTGGAGCGGGATTATATATTTTAATTGCGATGATGCCATTATTTATAACATTGTGTGCAAAGGTGATTTATCCGGAAAATACTTTTGAAGATACGCAGGCGATTATTTTAACCATGATAACCGAGCATACTCCGTTCTGGTTGCAGATCATATTTTTTGGTGCATTATTATCAGCTGTATTAAGCACATGCAGCGGAGCAATTTTAGCGCCTGCGAGTATATTGGCAGAAAATTTTATTAAACCATTATCCAAAAAAACATATACCGATAAACAATTTTTAAGAATACTGCGATTAAGTGTAATTTTTATTGGTTTTATCTCCATTTGTATAAGCATGATGCGCAGTAATATTTTTGCATTAGTGGGTGAATCTGCAGTATTGGGTATGGTGAGTTTATTAGCCCCTGTAGTGGCAGGACTCTATTTTAAAAATGCAACTAAAACAGGAGCAATGTTGAGCATGTTCAGCGGAATAATTGTTTACGTTTTATTCGAATATATATTTCCTGTTCTACCTGTTGAAGCATTTCTTCCGGCAACGGTGGTGAGTTTTATTTTTATGTATACGGGCAAATTTTTTGAAGCGAGGAAACCGGCTGCAAGATTGGCGTAAAGGGAAATAGGAAGTAGGAAATAGGAAAATAAATCGTGGGATATTGTAAAATTTCGCAAGAAATTTGAACTCCTTACTCCTTTCTCCTTTCTCCTCCATTTTACATGAAGTTTTTCGTGTAACCTTTGTGTGTAGAGCCCATGCATTTTTTCTGTTGATATCGAAAAGTAAACCCCGGGTAGGGGGTGACATTATTATAATACAACATTTAATTGTTTGGAATACAACCCCGGGCAGGGGGTGACATTATTATAGATACAACATTTAATTGTTTGGAATACAACCCCGGGCAGGGGTGGCATTATATCCCAAAACACAAAAACGATATTAATTTTAAAAGTCGATATTTCAAAATAGTCTTCTATTTGATTAATAATTGTACACCTGTATTTTTATAGGGTGGTATATAATGCCACCCCTACCCGGGGTTAGCGCAGAATTTCTCTTATTTTTTTTCTATAATAATACCACCCCTACCCGGGGTTAGCGTAGAATTTCTTCTGTTTTTTTCTATAATAATGCCACCCCTGCCCGGGGTTAGCGTTGAGTTTCTTCTATGTTTTCTTTTGTGACGTGGTGGTTATTTTTTTACCACAAGAGACATAATGAAACGCCCAAAGAACAATATTCTAAATATACATAAAATCTTTATGATCTTTTTTACCACAAGAAACATAAAAGATTGAACAAATAAGAATGGAGAAATTAAAAGATTATTATTGTGTTGCGATTAATAAATATGCCTATTGAACAACAAATTTTTCCCACAATAAACCTTCATTGCTATGCAAGGTAATAATATATTCTCCAGACATTAAATTATGCTCCCAATTTTGAGTATAGGTGCCTGCAATAATTTTTCCGTGATATAATCTATAAATTAAATGTCCGTTCAAATCAAAAACATTGAGGTCAATTGTTGTATTTCTATCTATGGTATATTTTACTGAAATAAAATTTTGTGATGGATTTGGTGTAATATTAAATAATGCGTGAATTGGATCAAAAATATTTTGAATGGCAACTTCTGTGGTATCCTCTTCTGTTGTATCAACGGGCGCAATATAACTTGTATCCGAATAAACATAAATAGATTCGCCGGAGGAAAATGCGAGATTATCGTTTACTTTAAAAAATCTGTTCATGTTATAACCGAAATTATTAATATGCCAGGTTTCGCCACCATCAAAAGTTTCTAAAATATCGTAAGAACCTGTCCAACCCGTATCAACATTTATAAAACCACACATTTCAACATAATGATATTCATCACTTACTGTTTTTACTTCCCAATTCATGCCTGCATCAATTGATTTTAAAAATCGCGTTTCAAATCCTCCGGCAACATCAGCAACAGCACCAAAAGCATTAACGGAATCCAATAATTGTATTTTCCATACGTAATCATTCGGGTGATCTGTTAATTTTTTTACCTCCCAATCTGCACCGCCATTTTCTGTGTATAAAATTATTCCGCCCTCATCCAGATTTGCACTTTGTCCCGACACAAAACCATGGTTTGCATCCGTAAATTTTATGTCTACCAGCGAATAGGCATGGGAGGTCATATTTATAAATTCCCAGCTTTCGCCTTTATCGGTACTTTTAAAAATATAGGCCGGGTTGCTCCAGACTCCGCATATATAAATTGTGGTATCATCCGCAGCACTCATTCCGCAAATACCATCAAAAGAAATGGGAAGCAGTGCAGAGATATCCTCCCAATTTTCGCCACCATCTTCTGTTTTATACAATCTGCCGTATAACGACCCTGCAAATCCGACATTTTCATCAAAAAATTCCACAGACCTGAAATAATCGGGACTGCTATGCTTCAAAATCCAGTTTTCGCCGGCACTTATCGTTTTAAATATCTCCCCATCACTGTTCACTGCCCATCCGATGGAGTCGTTAATAAAAAAAATATCGTCGAAACGCCCTGCAGTAGGGGTTGCGGGGTACGTGAACCAGTCCGGAGCGGGTTGTGCTTTTATATATTGAAAAGAGCAAAGGCTTATTAAAAGGAGGAGGTTACGCATCATTTGTTAATTACTTTAAATAGCAAAGGGTGAAGATACGAATCCTCACCCTTTAAAATGATATAAAACACTTTTATAAAGCGTCTATGGAAAGTGCCAGAAATGTAAAGGCAAAAGGCAACATTATCCAGAAGAACTGGCTCATGAAAATGATCATTATAACGGTTGCAGCACTAAACACAAGGCCCAATAACAGCCATTTCATGTTCACTTTTACTTTATACTTAGGTTTTTCGGTATGATCCATTTTTGGTGGTTTTTGTGGTGCAAATGTAAGGAAGAATATTGAGTTGTGAAAAAAGGTGGGTAGAAAAGATATTTCGTTTAAATTTAAAAGGATTTTGGGCGTGTCCCTGCGGGCCGCGCTTTTCGCTACAAGTCCTCGCTCGTGCCTCGCTGTGGGCTTTCCGCTACAATCGCTCACGCGGCGTCCCTCTAAAAATTTTACTTGACTAATAAGAATAATCATTCATGAAGTTCTGCCATACTTACGCATTCCCAAACACAACTTCCCCACCCTTCTCATCCACAACTATCGTATCATCACTTTTCACCTCTCCCGACAAGATCTTTTTAGATAGTTCGTTAACTATCTCTTTTTGGATAACGCGTTTGAGTGGACGGGCTCCGAATTGAGGATCAAATCCTTCTTCGGCGAGCCAATTAATTACTGCATCAGAAAAACTTATTTTAATATCACGTTCGGCAAGCATTTCTTTTAAACCATTTAATTGTATTTCAACAATGCCTTTTATTTCATGTCGCAATAATGGTTTAAACATGATCACTTCATCAATGCGATTTAAAAATTCAGGTCGAATTGTTTTGCGCAGAAGATCCATTACTTCAATTTTTGTTGTTTCGGTAACTGCGAGTAAATTATTTTCGGTAACCCCTTCAAATCTTTCCTGAATTACATGCGAACCAATATTACTGGTCATAATGATGATTGCGTTTTTAAAATCAACAGTTCTTCCTTTATTATCCGTTAATCTTCCATCATCTAAAACCTGCAATAAAATATTAAATACATCCGGATGTGCTTTTTCAATTTCATCCAATAAAATAACAGAATATGGTTTTCTGCGCACTGCTTCTGTTAATTGTCCACCCTCATCATAACCCACATAACCCGGAGGAGCTCCAATTAATCTGCTCACACTGTGGCGTTCCTGATATTCACTCATATCTATGCGCGTCATTGCGTGTTCGTCATTAAATAAATAAGAGGAAATTGCTTTTGCCAATTCTGTTTTTCCTACACCGGTGGTTCCAAGAAAAATAAAAGAACCTATTGGTTTTTTGGGATCCTGTAAACCTGCCCTGCTTCTTCTTATTGCATCAGAAACAGCAATTATCGCTTCATCCTGACCAACCACGCGTTTATGTAATTCGTCTTCCAGCTTCAACAATTTCATCCTGTCGCTTTCCAACATTTTTGTTACGGGAATACCGGTCCACTTAGCGACAATTTCTGCAATATCTTCAGCATCCACTTCTTCTTTCATCAACCTTTTGGTTGCATCCAATTGTTTTAATTCCGTTTCAAAATTTAAAAGGTCGGTTTCTGCTTCTTTAATTTTTCCGTAACGCAATTCTGCAACTTTCCCGTAATTTCCTTCGCGTTCAAATTGTTCGGCTTGCAATTTGAATTGTTCTATATCCGATTTTTTTTGCTGCAATTTATCCACCAATTCTTTTTCCTGTTGCCACTTTGCTTTTATTGCATTGCGCGTTTCAGAAAGTTCAGAAATATCTTTATTGAGTTCTTCCAATTTTCTTTCATCCTTTTCGCGTTTTATTGCTTCGCGTTCAATTTCGAGCTGACGAATTTTTCTTTCCACCTCATCCAATTCTTCCGGAACGGAATTCATTTCCAAACGCAATTTCGCTGCGGATTCATCAATGAGGTCAATTGCCTTGTCCGGTAATTTTCTATCGGAAATATATCGTGAACTCAATTCCACTGCAGCAATAATAGCGGCATCTTTAATTTGAACCTTA
Source organism: Bacteroidota bacterium (assembly GCA_016706865.1). Classification (NCBI taxonomy): domain Bacteria; kingdom Pseudomonadati; phylum Bacteroidota; species Bacteroidota bacterium. The sequence continues at coordinate 1,398,640 of JADJIS010000002.1, read as the reverse complement.
TGATAATTTTCGTAACGTTCTTTTAATCCTCTCAAAATAGAAATACTATCCTCAATACTCGGTTCATCCACCAATACTTTTTGGAAACGGCGTTCGAGTGCTTTATCTTTTTCAAAATATTTTTGGTATTCCGCTAAAGTTGTTGCTCCAACTGCTCTTAATTCTCCTCTAGCCAAAGCGGGTTTTAAAATATTTGCTGCATCCATGGCACCTTCACTTGCTCCGGCACCAACGAGAGTGTGTATCTCATCAATAAATAAAATAAATTGCCCTTCACTCTGAATTACTTCCTTTACAACTGCTTTTAATCGTTCTTCAAATTCGCCTTTATATTTTGCTCCGGCAATTAAAGAACCCATGTCGAGGGAATAAATAATTTTTGACTTCAGATTTTCAGGCACATCACCATTCACAATTCTATGTGCAATACCTTCCGCAATTGCAGTTTTTCCCACACCTGGATCACCAACTAAGATCGGATTATTTTTTGTTCTGCGCGATAAAATATGCAAAACTCTTCTTATCTCTTCATCTCGACCAATTACAGGATCTAATTTTCCCGATTTTGCACGTTCGTTTAAATTAACAGCATATTTATTTAATGCGTTGAGTTGATTTTCTCCTGACTGCGAATTCATGGTAGTTCCTTTGCGCAATTCTTTTATTGCAGATTTAAGATCTTTCTCCGTAACTCCCTGCGATTTTAATAATTTACTTACATCATCATTACTCGCAAGAATTCCCAATAAAATATGTTCCACCGAAACAAATTCATCACCAAATTCTTTTAAATAATTTTGCGATTTTGCAATGGTAAGATTTGCATCACGAGATAAATATTCGCCACCCTTACTTTCTACCTTAGGTAATTTTGCTAATTGTTCATCTATCTTTTGCTCAAGATAATTGACATTAACGTTTAATTTTTTTAATAAATAACCTATCACCTCATCGTCACTACCTATCATAGATTTTAAAATATGATCGTTGGTGATCTGTTGGTGATCCGATTGCATGGCCAGTTGCTGTGCCTGTTGGATCAGTTCCTGACTTTTTTATAGTGAAATTTTGTAAATTCATAATTTTAGATTGTTCTTATCGTATTTCTTATACGCAATAAATATACTTTATACCTAATTGCCTCAAAGTGAGACAGATTGGCTGTTTTGCATTGGTCTCAAGCGACAACTTGTCGCCATAAACAAATTTTACCTGCCATTTAGCTACTAATATAAGTAGTTCGGAAGTATCAAAATATAATTATCTTTAGTTCTCTAAAAATCCAGGCACATGCGATTATTTAATTCCAAATCTGCAGTTATAATAACCATTTCATTTTTATCGATACTTGTAAACTCCTGCAAGTATGATGTTGCAATTTCAGACGAATTAAGTTTCAGAGGTGAAATAATTTCCTCCCAACTTTTACACGCTTATACCATTGAACAAACAGATTCGGTTTTAGCTGCTTATGATCCTGATCTTCTTACTTATCCAAATGATTATCCCATAGAAATTTATCGTGTTGTTTATAAAACAATTGATGCTTTTGGAAATGAAACTCAGGCTTCAGGCGCAGTTGTTTTACCTGTTACGGGTTCTTCTGCTTTTCCAAATTGTATTTATGAACACGGAACTGTATTAAAAAGATTTGATGTTCCCTCCTACGAAAGTGATGAACTTATTTTAGGAATTATTTATGCGTGTTCCGGATATATTATGAGTTTACCTGATTATTTAGGATTAGGAGATTCACCTGGGCGACATTTATATTGTCACTCTAAAACAGAAGCTACTGCAAGTATTGATCTTTTACGTGCAGCAAAAACATTATCCGCAGAAAAAAATGTTTTATACAACGATCAACTTTTTATTTTCGGTTATTCGCAAGGCGGGCATGCGGCAATGGCAACCACACGCGAAATACAATTAAATCACAGCGACGAATTTACAATTACTGCAAGCGCCCCAATGAGCGGACCCTACGATATGAGCGGAGCACAAACGGATTACGTATTAAGTGATGAACCCTATGGAGCTCCTTTTTATTTACCTTATTTAATGTTTGCTTATAATGAAGTGTATAAAATGTATGATAGTCCTTCCGATTTTTTAATTGCTCCATTTGATCAAACTATTCCACCTTTATTTGATGGAGAACACGAAGGTTGGGAAGTGGATGCAGTTATGCCTTCAGTGCCAAAAAATATAATTAAACCTGAAGTATTACAAGATTTTTTATCCAATGAAAATAACCCATTTCGAATTGCACTCCGCGACAACGACCTTACAAACTGGACACCGGAAGTTCCGTTAATGATGTTTTATTGCACTGCAGATGAATTAGTAAATTACGAAAATGCAATTAATGCGCAAGAGATTTTTAATTCGAATGGTTGCACATCAAGTACCCTCTATCAACCCTCCCCCTCCGCATCGCACACATCCTGTGCAGAACCTTGTTTTATTTTTGCGAGGATTTGGTTTGATGGGCTAAAAGAATGAAGGAATGAAGGAATTAAAGAATGAAAGAATGAAGGAATGAAAGAATTAAGCCCGACGACCTACCAGGTTTTTTTTAACCTGTGAGGTCTGTCGGGAAGGAGGAGAGAATTAAAAATGAAAGAATGAGAAAAAAGGGGGAATCCGCCGGTGGGCGGACAGGCGCGGATGACGCGGATCGAGCGGATTTAAAAGGATAAAAAAAAGATTGAGGAAATGAATTTTCTAGGATTTACTCAAAGTATTTTCGGAGGAATTGGATTGCAGAAATTGTACAGCAATTTATTGTGCAGAAAGCTTTGAAAAATCGCCAAAGAAACGTCTTCCCCTATGGGTAAGATAAGAGATGGGGCCAGATTTTGAATGAAGGAATGAAAGAATGAAGGAATGAAATTACGAATAATTAATTCCAAAGGCCAAAAAAAAGAGGCTGTCTCAAAAGGATAGCCTCTTTGTTTTGTACACATTTGGGTGTTTATATAGTTTTTTAAAAAATTATAGATTTTGAAGAGATTTGGAGATGGCAAAAAAATTAGTTTTCAAACCTTATTCTCCGAATCAATTGAATCTTTTACCTCCCTCACTCGAAGATTTAATCGAGAATAATCATCCGGTACGTCTGGTAAATCATGTTATTGATTCAGTAAATATCGATGGACTTGTGAAGCAATATAAAGGTGGAGGGACATCAAGTTACCACCCGCGTATGTTGCTGAAGATATTAATCTATGGATATCTGAATAACATTTATTCAAGCCGCAAGATGGAAGCTTCCGTGAAGGAAAACATTCACTTTATGTGGCTGAGTGGAATGAGTCGCCCGGATCATAATACATTAAATCGTTTTCGGTCGGAGAAATTAAAGGAGGGCCTGGAAAGTGTTTTTTCCCAGGTGGTGATGTTGCTCGCAGATCAGGGTTTAGTGAGTCTGAAGGAGATTTATACAGATGGAACAAAAATAGAAGCCAACGCTAATAAATATACTTTTGTATGGGGAAACGCGATCAGGACAAACCGGGAGAGAATGAGCCGTCAATTAAAGGAGCTTTGGGCCTATAGTCAGCAAGTGGCTGTGGAAGAACTCAACGATACTTCAGCAATTAGTTTTGAGGCAGCCGATCCGGAAAAAGTAAAACAAACCATCCAGGAAATAGATAAGGCAATAAGTGGAAAAGAAATACCCCAAAAGGTTAAACAGAAGTTGAATTATGTAAAAAAAAACTTCGTTGAGAACCTGAAGAAATATGAGCAGCATGAAAAAATATTAGCCGACAGAAACAGTTACTCCAAAACAGATCATGATGCCACCTTCATGCGCATGAAAGAAGACCATATGCTGAACGGCCAGCTGAAGCCTGGTTATAACCTGCAGATCTCTACCAATAATCAGTTCATCCTTAATTATACCCTTCACCAACAACCTAATGACAGCACAACTTTAAAAAAACCATCTCACTCATTTTAATAAATTGTACAATAGGCTTCCTGTAAATGTAATTGCAGATGCAGGTTATGGAAGTGAAGAAAATTATTTATGGTGCGATCAGCACAATATTACTCCCTATATCAAATACAATACATTTTACAAGGATGAAACAAAAGCCCATAAAAAAAAACAAGTTTGTAGCTTCCAATCTCCGATATGATAAACAGGAAGACATTTTATATTGCCCGATAAATGAACCGATGTATAATGTGGGAACACATCGAGACAAAAGCAGGAATGACTTTACCCAAATAGTTACCCATTACCAGGCTCAAAGCTGCACCGGGTGTGAGTTGAGGGATGCTTGCCATCAATCAAAAGGCGACAGGGTAGTAAAAATAAATCACAACCTCAGAAAATATAAAGCACAAGTTCATGCTCTTCTAACCAGTGAGAAAGGATTAAAACTACGACGACAACGATGTGTCGATGTAGAACCTGTCTTCGCCAATATAAAGCAGAATAAAAAGTTTAAACGATTTAATTTAAGAGGCATTAAAAAGGTAGAAATAGAAACAGGATTATTAGCATTAGCACATAATCTGAAAAAAATGAATGGTAAGCTCTCATAAAAAGACTTTTGCATTATGATTTTTAAACCCCAATCTATTTAAAGTCAAAGGCGAAACATCAAACTGGTCTTAAAAAATAAAAAGAGGCTATCCTTTTGAGACAGCCTCTTTTTTTTATTTTAGTTAATTAATTATCAATCGTCGATCACATCTTTTTGTAAAGTTTTAAAAACGTATTCGGTAAGTTCCATGCCGATCTTTGTTTTTACTCCGATCATTGCTGTTACTGCTGCTCCGCCGCCGCCCGGATAGATGATATCCATAACTTCTCCACTGGCCGGATTCATTACAAGATAACTATACAATACAGTATAAGTACCATTTACACTTGTAAATTGCGGAGAAATAATAAGATAAGGTTTTCCTTCTGTTTTAGCTAAAATGATACTATCATATTGCGCATCAGAAACTAATTCAAAAGGGAATTTATATAATGCTTTAATATCATTTTTGGTCAGGTCTTTATCAAGATCAGATTCGCGAATTACAACGGTCATTTGCTTTAATAATTTTGCATTTTCTTCCGCCATTTCACGCATATCTTTTGCTTTGGCATCTGCTAATCTGTTTTCCATGTACCATGCACAATATTGTAAACCGAAAGTAAGATCACTTTTTTGTGGAAATACATGCGGTAATCCTATTTCCATAATAGGAAGTTTTTTTGTGTTCTTGATATTTTCTATCAGATCTATTCTGATATAAGTTGAACTGCTCCAATCTGCTTTTTGTGATTTAATATCACCTTCTTTCAGATCATAATAATTCCAATCCAAACCCGGATCAGAATCGCTCACGTTAAATACCATATTCGTTTCGCGATTAAAAGCATAAATTACTCCGTATTCTTCACTTTTTGCTTTTTGAAGTGCTTTTGCCTGTTCCCAGGTTTTGTAAACAACTTCCGTTTCATAAGGCCAGAAATTTTCGATAGCAACTTTCAAATTAGCATTGTATTCATCCAATGCTGCTCTATAGGCTGGAAGAGCTGCTTCTTTATGCAATTTGGTTAATTTTTCAACAACCTTTTCATTTTCAACCTCGGTTACCACAATTAATTTGCGGTTTTTGAGGTCTTCAATTTCTTCCACTTTACCATAAGACCATTGACCATTGGCTGCAAAACTGATCAATAGCAGTAAAGTCATAACACTTGTGCTGACAATGCTGATTTTTTTCATAGCTGATTTTTTTTTCGTAAAGATATAGATTTTGGCAATAAATGTCGAAAACACGTTCCAGAGCCATTAAATTGGGCTTTTACCATGATTTGTTATATTCTTTTTGTCGAATTAATTATGCCAAAATTTTAATTTTTCTGAGATGTTTCATTTTCTAATTTGATTTCTATCTCTCTTATCAGTGACCTACATCGTAATTAAAAATTACCACCTGCAATACCTTTATTCTCAATTAAAACCATATGTATGAAAACAATTCGATATATTAATAAGTGGTTGCCGGGTGCAACACTTTTTTTACTTTTTTTTATGTGGAGTGGTGCAATTTTAGCTCAAACAGGAGGTGCAATTTATGAAGTAGGACCGCTTATGAACAAGGAACGGATCTTTCCGTTTTCTGCAACTTTAGATGATGGCAGGGTGGTGGCTTTTGGCGGAAGGGAAGTGGGATTTGTTTCAGGTATAAATGCCGATATCTATGATCCTGAATCCAACACTTTTACAGAAGTTACCATGAATTATCCGCATGATGGAACCTGTGTTTTGAAACTGGATGATGGTCGTTATTTAATTTTAGGAGGAAGTTACGACTGGGGAATTCCTGCAATAACCTCCACCGAATTATTTGATCCAGAAACAGATGTTTTTAGTGTTTCAGGTGATATGGTTTACCCGAGAATGCAATTAGCAGCAGCTCAATTGGATAATGGTAAAATACTAATTGCAGGTGCTTGGTATAATACGGAGGCAGCTACCTATGGTGAAATTTATGACTTAACCACAGGAAGTTCTACTCTTACAGGTGCTTTGCTCAATCCAAGAGCCCAAACTTTAGTGTTGCCAACCGATGATGGAGGTGCAGTTGTTTGCGGAGGCTGGACAAGTTATGGAGAAACCATGGTGATGGCAGTGGAATATTATGATAAAAGTACAAATTCGTTTTCTTTATTAAGCAGCGAATTAATTCCTGAGGATCCGGGATGGATAACTTATTCCAATATGAAAGTGATAGCTGATCAACGTTTGGACAATGATAATTATATTATGTTGGCTTATCGTTATGATCCTGATTTGGAATATGCATTGATCACCTTCGATCCAGAATTAAAAACATTCTCAAAGGTTGCTACCTTCAACACGACTGAGGATGCATTAACTGATGGTGGAATTTTTGATTTCGTGCTGGATAAAGATGCAAATTATGCATATTTACTTGCAGCCGACGCATTATTTGATCCTATTCATGTTGGTTTGATAGCAGTTGATCTGGATAACGGAAATAAATATTATCCGCCGGATTCTTATGTTTTACCTGTCTCTGAATATTTAAGCCCAACTCTTGTTTTCATGCCTGAAAATGATAAAATATTATTAATGGGCATAAGCTCTGCAACCGGTTCTTATTTTTATGCAACCGATAAAACCTATCTCTTAACTCCAACAATTAATGTTGGTATTGAAAATATGGAATTCACAAATCAGAATATCTATTGTTATCCAAATCCTGTAATGAACAATTTTACAGTTTATATGAGTTCAATTTTACCTGACAAATACACCATTAATTTAGTGGATATTGCAGGTAGAACAGTTTGGTCGGAAGTTAAAACAGAATCCGGAACCGGCGAGGCAAGTTGGAATTTTTCCGGCTTAAATGTTCCATCCGGAATCTATCAATTGACAATTTCAGGAAAAAGCGATCGATTTAGCATTCCTGTATTAGTAAATAAATAAATGATTTTTTATTATTGTTTTGAGAAAGCAACTCTTAAAGGGTTGCTTTTTTTTTGCAGGGAAAGCCCTCTTTTGCAATAATATCGCTCTTCAGGTATTGAGAACGGGAATAATTTCGGATATTTGCCCATTCCAAAACCAAAATTCATGATAATAGGAATTTTGGGAGAAGGTTCAGCCGATAAACGTGTGGCTATCACACCTGAGCATATCTCCTCCTTACTGGCCTTAAAGGCACAAAAAATAGTTGTAGAAACCAATGCGGGCGCCAATGCCAGCTATCCTGATGCGGATTATACCGCAAAAGGTGCTGTTATTGCCTCCAGGCAAACCGTTATGTCAGATAGCGACATCCTGATCATGATCCATCCGCTGGAAAGCAGTGAGTTAACGGGTTTGAAGGGAAAAGTGCTGATAGGTGGTTTTAACCCACTTGTGAACAAAAATTTTGTTACCAGTTGTCTGAATGCAGGCGTATCTGCCTTCAGCCTCGACGTTATTCCAAGAACCACAAGAGCCCAAGCGATGGATATTTTGTCAAGCATGGCAACTGTGGCAGGTTATAAGGCAGTTTTACTTGCCGCAACCACTCTGCCGAAGTTCTTTCCGATGTTCATGACCGCCGCAGGAACCATTACCCCCGCTAAAATTGTAATTTTAGGAGCAGGGGTTGCCGGATTACAGGCTATTGCAACTGCTAAACGTTTAGGAGCAGTTGTGGAAGCGAGTGATGTAAGAACTGCAGCGAAAGAAGAAGTACTGTCCTTAGGAGCAAAATTTATTGAAGTGGAAGGCGCAACTGAAGATAAAGGCGCCGGTGGATATGCCGTTGAACAAAGCGAGGAATTTAAAAAACGTCAGCAACAAAAAGTGCAGGAACATGCTGCTAAAGCGGATGTTGTAATTTGCACGGCACAAATACCCGGACGTAAAGCACCTATATTATTGCAAAAAGAAACGGTTATGCAAATGAAACCCGGTTCTGTTATTGTGGATCTTGCTGCTTCTACCGGAGGAAATTGCGAATTAACGGAAAATGGCAAAACGATAAATGTGAATGGTGTCACTATAATTGGCGACAGCAATTTGCAGGCATCCATGCCTTTTGATGCAAGTAAAATGTTTGGAAAAAATATTCTGAATTATATTAAACTTCTCATCGACAAAGAGGGAAATATCAATCTGAATTTTGAAGATGATCTTGTTACCGGTACTTGCATAGCTCATAACGGCGAAATAAAAAATGAACGCGTTAAATCAGTAATGACTCAACCAGTTTCCTGATAAAAAAGCATTATGAAAAAAATACTTTTTTACTTTATCGGTTTATTTCTGACACATTTCTGTTCCGCACAAATTGTGCAGGCAACCGATCTGTTGAAAATGCATTCCTGCACAAATTACGATTGTGCAAATTCGTTAATTGAGGAAAATGGATATCTATATTCCGACACTCCTATAAAACAAGAAGGTAAAACGGGATATCTCTATACACATCCAACAGAAAAAAAATTGACAACTAGTGAGCAATCAACTATTAATGTTTATCACACCATTGTATATGAATTAAATGAATCGAGTTCAGAAATGGTGATCTATTATTTTTATGGTGATGAAGAATATCAGGATCTTTTAAAACAATTAGAGACACTGGGATTTAAAAAATTATTTGTTTCGGATAAGGAAGGTGGATTTACTTATTTTCTTACAAGTTCTCCTGATTATCCGGGAAAGGCATTACATATAGAAGCCGAAACCAGAGTAAAAGACAATCATAAATACACAGAATACACTTTAAATATATTATAACATGCAAGAAATTATTTTATTGAATGCCGTTGATACAGTTGGTGCATTTTTAACTGCACTCGACACCTGGGATATCATTTATATTCTTTTACTCGCAGCCTTTTTAGGGGTGGAATTAATTAGTAATGTTCCGGCAATTTTGCACACACCTTTAATGAGTGGTGCCAATGCAATTCACGGAGTTGTTATTATCGGTTCCATTATTGTAATGGGCCACGCTGAACCCGATAATTATCTCGCAATAGTGCTCGGATTTTTAGCCGTTGTACTTGGAACATTAAATGTTGTGGGAGGATTTGTGGTAACGAACAGAATGTTGCAGATGTTTAAAAAGAAGAAATAAAATGCAGTGGCAGTGGCAGTCACAGTCACAGTCGCAGTCGCAGTTTAAATAGAACCAAACTCATAACTCATTACTCATAACTCATTACTCATCTTATGGAATATTACGACATATTAAAAATTTGTTACTTACTCGGAAGTATCTCTTTTATTGTGGGATTAAAAATGCTTTCAAAACCTGATACCGCAAAAAAGGGAAATCTTTTTGCCGGAATAGGTATGACCATTGCAATTTTAGGAACAATATTATTTCACAGAGATCCGGAAACTGATGAAAGCATTGGCAACCTCGGTTATATTGCCGGTGCAATTGTTTTGGGTACGGTGATAGGATATTTTGCTGCGATGAAAGTGAAGATGACTCAGATGCCGCAAATGGTTTCTTTATTTAACGGTATGGGTGGTGCCTGCGCAGCATTAATTGGAATTGTGGAAATGAGTACACATCATCCGGAAGAATGGGGTGAAAGATTAATTATATTTTTAGGTTTAATGATAGGTTCCGTTTCTTTTGCAGGAAGTATGATCGCATACGGTAAATTGGAAGGAAAAATTAAAGATTACGGAAGCAAATTTTTGCAATTTTTTAATAACACATTCGTTTTTGCAATTTTAGCAGTTATTATTTATGCATCCATAACGGCCGGATTGAGTGATAATATTATCTGGATAATTTTTGGAGCATCATTACTATACGGAGTATTTTTTGTGTTACCGATCGGCGGTGCGGATATGCCGGTGGTAATTTCATTATTAAATTCATTTACAGGTGTTGCGGCTGCGTTTGGTGGATTTTTATACGACAATCAGGTGATGCTTACAGGTGGTATTTTGGTGGGAAGTGCTGGAACAATTTTAACGATATTAATGTGCAAAGCCATGAACAGAAGTTTGTGGAATGTAATTATCGGAGCATTCAGTGCAAGCGGACCAGGAAGTAAATCAACAGAAGGATTATCCATTCGCGAAATAAGTGTTTCCGATGCGGCAATATTATGTTGTTATGCAAATAAAGTAACAATTATTCCAGGATATGGTCTCGCAGTTGCACAGGCACAGCACACTTGTCACGAATTTGAAAAAGCGCTGGAAGCAAAAGGTGTTGAAGTAAATTTCGCCATTCATCCTGTTGCGGGTCGTATGCCCGGGCATATGAATGTATTATTGGCAGAAGCGGATGTGCCTTATGATAAATTAAAAGAGATGGATGATATCAATCCTCAATTACCAAATACGGATGTTGTAATTGTAATTGGAGCTAACGATGTTGTAAATCCTGCAGCAGAAACTGACCCCTCCTCTCCTATTTACGGAATGCCAATTATTAAAGCAACCACTGCAAAAAATGTAATCGTAATGAAACGAAGCATGGCAAAAGGATATGCGGGCATCGAAAACGAATTATTTTACGAAGCAAAAACGCGAATGCTTTTTGGTGATGCTAAAGCGACTTTGGAGAAGTTGATAGCGGAAGTGAAAAATGTATGACATGGGATACAGGACACGGGACACGGGACTTGACATAGGACATTGGAAATGGACATAGGAAATAGGAAGTAGGAAATAGGATGACTAGTCGTAAACATTAATATCTGAATATTTCTCTGATTTTATATTACGCGTTACCAATCCGCCGCGGTGGACAAATTACCAGATTACTAAATTACCAAATGCTATAACCGCTTCCATTCTCTTTCAATTGCGGCTCTTAATTTGTCTTTTTTGATATTTTCACTGTCGATATATTCTTCAAAATAACCACAACTCATACATACATAAACGGAGACTGAAATATTGGTCCAGCCGGAAACACCTACAGTACTTCTTTCGCCCCTTTTTAATATGGTATCGTTGGTGTAAATTTCAGTGCCTTTGCATTTGGGACATGTTTTAGTTGCTTTCATAAGGCTAATGTAGGGTAATTTGCTTTTATTTGCAATATGCAAAAAACACTTGCTGTGATTGGAGGAGGTGCTGCCGGATTCTTTGCGGCAATAAATGCTGCGGAATCGAATCCGGAAATTGATATTCATATTTTTGAAAAAGGAAATAATTTTCTCTCCAAAGTAAAAATTTCAGGGGGAGGAAGATGTAATGTAACAAACGCATGTTTTGAACCGGAATTATTGGTGTCGAATTATCCCAGAGGTAAAAAAGAATTATTAGGTCCATTTTATATTTTTAATCCTGAACACACAATTGAATGGTTTGGAAAAAGAAATATTAAAATTGTAAGGGAAGAAGATGGAAGAATGTTTCCTTCCACAAATTCTTCGCAAACTATAATTGATTGTTTTATGGAGGAGGCTGCGAGACATAAAATTCATTTACATCTTCAAACAGGTATACAGGAAATATTGAGAGATGAAGATGGAAAATGGAAATTAATATCCTCCGATAAAAAAGAATTTCTGACTGATAAATTATTAATTACAACGGGAAGCAGTAATCAGATATGGAGCATTCTGAAACAACTCGGGCATACAATTGTGCCTCCCGTTTCCTCATTATTTACATTTAATATTAAAGATCCAAGAATTAATGACCTGATGGGAATTAGTGTGCCGAATGTCACCTGTTCCATCGAAAATACAAAATTAACTACATCAGGACCCTTATTAATAACGCACTGGGGATTGAGCGGACCGGCAATTTTAAAACTTTCAGCATGGGCAGCAGTGGAACTTAATGCGTTACAATATAATTTTCAATTGCGAATTAATTTTATCCCTGAATATAACTATCAGTCGTGTCTAGAATTATTATCTGCCAACAGAAAAACATCTCCAAAAAAAACTATTCTTTTAACCAATAATTTTAATTTGCCAAACCGGCTATATAAAAGTATTTGTGATTTTGCGGAAATACCTGGTGTTTTAAATTGGAGTGATATTTCCAAAGAAAAAATTCAATTACTTTCAAAATTGCTTACGGAAAGTATTTTTGAAGTGAGGGGTAAAAGTAATTTTAAAGACGAATTCGTTACATGTGGAGGAGTTAAATTACAGGAGGTTGATTTTAAAACGATGCAAAGTAAAATTTGTCCCAACCTGTATTTTGCAGGTGAGGTATTAAATATTGATGCTGTAACGGGAGGATTTAATTTTCAGGCGGCTTGGACAACGGCATTTATTGCTGCGAAGGCTATTGGTATAAATTTTTAGCCACGAATGACACGAATGCACACGAATTAGAAAACTTTAGATAGGAACTAATTCCAAATATTAATTGTATCAAATTAAAAAAATTATGGCTATCCAAATTTATCCGGTGGAGAAACAAATAAAGGGTGGTTTTAACGACGGAGAGATCGTTGAAAACAAGCCTATACAGATGTCGCATGACAAAAGTAAATTGCAACCCTATTCCAACATCTTTTATTGGGCCCATGCGAGTGCAACTGTCACGAGTACTATAGGTTTGCATCCACATCAGGGTTTTGAGATCATGTCGTTCGTATTAAAGGGAACCATAGAACATTACGACACAAAAAACAAAAAATGGATTCCATTAAAGGCAGGTGATGTGCAGATAATTCGCGCCGGAAGTGGTATCAGTCATGCAGAAAAAATAACAGAAAATTCTTCTATATTTCAGATATGGCTAGATCCTGATATTTCGAAATCCTTTTATCAGCCAGCCACCTATAATGATTATGAAGCAGAGATGTTTCCTGTAATTACCAAAAATGGATTTACAATTAAAACATTTAAAGGAGAAGGTGCTCCTTTGGAAATGCAAACGCCGGGAATTAACATACAGGAAATAACTTTTAGTTCCGGTTCACATAAATTAGAACTGGAGAATGATCAGATACATTCCATGTATTTAATGGATGGAGATATGCTTTTAGAAAATAGGACATTAAATCCCGATGATTTTATTGTTGTGGATGAACATAACACGTTGAATTTCTCTTCCGAAACCGGTGGGAAAATCTTTGTAATAAGCTCCCTGTCTGAAGTTCCATACGAAACTTATGTGGCATCTAGATAATTGCAGAAGCTCAACAATCACGAAAAATTGAATGGATATTTTCATGAAATTGCTATTAACATTCAATCCCTTGAAGGATATATATGAATATTCAGGAAATTTATATCTTTGACAAAAACAATATGAAAATATCCAGCGTCCTCCTGATTTTAATACTGTTATCTGCTTGTAAAAGTGAAACAGATAAACTAATTGATAGTTATGAATCAAAGGTTATAACCTATGAGGAACTTGTAGATGATGGCTTAGAAAAGAATAAAGCTGAAATCAATGCCTTGGGTGATGACATAAGTGCCATTATGGATGCCATAGGAAATCAGCAATTATCCGACGAACAACAATCTGCCGTAACCGGTATTTCCTTGAGATTTCAATTATCCCTTATGTTGGTGCAACAGGATATGTCCAAATCCATGGATGCTACAATTGATTCTATATTAGGTGGACTTGATAGTTTAACCATTGAACCGATTTTTCCGGATAGTTTATAAAAACATCCCCGGAAAAAATTAATTCAATAAAAAGTTTCCTTAATTAATAAAAAGCTTTTTTGTTTCGATAAAAGAATCGGTTTTAATACGGATAATATACTGTCCGGGTATTAGATCTGTTAAATCCATTTCCAATTTACCGTTTGTGTTATCAAAAACTTCACGATAGACCTCCGTACCAAGAATATTATAAACTTCCACTTCCACATCAGTATACATGTCCTGAGCAACTACGATCTGAAATTTGCCGTTTGATGGGTTCGGATAAATTTCTGTTTTTGATGAAATTTCCTCATTAATTTCAGAACGCAACGGAAGTGTTGTAAAGTTCGCAATAGGAGAAAATGCAGAACTTGACGCACCACAAATTGTTTTAACTTTATATTGATATACAGTGTTTGCCAATAATCCCGTTAAATTTTTTGATGTTGTAGTTGCATTTTTTTTCAACCATGCACCACCACCAACAGGACGATACTGAATTTGATATTTGGTAGCGCCTGCAACAGCGATCCAATTTATTTTTGCGGAAGAATTGGTGATCATATTTACAAAAATTCCCGTAGGAACAGCGCAACCACATCCGTCGAAAACATGGGTATTTAAACCTGAAAAATTATTTGTTCCAAGAACGTTCCACTCTGTGGCGCCGATAGTCCAATCTAATTGTCCCATCTTAATATTGCTCTTGCGTGAGAGTGAATTATTTGTTGTTGAACCAGCAGCAACCATCCAACCACCGGGTCCGGGATCAACACCAATAATTCCGATCTTATCTATCATATCAGGTCCCTGATATAAAACAACTGCATCATTACCATCAAAAGCAGCACCGCCACCAACTGTATCTGCTTGAGCTAATAAAGCAGGATTTGCATCTTCGGGAGTTATCACATACGCATCACCGGCAGCCAACATTCCATTACAATTAAAATAATAACTCGGTCCTAAATTTCCATTCAAATAAATTTGCACCCAATAATTTGAAAGATCAACTGCACTCGGTGTTGGATTATATATCTCTAAAACTTTATTATTTGCTACACCCGATCCTTCTCCGTATTGTGAAATAATTAAATTACTGCAATCAGCAATTACCGGATCATCATTATCATCAATAAACATTAATTTAAAATGTGGTTCACCAATGGAACAGCCGGGTGATACACTGTCAATTTCTAAATAAATTGCATCCTGATATTCCGGATTGATGTCATTCAAGATTGGGATAGATATTGTTTGTATAATTCCACCTCCAGCAGAAAATGAAACCTCTGTTTCTTCAGGTAATATAAAATCAACTCCATTAATAGCACTTGTAACATCGTGATTAATATGAATAAATGCATTACAATCATGGGGAGTTGCAATTTGGACGTCAACGGAAATAGTTCCAACTCCCTCATCATAAAATGGCAATTCTGAATTGAAATTAATTACCGGAATTGGAATTGGATCTGTGTGCGCATTGAGTGTAATATTATCCAAACCTATTTCATCTCTGTTTCCAGTAAAACCTATTACATCATCGCTGGTCCATTTTAAATACATTGTACCTCCATTTAAAAAGGAGAGGCCAGGAATTGTAACAGATCTATTAAATGTATATAATAAAAAATCAGCTGCACCAAAAGAGTTAAAATCTGCAGAGGGTACATTAGTAAAACTGATATTGTCGAATGAATAAGAAAGTTTTAAGGAGGTAGATCTTGCTTCATTATTATAATTATAAATAACATAGGAAAAATCTACAGATGTAATTGTAGTTCCTGTAATATTTAAATATCTAGTTGTAATAGTTCCGGGAACGAAATCTGAGGCTGCAGGTTGAATATATAAAGCCTGATTTCCCAACCCGCCACTATACCCATAAATACCACCAACAGTAACATTTCCTCCCGTTACTCCGCGAGCATAATCACCTGTTGTTCTAGTTCCTCCAAAAGCAAGGTTGCCATCAGAAAAGCCTGTAATTTGCCAATTGTCCGCATCCAATTGTCCACTTGAAGGTGTGGGAGCAAATCCTGAACCTGTAAAACCGGTGAACGTTTCAACAACAGGAGTTCCCGGAATTATAATGGAAACCTGTGCTGTACTTGAGATGCAAACGGAAACCAGCGCTGTGTAGAGTAATAATTTTATCATAGGTTGACAATTTTTGTTTCAGGTAACCAAAGATAATGCCCTAATTTTAAGCTTTTATATCATCAGTCACCAGAAAAATATATATAATAACCCTTTAAACCTTACAGCCGACCATTAGTCAAAGTAGAAAAATTCATGAATTTCCTGAGAGCCCTCCTAATTTTCCTATTACCTTCCTTAACTTTTGCCCAAGATCCCGGAGACCAAATTTTTTCCGAAAACCAGGTGCTTACTATTGATCTTCAATTTTCTCAACCCGGATTCTGGGACTCTCTGGTATTGAATTATGATACGGAAACTTATATGAAAGCATCTGTAACAATAACAGATAATCTTGGTGATACTTCATATTCTGAGATTGGAATAAGGTTAAAGGGCAATTCAAGTTATGGCCATCCCGGTGAAAAAAAATCGTTTAAAATTGACTTTAACAGATATATTGATACATTTGAATACGATGGAATAAAAAAATTAAATTTTAATAATTGTTTTAAGGATCCCACATTTATGCGGGAGAAAATATATTATGATATCTGCAAGTCGGAAAATATAAATGCACCTAGAATTAATTATGCAAATGTTTACATGAATGATATTTTTTGGGGATTTTACACAGTGGTGGAACAGGTGGATGATGAATTTTTGAAAACGCATTTTGACGACAAATCAGAAAATCTATTTAAGGCCGGAGATGCATTCGGAATGGGTGGCCCCAGTGATGAGGCCGATCTTAAATATTACGGGACAGATCAATTGGATTATGACGGTAAATATACTTTAGAAAATAATACAGATGAAAATAATTGGTCCGACCTGATTACATTAGTCGATTTTATTAATAATTCCTCCGATGAGGTATTTGTTGCTGAGCTTTCAGAGCATGTTAATGTAGAGCAATTAATGAAAAGTTTTGCGCTGGGTAACCTGTTTGCAAATCTCGACAGTTATTTAAATTCTGCGCGTAATTATTATATATATAATAAAGATTCTACAGGCACCTGGGAATGGATCAACTGGGATTGTAACGAGGCATTTGGATCGTATCCTGCAGGTGGTGCTGTAACAGATATGACGGAATTGGATCCATACTATTTCGGATCAAACAGACCATTATTGGAACGTATCGTTAGTATAGATGCCACAAAAACAATTTATGAAGAATACTATTGTGCATTGCGTACTTCTTATTTTACCGATAGTTACATTCAAACTCAAACCGACCAACTTTATACATTAATTCAACCGCACGTTTATGCCGACGATAACAAAATGTATACAAATTCAAATTTTGATACAAATATTGAAAGTGATATCACTGTTGGTGGTGGTCCGGGCGGAGGAACAATTTATGGACTTAGGTCGTTTATAAGTGAAAGAAATGATTGGCTTGATAATGTTATCGACTGTTCGGAAATTACAAATAATATTTTAGAAAATTCGGAAACAAAAATTCAAATTTTTCCAAATCCGGTTCAGGATATTTTATATTTTGAATATGGGGAATTAGGAGATTCGCCTGTTGTAACAATTGTGAATATGCAAGGGATAACACTCTTCAATATGACAATGCATGAATCTATATTAAATGTTTCGCAATTAGCGGCTGGGATGTATGTATTAAGGATAGAGACAGAAGGCGATCCAATTTGTAAAACGTTTATTAAACTTTAGGTATTATTTCTGATAATTTATCGTCAAACTCGGGAGACCCCGAATAAGAAAATCTAGGATAATTTATTTTATCATGAAATTTTATGCTTCGAATTTATATTTCTATTAGGGTCAAACTGTTAGAAGATTTTCTATTCGGATACATCTCGGGAGACCCCGAATAAGAAAATCCAGGATACTTAATTTTAACATGAAGTTTTATGCTTCGGATTTAAAATTCTATTTAGATCAAACTTCTAGAGGATTTTCTATTCGGGGTAAATCCAACTAATTCAATAGCAAGGTTGGTTTAAATAATTGTCGTCAAACTCGGGAGACCCCGAATAAGAAAATTTAAGATACTTAATTTTATTATGAAGTTTTATGCTTCGAATTTAAAATTCTATTTAGGTCAAACTATTAGAAGATTTTCTATTCGGGGTAAATCCAACTAATTCATTAGCAAGGTTGGTTTAAATAATTGTCGTCAAACTCAGGAGACCCCGAATAAGAAAATTTAAGATACTTAATTTTATTATGAAGTTTTATGCTTCGAATTTAAAATTCTATTTAGGTCAAACTTTTAGAGGATTTTCTATTCGGGGTAAATCCAACTAATTCAATAGCAAGTTCGCTGCGCTGCTTGCTATTGAATAAGTTGGATTAAAAAAAACCCACCTGTCAGAGCGACAGATGGGTGTAATCCTAAACCACACATTTTTATTAAAAGGTATAACGGATACCTAATCCGTATCCCATATCAAAATCATCGTTAATTATTCCAAATTCCGGCCGACCATCTAAACTGAGCTGTAGCGGAACTTCACTAAAATTGTATTCAATTCCTAGTTGCAAATCAAAATTTAGGAACACGCCGTCATTAAAATCATCATCATCTGAAAAATGGCCATTTAAATCTCTTGCACCAATACTTCCACCTGCACCAACGTACCAATTAAACCCACTTTCGATCTCATGCACCCATTGATATAATAAGGTGAATTTAAATCCATCAGCATATCCATCATCAAAAAAAGCAAGGTCAAATTCCAATCTGTTGGGTCCCCCGATATATTGCTGATACGAAATTTCTGCTTGCGATCCATCTCCTCCTCCTAATCTTATTCCGAGTGCATTTGACTGCGCTGAAATACTACTAAAAGTGAAAAAACAAAGGGCAATTAAAATATACGTTTTCATAAATACATCTCTAATTTCCACTTATAATGCAAATTGAAAGCCATTCCCTGAAATTCATTAAAAACGGGGAATTTGATCGATTTTTTTAAAAAAACTGTGGAAAATTTTCCCGAATCGGATGAGATATACCACAAAAAACTCCGCAATTGCTTGCGGAGTTCCATCTATTCACATTTAAACCACTATTGTTTGATAAATTTCACTGTGCCCACAGTTTTAAATTCATCATTGATATTTAATAAATAAACACCCGGAGGTATTTGTTCAACATTTAATTCAACATTTACTTCCCCATCCTCAACATTTACCATTTTGTCTTCAACGATCCTTCCCATGAGATCGATAATTCTGATATTTAAGATACCGTTCCTGGAATTGGTAAAAGAAACATTAACCATATCAGTAACCGGATTAGGATAGATATTTACATTTTCAACCAAAGTAATTTCATTTTCCTCCTTTAAAAAGAGTGTGGTAAACAACATTATGGAGGTGTAATCTTTCCAACCTGCAGCGCATTGTGTTTTCACTTTCCATTGATACACAGTATTTGCCGTTAAGCCTGTTAATAATTTAGAGTTAGTTGTTGTAATAACATCTGTCCATGTTAGATCAGTCAATTTTTTATAAGAGATCTGATATTGCAATGCACCCGGAACCGTATTCCAGTTTAAGGTAGCTTTAGTAGCGGTGATCAATGTAGTAGATAATACATTCGGTGAGGTACAACTGGTTCCTGCAGAAGGAGTAATAAATATTTTTTCTCCGGAATAGGCTGTCCAAACTCCATCACATAAAGCTTTAACTTTCCAGGTGTACGATGTATTTGCAAGTAAACCTGTAAGTTCTTCGAAAGTATTTTCCACTGCCACTGTTGTCCACGATCCACCAACTGTGGTTTTATATTGCACCTCATAATTCATGCTACCCATATTATCCCATATGAGCATAGCGTGAGTGGACGTTAATTCATCTTCAAATAAATGTTGTGGTATCTGACAATTGCAAGGAAGACATACATTGTCGATTCCCTGTTCATCGGAAGGTCCGGCTTTTAATCCCTCCGAATAAATTTTAATTATAATATAATCATAACCTGCACCGAAATTTACATTTTGTGTAAAAGTCTGCCAGTTATAATTAACCATTCCATACTCATTATTCAACAATACAGTGGAAGAAAAAGCAAGATCATTATTATTCCATTTTTGAACATTGCTTTCCGTAGTAACATCCGGATCTATGAATTCACCATTAACACCCAAAATTTCACATACAAGATGATTGCCTGCGGCTCCGCCTCCTATATTTTTAGCTTGAAACGAAAATTCTATTACACCTCTTAAGGCTTTATCATTTTTTACGATCTGAATTAAAGGTCTGTTCCATTTATCACTTAAAAATATTGCAGCCTTTCCATTTTCAATGCTCCAGCTACCTTTTTTTAACCAACCAATACCAACAAATTCTTTTGTACTTTTAGTTAATGAAAAATCGAGAAGTCCCCCTGTTTCAAAACCCGAGTTCGTTAATATATTTTCGTAATCAATTGCTGTAACTATTATATTTTTTGTTACTGATGATGTTTTTCCCTGGCTATCGTATACGGTTAATACAACGCTGTAAGTACCTGGCGTATTAAAGGTGTGGACAGGATCCAATCCAAATCCTGTAGTGCCATCACCAAAATTCCAGGAATATGATGCAATCCCATTACCTTGCCCGGCGGTAGTAACAAACGGATCAGAATCTGAAGATAAAATTCCATTTAACTTAATTGTATTTCCGCCTGTAAATACAAAAGCAAAATCAGCAGTAGGTAATACATTTGGAGTTATAGCAGTAAAGGAAGGCGACCCGGATATTTCAAAATATTTTGGAAATTTATAATATTCTGAGGCACCATATATATCTGTACCTTCCTCCGGAGCAATATTATATAAGTTATTGTTATATATTCCTCCTATCACCTTTGTATTTCTATAATTATATTCTGCTTCGTCCGCACTTTGAAGGTCATCTGTTCTTCCGGCTACTAAAGCACGTTTCCATCCCTTGACCGTTAAACCTTCATATATTACCTGACCTGTTACTGTGCTTGAAATAAAGGCAAATCCGCCCATTGGATTTCCTGTTATCCAATCGCTGGTTTGGTATTGATTATTAATATCACCCAGCAATAAACCATTTTTAAGATGTATTTGTCCTGAATATTTAATCGAAATTCCTGCACCGAGTAAATTCCAGAATTTAAAATCCTCCACTACACTAAAAATAGTATGTGTATAGGGATCATATTCCAACATTGAAAAATCTCCTATATTGTCGTTGTTTAATAAATGTGTCCAAAATGCAAGTGCACTATTACAATTATAGGCGATATTACCCTCAAATTTTCTCAATGGAACAACAGCGGTGTATATCGAATCATCAGTTCCGGCAATAACGGAATTTAAAATATTTGTTTTTGGAATTTTAATTCTATGTTCTGCGGGTAAACTTCCATCATCGCTGAAAACTTTATATGCATCACCGGCACAACTAGTAGCAATATTGTCTTCGTAGGAAACATTGGAACTTTGAATCCAAAAGCCGTTCCCCTCAAATCCAAAATCAAAATTAGCAGTACGCGATTCAAAATCAGTAACCAGCGACGCTTTTTTTCCTTTTATTGCTATATTTCTATTAAATGTACCGAGCTCGTTTCCATCCTCAGTTACAAATGCAGCACCTCCAAAATCAAATACAACATTATCATCAATATTCGCATTACTTTGATGATTTACAATACCCCAGCTTGTGGCGTCTACTATTGCACAACCTTTAATTAAGGCAGGCACCACGCCTATGTTATTTGTTCCTGCTTTATGCAAATGCAGACTATACCTTCCTCTTACATTTTCACCACCACTTAATTGATTTCCAAATTCATCCACAACAGGAGTGGTTACCAGAATATTTTTATCTGATCTTCCAAGTCCGTTAAATGCTGCATTAGAAATACTCTGTGCAACATTATGCATCAACATTACATGTGCTCGTTGATTAATTGGAATAGTGGTATAATTCTCTGACTCAAATATTACATTTCTTGTGACATTTGCAACATATAAACGCAAGCCATATCCGGTAGGAAATTTATGCTCATATTGAAGTGAGTTTCCACCCGTTGCGTTATTTGTGAAATAAATTGTTTTGGATGCTATGCTTGAAATTGTTAATACTTCATCATGAAATTTTGAATTATTTTCAAAATCGTTAATGCTCGTACCATAAGTTCCCGGTAAAACAATTTGATCTCCAACCTGCCAACCTGTTGGAATTTCGGCGAGTTTTAAATTGGATGCACCGGCAGAAATATTTTTTGATATTGCGCAAATGGTTTTTTTGTAAAATCCATTTACATTCGTAAATCCATGACTGATCAATCCTTTACCAAATTCAAAGGGGTCGTCGCTAATATCTATTGCACCTTGATCGGAAAATATAATTTTTGCTGTTACTCCATTTATTACCGGTGTGGCAGCAGTACCAATATTCAAATGTCCAACCGGATCAACTACTGCGGTGATAACTTTTAATTTAGTGTTTACTGTTGATGAAAAATTCAAGGTGCCAATTACGCGCACCCAATGAATTTCCACTTCACTTACCGCATCATAGGTAACCGTTAAACCTGAATCTATAACAACTTGAGCATTTGTTCCCGGAACTGATAAGACATTCCAAGTTGTTGGATTAAACCACGAACCATTATTAACTGCAATATGAGTTGCACCGTCATAAGGAACTAAGGCGAAAACCGCACAATGTTCATCATGCATCATTTCATCATCGGGATGAGCCCCACAATCTTCCATTTGAGTGTATGCGTTCGTGGTGAGGAATGCGGTGAATAAAAATAACACAGCAGTTTGTAGCAGATACACTTTCTTCATCTGATTGGTTAAATTTAAGAGTGAATAAAAAATAGTGCGGAATCCCGGAGTGTGGCGTGTGAAAAAAGCGGATTTTGTGTGGATAGACGCAGGAAGTATCTAAACAGATGCAAAGCTACTCAATTATTTTCCTGTTTTTATTTATTATTTATTACACTATATATAAATGTGTGACTAACCAATACTACAATAAATATTTGTGGTATTAAAATATGTGAAGGACTTTTCAATAATTAAATGGAGATTAATGAGATTTAGGTGACTTAAATCACTCTTTGAAAATTAATAAAATTGTAAAAAATTAGTATTTAATTGTAGCGGATGTTAACGGGTGTAAGAATCGCAATAACATATATATCAGGAAAATAGTTCCAATGCATTTATACATTTAATTTTTGATAAAATTTATCCGGGATAGAGACCACCTTCTTCTTCTCATAATCGTAAAACACGATCCCGGTTTTTGCAATAGCTACAACTCTTCCGCTACAAGAAACACGGTAAAAAAGGTCAAAAGCCACCCGGGTGAATTCATCAGCCGCAATTTCTATTTTTAATCTTTCTCCATAAAATGCCTCGGTTTTAAATTGGATGGCGGCATCGGCCATAATAATTCCGACACCTTCTACATCCATTTCACTGTAGTTGAAGTGTTTAAGAAATCGAACTCGCGCTTCATGTAAAAGGGATAACATCGTGTCGTTGCCTAAATGGCCACCATAATTCAGATCGGTTATTCTTATTTTTATCTCTGTGGCGAAAATATTTTTTTCCGGAAAATTTATTTGAATTCTAGCCATATTGTGATTTTATATTTTAATAAAAGTTTATTGCAAACCTGGAATTCTGGCCAAAGGAATTATTGTCTGATCTTCAAAATCTCCTTCCAAATATTTATAGTATCCGGCAATAGCTATCATTGCGGCATTATCTGTGCAATATTCCATTTTGGGAATATGAACGGTCCATCCGAGTTCTTTCCCTGTATTGACGAATTGTTTACGCAATTCACTGTTTGCAGACACACCTCCGGCAATTGCGATCTGTTTTATTCCGCATTGTTTTGAGGCGATGATCATTTTTTTGAGTAATATTTCCACAATACTGTGTTGAATTGATGCACACAGATCATTTAAATTCTTTTCAATAAAATTTACATCTAATTTTTTTTGAGCCTGCAAAAAATATAAGATTGAAGTTTTTAACCCACTGAATGAAAAATCCAAACCGGGTATCTTTGGTTCAGCGAATTTAAATTTTAGCCGGTCTCCCTTCTGAGCAAATTTATCCACCAAGGGGCCACCCGGATAATTCAACCCTAACATTTTGGCAGATTTATCGAAAGCTTCCCCTGCCGCATCATCGATGGTTTGACCTAAAATCTCCATAACCGACGGGCTTTTTACCAATACTATCTGAGTGTGACCACCACTTACCGTTAAACATAAAAAGGGAAATGATGGTTTTGGATCTTCAATAAAATGAGCCAGAATGTGTGCTTGCATGTGATGCACACCGATCAATGGTATGTCCAAAGCCAAGGCAACCCCCTTTGAATATCCGGCCCCAACCATTAGAGAACCAAGTAAACCAGGTCCTTTAGTGAAAGCAATGGCATCAATTTGACCCAATGTAATATTTGCTTTTCTTAGCGCTGCCTGCACAACAGGAACAATATTTGCCTGATGAGCCCGTGAAGCAAGTTCAGGAACCACCCCGCCGTATTGTTCATGTATGGTTTGATCGGCAATACAATTGGATACAATTTGTCCATCAATCAATACAGCGGCGCCGGTTTCATCACAACTAGATTCAATTCCAAGGATAGTTACAGGCATACAATGTCGTAATTTAACCCCGCAAAAGTAATACGGTAATTTAAAGGTGCAGAAGATATTTACATACTGGCATATTTATTCTCTCTTCAGAAGGATATTGGTTATACTTTTTGTGAGTTTGCTCGGACTGTTTTTAGCGATCTATTTTATACTCAAAATACCGGCAGTTCAAAACTGGGCTGCACATAAAGCCACTTCCATTCTCAGCGAAAAATTAAATACCAAGGTTACTTTGGATGAGGTTAGTATTAATATTTTCAATCACCTGATATTGGAGGGACTGTATATTGAAGATCAAAAAGGCGACACTCTTTTGTATGCAGGAAAACTGGAGATCAACATTGGAAGCATTAACCCAATTACAAAAAATGCCAAACTCAAAAATATCAGTTTGAGTGATAGTTATATCAACCTTTACAGCACTTTACCCGATTCCACGTATAATTTTGGATTTATTGCAGATGCTTTTTCTTCCGGTCCGAAAGATACTACAACAATTAAAAATGAAGAGGGTGGAACAACATTTCAGGTTGCCTTGAATAAAATAACCATCGACAGAACCCGATTTAAAATGCATGATGAAGTGGGCGCTTCAGCAATGGATATGTATATAAGTGAATCTGAAATTTTTATAAATAAAATTGATCTGAATAAATCAGTTTTGGCTCTTGAAAAAATTGAGTTTGATGAAACCATATTTAAACTCACTGCTTTATACGATACTATCCCTTCCGATAAAGAAGAAAGTTATGATACAATTCATATTGGATTAGGTAATTGGGATATAGAAACCGCACAATTATTACTCAACAATTGCGGATTTAGTTATAAGGATGATAATTCTACGAGCAATCCCGATGGTATGAATTTTAGTGACCTCGAAATAACTGAATTGAATATAGATATGTCGGATATTATTTATTCAGGTGACACTATATTAACTACGATCAATCGCATTTCTTTAAAAGAAAAATCGGGATTTCAACTGGATACCTTAACAGCCAACGTAATTTTTTCAGCTTATGAAATTACACTTTCCAATTTATTAATTGCAACTCCGCATTCTTCTATCAAAGATCAAATTGGAATTTCATTTAATACACTAAACGACTTTGATCGTTTTGAAACAGATATACGCATGAATGCAGATTTTAAAAATTCTGTTATTTCGAATGTAGATCTTGCTTACTTTATTCCACAGCTAAAAGAATACGATATAACACTTGCACTAACAACCAGAATATATGGAACCTTAGGAAATATAAAAGCACGTGATTTTGATGCAGAAGTAGAAGGTATAGGTGGGGTTAAAGGAACTTTAGATATAAAAGGGTTGCCCAATATTGATGAAACTTTTCTCGATCTGAAATTAGAACCTTTATATGCCGACATGTATGCTCTGGATGAGTTATTAGGACCAAATACACTTCCTGCAAATTTACTTACACTTGGCGAGGTAAATTACACGGGAAGAGTTACCGGTTTTGCATACAATCTTGTTGCATTCGGAAATTTAAATACTGATCAGGGGGGTGTATATTCCGATATTAATTTCACCTACGATCCTAAAGTTAAATCCTCTTCTTTCAGTGGAACGTTAAATACCACAGCATTAAATGTGGGAGTTATTGCAGGTTCGCCTGAGCTGTTGGGTAAGGTGAGTATGGAAGCCACCGTAAATGGAAGTATAGCCGCAGACAATACTGCTGAATTTGATGTGGATGCTACAGTAAATTCTATAGAATTTAATAAATATACTTATAGCAACATTGAAGTGGATGGTGAATTAAAAAACAGTTCTTTTAAAGGGAATTTTACAATTGACGATCCTAATATTGTTATGGCATTTAATGGAGTTGTTGATTTTGCGGATACTCTTCCCGTATATAACTTTAAAACAAAAATTAGTCGCGCCAATTTAATGCAACTAAATCTTTACGATCAACCAATTGTTTTCAGTGCAACTGCAACTATGAATACAATAGGAAATACTATTGATGATATGACCGGTTCTGCAAATTTTGGTGACCTTTTGTTAATTAGAGAAAAATATATTTACCGGTTGGATACACTGGTTATTAATTCGAGTTATGTTGAAAATAAAAAGGTGATAGATGTAAAATCTACGCTTATCAATTTTAATATCACCGGCGATTATGCAATAAGTGCACTACCCACTGCAATAAAAAATATGGTTGGGCATTACACAACCGGAAAGTCAGATTCTATTATTTCTGTGCAAACCGCAGAATATACGATCTCTGTAAAAAATGCCGACAGACTAATGGCAATATTTTACCCTGATATTCAAATCGTACGAAATCTTACAGTTACAGGGAATTTTAATACAGGAATAAATGAATTTAACACAAGGATCAGAGTTGATGAATTGGAATACAAAACCATGCATTTTGATACTTTGTTATTCGAGGCGCGAACTGTAGATAATGCACTTGGATTTTTTGCGAGATTAAACTCCACCCAAATAAATAAAGAGACCGAAATTCCAATAATTCGTATGGATGGAACATTTGCAAGAAATGAATTAAATTACAATCTGAAAGTGGGGAAAGATACTGACGAAGACCGGATAAATTTGAACGGTGCAATTAAATTTGAAGATTCCCTCATAGCCTTCAATATTCTTCCATCCGAAATATATTTTCAAAACGAAAAGTGGGATATACTACCAAATAACTCACTGCAATATGTAAACAAAAATATAATTGCAGACAATTTTACATTGAACAGCGGTGACAAATTGATAAGCTTAACCAGCAGCGCAGATGACAAATACAATACGGTATTAAAATTAAAAGTAAATAAGATTCCAATTGGAGAATTGGCTGAAGCATATGTATTACCTGGTGAGCAGGTTTCCGGAAATTTAGATGCATCGTTCACCATCGGGAATGTATTGACCAAACCCAGTTTTATTGGTGGTTTAGAAATTAAAGAACTCACCCTTAACGATGTTGTATTAGGCGATATGAAAGTAAATGCTTCCCTGATTCAACCGAGCTTTAAATTGAAATTTAATTCCACTTTATCAGGCGATAATGGATTTACCACGGATGGATATTATACTTTCGGCGAAACGGACAGTATTGTATTAGAAGCAAATTTACGACGCACGAAATTATTGATCGTAGAACCATTTTTACGCGGAATTTTATCAGAAATGGATGGTGATATCACCGGCAAACTCAATATTGCAGGTCCGGTTACACGACCTGAAATGCAGGGTAGTTTAACCATAAACCAGGGCGAGGCAAATATTGATTACTTAGGAGTGAATTATTTTTTCCCCGAATTAAAAATAAATATTGATAAAAATAAAATTGAGATCCCTAAAGCTGCCATTCATGATAAATTAGATAATAATGGAACTTTAGAAGGGGAAATTACTTATTCGAATTTTAATAATTGGAATTTCAAAAAACTTCAGTTGATATCGGATAATATTTTATTAATGGAATCCACCCCAAAAGAAAATCCGGATTTTAACGGGTATGTTGTCGGAAAAGTGAATGCCAATATCACGGGAAAATTAGATGCTTTAAATATTGCTGTATCTGCAACTCCACATGCTAAAACATTGGTAAATTTACCGATCTATGGCTCGGGAAATGTTAAAAAACACGATTTTATCCGATTTGTAAATCGCGCTGATACCAATTTATTAAAATTGCCTGACGAATTAAATCTTGCCATTGTAACAATAGATCTTAAGTTAAATGTAACACCTGATGCCCAAATAAAAATTATTCTCAACAGTGAAGGAACGGAATTTTTGTTGGGTCGAGGTTACAGCGTTTTGAATATTCAGGCGAACTCTTTAGGCAATGTAAAGATCTTTGGAGATTATCGGATCACAGAAGGTTTATATGATTTTACGTTTCAAGGATTATTCAACAGACCATTTACTGTTGTGCCGGGAAGTACAATAACATTTGACGGTGACGTAGACAGAGCAACATTGGATCTCAAAGCTCAATATACCGCAGAAAAAGTTCCCGTAAGCTCATTAACCGCTACAAATACTCAGGAAACATCTGACGTAAATGTATTAATACTCATCACCGGAACATTAGAGGCTCCACAAATTAATTTTGATCTTGAAATACCTAAATCAGGCGGATCGAGTAATGCAGATTTTACACGAAGAATTCAGGAAGTGGAATCTGATAAAAATGAATTAAATAAACAGGTTTTCGGATTATTGATCACAAAAAGTTTTTTACCTCAGGATATTACAACTTATAATCCTGTTGGCTCAACGGCATCGAACACACTTAATGAATTTATGTCAAATCAGATCACAACATATTTTCAAAGTGTATTAAGCAATTTCTTAAAAGATACAGAAATCGATTTTGGATATGATGATATTCAAACCGGCAGTTATAATTTTACAGATGAGCAGGGAAAACAGTTTGAATTAGATTTGAAACGAGAGATCAACGAAAACATCATTGTAAAAGTAGGAACTACCTATTATGATTTTGCTTCCGGTGGAGGATCAAGTTCTGCTTCGAGTCTTGCAGGTGATTTTGAAGTGGAATATCTAATTACCGACGATGGGCGCATCCGCGTAAAAGCCTTCCGCATCTCCGAATACGACGCCATCATTGCCAAAAACGACGTCAAAACCGGCGTAGGTATTAATTATACCAAAGATTTTGATAAGGTGAAGGAGTTGTTTCAGAGGAAGAAGGAATGAGGTGGGGAGTGGTGAGTAGTGAGTGGTGAGTATGCTCCGATCTGGGAAAAAACTTTAATCTCAGGATCCTAGCTCCAATGTTATCTGTATCGGATTCACGACTCACGATTGACGATTCACGAAAATGAGTAATGAGTTATGAGTAATGAGTTTGTTCCGGGATGGATTAAAACTTCCGACTCAGATGTAAGTGGTGAGTATGCTCCGATCTGGGAAAAAACTTTAATCTCAAAATCCAAGCTCCAATGTTATCTGTACCGGATTCACGCCTCACGATTGACGATTTACGAAAATGAGTAATGAGTAATGAGTTTGTTCCTACATGTCCCGAGCATTATAAATATAAAAGTCAGATGTGGAATTAAAATTTTAAACGAAAATAAATGCCCCTTTTTAAACCTTACACCCCTTCCTTCCTTTTTTATTCCTTATAACCTTCCCCTTCTCTCTTCGATTCTTCAGATTTTCTCTTTTTCCAAATGCTCTAACGCTTCATCAACATTATCGACAATTGTAAAAAAGGAATTCAATTTAGTGGTTACCATTAATTCAAGTAATAATTTGTTGAGGGAGCACATCACAACTTCGCCATCAAATTTTCGAACCTTGGTTAATACCTTTAGGAAAAAATTTAGTCCGGTGCTGTTAATATATTCCAATTCGCTCATATCGAAAATGATGCGATAGTATTTATCCTCTATCAGTTCTTTAAGTTCGTCGTTGAGGGTTATGGTTTGAAATTCGCCTACTAATCTCCCGTCAAGTTTTATAACTAATGTGTGATTTTTCTTTTTTTGTATTTTGAATTCCATGTTGTTTTTTCTTTCTTGTTACACTTCTGATTTTTCCTGTGCTTTTAATTCATTGATCTCGCGCAACTTCTGACAACTTCCGCAGATGCCATACATGTTCAGCGAGTGATGTGTTATTTTAAAATTCAACAGATCACCCATCATCGATTGGATCTGTTGTATCCTCGGGTCACAAAATTCGACAACTTTTTTGCAATCCACACAAATGATATGATCGTGTTGTTTATATCCATACGATTTTTCATACTGTGCCAGATTTTTTCCAAACTGATGTTTTGTGATCAGATCGCAGGTCAAAAGCAGCTCCAGCGTGTTGTAAACCGTTGCACGACTCACTCTGTAGTTTTTTTGGAGGATGTGAGTATATAAACTTTCTGCATCAAAATGATCGGTCCTGCTGTAAATTTCCTCCAATATCGCGAATCGTTCGGGAGTTTTTCGTAAACCCTTGGTTTCGAGATGTGCAGAAAAAATATTTTTTATTTCTTCGAAGATGGTATTGTTTTCTTGTTTCATATTTTATCTCAAAAAGTTCGTTTTTTGGGCCACGAAGTCGCAAAGAACGCAAAGGTGGCGCAAAGGAAAAAAAATTATCAATTCTCTAATCTTGTTACAGAAATTACGCCCTTCATGGCGCGCAATTTTCTTAATAAGGTTTCTAATTGTTCGGTGTTTTTTACAAAGGTTTTAATGGTTCCTTCAAATAATCCTTCCTTCGCATCCATAACAAGACTTTGCATATTTAATTTCATATCACCCGAAATAATATGAGTAACCTTGTTTACTAAACCAACATCATCCAACCCAGTTACTTTTATCCCTGTTAAAAAGGCGATATCCTTTTGTTGTGTCCAGCGCGTTTTTACAATTCTGTATCCGAATTTACTCATCAGTTCTGTAGCATTCGGACAATTTGTTTTGTGAATTTTAATTCCTTCATTAATGGAAACAAATCCAAACACATCATCACCAACAATTGGATTACAACATTTAGCCAATGAATAGGCAATATTATCCATTGCGTTATCAAAAATTAATAATTCGGCATTAGAAGTTGCTATTTTCTCCATGCGTTCATAATCCACAGGAGCCTCTTTATCAACTGCGGGAGGAACAAGTTTTCCAATGTGTAAAGTAAAATCTTTTAGTTCTTTGAGTGAAATATCTTTCATCGCAATGCGATAATATAATTCCATACTTGTAGGCTGATGATAATATTCCATCAACACCTGAATATTGCGATCGTTGAATTGCGCTTTAATTGCTTTCATGCGTTTTTCCAACACACCTTTTCCTTCTAAAGCAATTGCACGTTTTTCTTCCTTAAGCGCTGTTTTTACTTTACTTCTGGCACGTGAGGTAATTAAAAAATTCAACCAATCCTCATTCGGTTTTTGTTTTTTTGATGCAATAATTTCCACCTGATCTCCATTACTTAAAATATGGCTGATCGGAATTAATCGGTGATTCACTTTTGCACCAATACAATGATATCCAACATCTGTGTGTATCTCAAAAGCGAAATCCAACGCTGTTGCACCTTGCGGTAAAATTTTCAGATCTCCTTTTGGGGTAAAAACATATATTTCTTTGGAGAATAAATTCAATCGGAAATCATCTAAAAATTCCAATGCATTAAATTCCGGATTGCGCAATAATTCCCTTATTTCCCGCAACCAATTATCCAGTGCTTTATCATTTGAACCTTCTTTATATTTCCAATGTGCGGCAAATCCTTTTTCGGCAATTTCATCCATTCGTTTTGTGCGAATTTGCACTTCTACCCATCTTCCCTTCGGACCCATTACTGTGGTATGCAAACTTTCATATCCATTCGCCTTCGGTGTTGATATCCAATCGCGTAATCTGTCGGGATTCGGATGATATAATTCCGTAACCATGGAATATACTTTCCAGCAATCCGATTTTTCAATTTCAACGGGAGAATTTAATATTACACGAATTGCGAAAAGATCATACACCTCATCAAAAACAACTCCCTTATTTTTTATCTTATTATAAATGGAATAAATACTTTTCGGTCGCCCGTACATTTCAAAAGCAAATCCTTCTTTTTCCAAACGGTCGCGAATAGGTTTCATGAATTCATTCATGTAACGTGTGCGTTCACGTTTTGTATCCGCAAGTTTACGTGCAATATCTTTATAAGCTTCACTCTCCTGGTATTTCATACCAAGATCTTCCAATTCACTTTTTATCGCATAAAATCCGAGTCGATGCGCAAGAGGTGCATATAAATATAAAGTCTCCGATGCGATCTTTAATTGTTTCTTGCGCGGCATACTATCCATCGTTCGCATATTATGCAAACGATCGGCAATTTTTATAAGAATAACACGCACATCATCAGCGAGTGTCAGTAATAATTTTTTAAAATTTTCTGCCTGAATAGAACTCGTAAGATCAAATACTCCGGAAACTTTTGTCAGACCATCAATTATTCTTGCAACCTTAATTCCGAATTCCCTTTTGATATCATCCAGTGTGAGTTCAGTATCCTCCACCACATCGTGCAACAAAGCACAAATAGCAGCAGTTGCACCCAATCCCATTTCATTCACTACAATTTGTGAAACTTTTAAAGGGTGAATAATATAGGGTTCACCACTTTTTCTGCGCATATTTTTATGCGCATCCACAGCCATCTCAAATGCAAGACGTATCTGGTTCCGTTCACCCGCGGTCATGTTATTCTTTAATCCGCGCAACAGATTCCGATACTCTTTAACAATGAGTTTCTTTTCTTTTTCTACAACTATCGGGTCTAATGTTTCCATAACTCAATTAGAATTACAAATCTAAATGAAATCGCATTCAGAAAAGTTGATTTTAGTTAACAACGTTTCATTTTGGTTCTGAGTTCAGGGTTCTGAGTTCTGGGTTCTGAGTTCTGGGTTCTGAGTTCTGAGTTCTGGGTTCTGGGTTCTGAGTTCTGAGTTCTGAGTTCTGAGTTCTGGGTTCTGGGTTCTGAGTTTTGGGTTTTGGGTTTTGGGTTTTGGGTTTTGGGTTTTGGGTTTTGGGTTTTGGGGTTTGGGTTTTGCGATGAAAATGGATCTAAATCATAGAGTCGCAATGCATTGCGACTCTACGATTTAGATCCATTTTCAACCACTACTACTGTGACTGAGACCGCGACTGCGACTGCGACTGCAAACTTCCTCTTCATTCAAAACAGAAATTACTTTTCACGTTGAAAGTAAATTTCCACCTGCGCGTCAAACTCCCTACCTTTGCACCGTGAATTATCTTTTAGTTGAGGCACTTTCGAAGACTTACGATACAAAAGTGCTGTTTGAAAATATCTCTTTCGGTATAAACAGAGGTCAAAAAGTTGCACTGGTTGCAAAAAACGGCGCGGGTAAAACTTCGCTCATGAAAATAATTATGGGTAAGGAAATTGCCGATTCCGGGAAATTTACCCTTCGCAAGGGCATAACAACCGGATATCTGGAGCAAGATCCCGACCTTGATGAGTCGCATACTATTCTCGAAAATTTGTTGAGCGGAGATTCTCCTATTATTAAGGCTATAACTGATTATGAAGAAGCCTTAATTGCGCAGCATCATGAATATAACGATGCAACTGCCTTGCAATTAGAGAATGCTCACGAACAAATGACCATTCTGGAGGCCTGGGATTATGAATTGAAAATAAAACAAATTCTTTCCCAATTAAAAATTACAGACCTGGAGCAACCGGTAAATACTTTAAGCGGAGGACAAAAAAAACGTATAGCCTTATCAAAGTTATTAATTCTCGAACCTGATTTTATTATCATGGATGAGCCCACAAATCATTTGGATATTGAAATGATAGAATGGCTGGAGGAATATCTCACCACTAAAAATATGACCATTTTATTGGTTACGCATGATAGGTATTTCCTTGACAGAGTATGTAATCAGATTATTGAATTGGAAGATGGAAAATTATATCAGTACAACGGAAATTTTTCTTTATTTGTAGAAAAAAAAGCTAACAGAGAAATTGCGGAAGCGAGTGAACTTGATAAAATAAAAAATACTTACCGTCGCGAATTGGAATGGGTGCGCAGAATGCCAAAAGCCAGAACAACAAAAAGTAAATCGCGTTTGGATTCTTTTGAAGATATTGCAGAAAAAGCTACGGCAAAGAAAAATACCGATCAACTTAAACTCGATGTTAAAATGACCCGTATGGGTGGTAAGATATTAGAAATGATAAAAGTTTCTAAATCTTTTGGGGATCTAACTATCGTTAAAAATTTTACTTACCTATTTAAGAAGTATGATAAAATTGGTATCATAGGTAAAAATGGTGTTGGAAAAACAACCTTTTTAAATATGATAATGGAATTGGAAAAACCGGATGCCGGAAAGATACAAACGGGTGAAACCATTGTCTATGGCTACTATTCGCAAGATGGAATACAATTAAAAGAAGAAAAAAGAGTATTGGATGTGGTGAAGGATATTGCTGAATTTATTCCGTTGGCCGATGGTTCCAAACTCAGTGCATCTCAATTATTAACACGTTTTCAATTTGCACCGGAAACACAATATGCATTTGTAAGTAAATTAAGCGGAGGAGAAAAACGTCGTCTGTATTTAATGACCATATTAATTAAAAATCCTAATTTTTTAATTTTAGATGAACCTACAAATGATCTCGATATTTTAACTCTCGGAATTTTAGAAGATTTTTTAGCGGAATTTCAAGGTTGTATATTAATTGTGTCCCATGATAGATATTTCATGGATAAATTGGTTGATCACGTTTTTGTTTTTGAAGGAGATGGAATTATTCGTGATTTTCCGGGAAATTATTCCGATTACAGAGAACGTTTGGAATTAGAAAAACAAGAAGCAAAAAATCTAAAATCAGAGCCCGTTAAATCTATCCCGACAAATAATTCTTCCAATGGAACCAATAAAGAAAAGGTCCATGCAAAACAGGAAATTAAAAAAGAAAAATCTAAACTCAGCTTTAAAGAAAAATTTGAATTCGACCAGTTGGCTAAAGAAATAGCTCAGTTAGAAATTCTCAAAAAACAAAACGAAGACAAACTCAACAATCCCGATTTACATCACGATGAGATATATCAAATTTCACAGGAATTGATGAAAACAATTGAAAGTTTAGATGAGAAGAGCATGCGTTGGTTGGAGTTGAGCGACATGTAGTAGATATCCTGCGTCGATCACTACATGTTTCAGTTCTGGGTTCTGAGTTCTGAGTTCTGGGTTCTGAGTTCTGAGTTCTGGGTTCTGAGTTCTGAGTTCTGAGTTCTGGGTTCTGAGTTCTGAGTTTTTTTATTTCTTGATTGTTATTTGTTATTCCCTATGAACCGTTTCGAAGGCAAACTGCGACTGTGACTGACTGCCACTCCTCCCGTTACATCCGTTCAAACATTTTCACCTCCATTTCCCCATCACTTAACACTTCAATAAAATAAATTCCTTTTACAAAATTTGTTACGTCAAAGGTTAAAATATTGCTGTTATTGTTTTCAATGGTGTAGTTATAACAATATTGTCCTGTAATATTTCCTATTTTAATAACTGCATTTTGTAAAGGAGTAGAAAAAATAATATTTATTTGTTGGTATGCCGGATTGGGAAATATTTCAAAATGCAAGAGATTATTTTGTTGTTCAAATGATTCGTTTACAAAGATCACTTTGTTATATTGCACCTCGCAATTATTTGCAAATTGAATAAAATTTGTCATTACATATTCGCCGGTCTCTGAGTAGGTATGTGGTGACGGGATAAACTCCATGGATGTTTCCCCATCCCCAAAATCCCAATAGGAACTTGTATATACTCCATTTAAAATATAGTCAGAAACATTCACGGTCAAATTATCGGTATTTAAATTAAAAGTCGCAACCGGTTCAACAATGGGCGGATAAATATCAATATATTGCACTTCAAACGCAGCCAGCTTACCAGTATTAATATTCTTTACTTCTATATAAAAAATAATTTTGTCTTGTGAATAAAAATCTTCTGTATCTATGGATGAAATATCAAAGAAATACTGTGAACCGGAAAAGGACTCATTAGTTAAATTATTCGTCCAGTTAAAAGAATAATCATTTAAATCTTCCAAGGTAATTAATTCGCCTTTATCAGAGTATAAAGTTGATTCCAATACTATGATAGCATTTTCGTTTTGCAGACAATCGGGAATTTGAGATTCAACAATAACTTTGAATGGCTGTACTCCATATAAACTACTATCCGGTAAAAATTGCTGTAAATAATGTTTAACAGGAAAATAATCCGTTTCTTCTGCAAGATTATTCCATTCTTCCGGATCAATATTTCTATTTATTCCAATCTCATATAATTCTGCTTCCTGAAAAGCTACACTACTGTCGCAAGTGCCAATTCCATCTTCGTTGTTGGATGTATAATTAATTAAATGCCAACGTTCAGTTCGCACAGAGTTTTGCGGGAAACAATTCAAATTACTGGATAAAATTTGTGTTAATACGGGGTGCTCCCAAATTGTATCAGGATCATTTAAAAGGGGCAGCAAACTTCTTCCATCAAAGTAGTTTGATCCACCCGGCATTATTGGATATTCCACTGCTGCCAGATCACAAAAAGTTGGAAATAAATCCAGTAATCCAACAGCCTTATTACAGGTTTTCATTTGAACATTTCTAAGATCAGCAACTATTAATGGAATTCTAATATTTGTTTCCCAAAGTTTGGCTTTCCCCCACACTTTTTTCTCCCCGAGACTAAATCCATGATCGCTGGTAATTACTATTACAGTATTGTTGTATAATTCAGGATGCAACTCCAATTGGTTTAAAATTTTTCCAATTTGTTCATCCGCAAATTTAATTGCAGCTAAATATGCAAGCACAGCATTTGCTCTTTTTGATTCCGATAAAATACTAATTCTTTCGCTGTCGGAAATACCTGTTATAATTTCAGGAAGTGGTGATAAAGAATCAACCGGCCAGGTAATAAAATCATTATGTATCGCTTGCCCCACCATAAATTTTGATAGATAAGGGAGTTTGTCATAATCACTCCACATTGTATCAGGCTGTGGTGGCATTACAACACCATTTGCTGGTTCAGAATTTTCAGGGTAATTGTAGGGTATATTATATGGTTCAGCATAAAAATCGGAGATATAATCTTCCTTAAAATATTGTTCCGGGACAAATAAATTGCTATGTGGTTTTCTGATTCCAATGGCAAGAAAAAACGGTTTATTACAAAATTGTGAAGGGTCGTTTGCGTAGGCATCAATAAAATTTTTGGCTGTATCTGCAGTTCTGAAATCTGCCATAGTAATTACATTCGCACTATCTATTGCACCCCATTTTAAATTTTCCACTCCTTGAAATTTATCTTCCGGTGGAACAGTTACGTCATAACCGGAGTTTGTTTGTTTGTTCCATGAAAGAGATCGTGAACAAGGATCCATTGTTATGTCATCAAAATCGGGATGCTGTTGATCACAAGTATCACAATGAAATATTTTATCAATATTATATGTAAAATATCCTGCGGAATCTTTTAACCACTCCGGCAGGGTGACCAGATATTTGTCTGGAGGAAAATTTTCCCGGAATGCATTACTTACATAATCCTCATTTTTATAAATGCCGGTATAATCCGGATTTTTCCCAACCAAAAAAGCGGTTCTGGAAGGAACACATAATGTGGAAGCCGTAAATGCGTTTAAAAAAGTAGTTCCCTTTTGTTGAAGTGCAAATAAATTAGGAGTTTCCACCTGTGGATGCCCACCATAACCTTCCACATAATCATTGAGATCATCAAAAACAATAAGTATAATATTCGGTTTCGGCTCTCCGGTTTGCGAAAACATTATAGCTGCACCTAAAATGCAACACAGCAGGAGTAAAATTTTTCGGTTCATAACAGTGTTTCCAATCGTATTAGATCTGAATTAATAAAGGGGTATTTAACAATTAAAGGTAGGAAAAAGCCAAAACTTTTACTCCTGAATATAGCTATGCACTTACTTCGAAGCAAAGGAAAAATCCTATGTTCGGTTTTTGGAGCCAATTTTTCCCCAAAAACCCTCAAAATCCTAATGTTTTCAGTCTTCTCCCTTAAAACCTAATAGATTTATCCAAACGATTTACTATTCCTCAATTCTTTATCTTACTTTTGCAACTCTTTTTGAAAAAGAGCAGTTATTTGAAATTCATGCTGAAATTTTTAGGATCTATTCCCAAATCTATCAGCCCGAAAAAACATCAAACCGAATCTAAAACCATTGTCAGACAAGACTGACCATGTTTTAGCACACGAAAATATCAAACCAAAGCGAAATCTTTGTCAGCCGCGGCTGACGAAGCTTCAGCGAAGGCGGGTATGGTGAAATTGGCAGACATACCAGACTTAGGATCTGGCGCCGCAAGGCATGGGGGTTCAAGTCCCTCTACCCGCACCAAAGCGTTTATTTTTTATTTCCTTCCGAAACACGCTGTCGGACAACAAAAGGAAATAACCAGGATCAGGATCAACAGGAAGATACACTATGTTTTTTGTCAATTTAAACAAGATCCCAAATTCTACCCGGTTTATACAAAACCATTCTTTTAACAATCTTGTTACTTCCTTTCAAATCCAAAATCTATACAACACAAAATAGCCAATACTTCTGATCATTGAATAAAATTAAAAATTCTATAAAAAAATAAAAACGTGAACGTATCAATCGAAAATTTAGGCCCTCAACACAACATCATCCGATTTACTATCGACAATGAAGACTACCGCGATCGCTTTGAAAAAGCATTAAAAGATCTTGCAAAAAAATCTAATTTCCCGGGTTTCCGTCCCGGACATGTTCCTATGGGAATGGTTAAAAAAATGTACGGAAATACTGCCATTCTCGAAGAATTATACAAGATCGTGAATGAACAGATGAACGCCTATCTGAAAGAAAATAACTATGAATTATTAGGTGATGCTCTTCCCGTGGAAAACAAGCTGGATATAGATCACAACGATACTAAATCGTATGAATTTGCTTATGAGATCGGGATACAACCTGCTGTAAATCTGGATGAAAATATCAATAAGGATAAAACCTTTACCCGTTACAAAATACACGCTAAAGAAGAGGAAATTGAAGCGGAATTAGAACGTATCCGCAATAAATATGGCAAACGCGAAGATGTGGAAATGGTAGATCAAAATGATGTGATCTACGCACATGTGCATGAATTAAATGAAGACAATTCAGTAAAAGAAGGGGGAGTGCATGCAGACACCTATTTTAACCTGCAAATGTTGAACGACGATAGTCAAAATTTATTTTTAGGAGCTAAACCAGGAGATGTAAACAATATTGAAGATGTGTTCTCCGTCTTCAAGGGCGACAAAGTGAAGATCGCGAAAAATATTTTACACTTAACGGAAGCAACCGAGGAATCGTTGGAAGGTATAAGTTCAAAATTTGAATTTAAGATCGACAGAATTGCAAGATTGTTACCTGCCGAACTCAATGAAGAATTTTATACGGAAATAAGTAAAGAGTTTGGTGAAACATCGTCGGAGGAAGAGTTGCGTTTAAAAATAAAAGACGGAATTGAGCAATATAATAGTCGCGTAACGGAGGTAACACTCGAAAACGATCTATTTAAATATTTAGGCGATACAACCAATGTGCCCCTTCCGGAAGTCTTCTTAAGGAAATGGTTCAAACAAAGCAATGAGGCAGGAGTTACAGAAGAGAATTTTGAAGCGGAATTTACCGATTTCCTGACTAAACTTAAACAATCATTAATTTATCGCACCGTTCAAAAATCGCATGATCTCAATGTTAAAAATGAAGAGATCATTCAGGAAGCATTAACAACGGTAAGGATGAGTTACGGTCAAATGGGCGATGATTTTATTCAATATATCACCCAATCGCAGTTAAAAGACAAGGCATTTGTTGAAAATATGCACGACAGAGTAGCTCAGCAGAAATTTTTTAATGCCTTAAAAACGTATATCACAATTGAAGAACAAGCAATAACAGCCGAAGAATTTCAAAAACTAAACAAACAGGAGGAAGTATATGCAGAATAACGAATTTCGCAAATATGCAGTAAAACACATGGGTATGAGCAGCAATGCTCTCGACAGCTACATGAATATGCAGAGCATGCATGTAACCAATTTTACCCCTTATATTATTGAAGAACGCCAGTTAAACGCTCAGGCTCTCGACGTTTTTTCGCGTTTGATGATGGATCGTATCATTTTTATGGGAACAGCGATCGACGATTATGTTGCCAATGTGATACAGGCACAATTACTATTTCTCTCCAGTGTTGACGGGAAAAGAGACATACAAATTTACATCAATAGCCCTGGTGGTATCGTTTATTCCGGTCTCGCTATTTATGATACCATGCATTATATCACACCTGATGTTGCAACTATTTGCACCGGTATTGCAGCGTCAATGGCTGCCGTTTTATTATGTGCAGGAACTAAGGGAAAGCGCTCAGGACTAGGCCATTCAAGAGTTATGATCCATCAGCCGATGGGTGGTGCACAGGGTCAGGCCAGCGATATGGAAATATCATTGAAAGAAATTATCAAACTTAAAACCGAGTTATATACTATCATCAGTAATCACAGCGGTCAACCTTATGAAAAGGTGGAAAAAGACTCCGACCGTGACTACTGGATGCGTGCAGATGAAGCTAAAAATTACGGCATGATAGATGAAATTCTGGTAAAAGACCCGAAAAAGGGATAAATTTGATTTAATTACAAGCATGAAGAAAAAGGAAACTACTACGCACTGTTCGTTTTGTTTACGCGCCAAAGAAGATGTAAAGATCCTAATTGCGGGACAGGAAGGCCATATTTGTGAAAATTGTGTTGCTCAGGCCGAACAATTGGTGCAGGAGGAGTTAAATCAACCTGTAAAACGATATAAATTTTCGTTAGCCAATTCCATGAAACCAAAAACCATCAAGGAGTTTTTGGATACTTATGTAATTGGGCAGGATGATGCGAAGAAAATACTTTCTGTTGCGGTTTATAATCATTACAAACGATTGAACTACAAAACCAATGAGGATGTAGAGATAGAGAAATCGAATATCGTAATGGTTGGTCAGACAGGAACAGGAAAAACATTGCTGGCAAAATCCATCGCAAAATTTTTGAATGTTCCTTTTGCAATTGTTGATGCTACGGTGTTTACTGAAGCAGGTTATGTTGGGGAGGATGTGGAGAGTATTTTATCCCGTTTATTGCAGGTTTGCAATTTTGATGTTCCTGCAGCCGAAAAGGGTATTGTTTATATTGATGAGATAGATAAAATTGCCCGAAAAGGTGATAATCCTTCCATTACCCGTGATGTTTCCGGAGAAGGTGTTCAACAGGCACTTTTGAAGATGTTGGAAGGAACCGAAGTTATGGTTCCACCTCAGGGAGGAAGAAAACATCCCGACCAGAAAATGGTGAAGGTGAACACCCAGAATATTTTATTTATTTGCGGAGGAGCTTTCGACGGAATTGAAAAAATTATTGCAAGAAGAACCGCAACGCAATTAATAGGTTTCAAACGCAACGACGATAATAACACCGCCGATCGCGATAATTTATTACAATACATTGCTCCACAAGATCTGAAAGGATTTGGATTGATCCCCGAATTAATTGGTCGTCTTCCCGTTCTTACCCATCTTGATCCTTTGGATGCAGATGTACTTAGAGCAATTTTGGTTCAACCAAAAAACGCCATTATCAAACAATATCAGCAATTATTTGAAATAGAAAATATCAACCTCATCATCGAAAACGAGGTATATGATTTTATAGTAGAAAAGGCAATAGACTTTAAACTAGGTGCCCGGGGATTGCGTTCCATATGTGAGGCATTACTAACAGATGCCATGTATGATCTTCCTTCCACTCCCGATATCAAAGATTTTCATCTCACCCTCGAATACGCAACCAGCAAATTCAATCAGTCAAAATTGAGTCAGTTGAAGATTGCGAGTTAGTTTTTTGTTCTGAGTTCTGAGTTCTGCGTTCTGAGTTCTGAGTTCTGCGTTCAGAGTTCTGAGTTCAGAGTTCTGTGTTCAGAGTTCTGCGTTCAGAGTTTTGTGTTCAGAGTTCTGCGTTCAGAGTTTTGAGTTCAGAGTTTTGAGTTCTGAGTTTTGAGTTCTGAGTTCTGAGTTCTCCAACCCCAGGAGTGTCCCCACAGTGTTACCCGAAGGGAACTCTGTGGATTCGGAGCTGAAAGTTAATGGAAGAGTTCTGAGTTCTGGGTTCAGAGTTTTGGGTTTAAAGCTTTGCGAAGCGAAGCAAACTCCTACTTCCTACTTCCTATGTCCTAGGTCCTCCCTCCTCATCCTCCCAAAAACAGAAAGGAGGCTTTCGCCTCCCTCTGGTCGTGAACCTAATTTATGAAACAAACCAACTGTCTACAAACTTATAATTCATCATTATCAATAATCACTATAACTTCTACCGGGATCTTGCTGTGTAATCTTTTTTTCATAGTATTATGATTTAGGTGAATGAAATAAATAACTTATGAAGTCAAAAGTATAAAAGCTATTCGTAATCAAGTATTACAGTAAATTTGTTTTTGTGACATATTAATCTGTCTAAATAACAATTTTTTAGTTTAAACACAC
Source organism: Bacteroidota bacterium (assembly GCA_016706865.1). Lineage (NCBI taxonomy): Bacteria > Pseudomonadati > Bacteroidota > Bacteroidota bacterium. The sequence goes on along the minus strand of JADJIS010000002.1, from coordinate 1,355,562 downwards.
TAATTTAATTGAGTCATGTAAATATTGTTGTGACATTTAGTGAATAAATTTAAATAGTTGCAACCTATTTGAATTTCCCACATATCTGTGGATGAACGGTGGAAAAAATTATCTCTTAAATTCATTACCTGCTCAATATTTGTTATATTTGTGACAGGTAATAAAAGTTTACATGTTGTTAATAATCTGTAAATGCCTATAAACACGACAATTTAACGTAATACACTAACCCCTTTGAAGTTCATTCCATATGAAAAATTTGATAGAAATCAGCAAGGTTGTGACCAAAAAGCGGATCTCCAAAATTGAGATCTTTGATAAAACGCTATTAAATAGAAAGGATAGTAAGTTCAACGAGTTTTATGAAGGATTAGTAAACGATAAATTTAATAACGATGAAGAGGCTGCAATGTATTTATATAATACCTCTCCATTAGATGATAAGTACCGGCAACTCAAATCTCGTTTTTCGAAACGTTTACTTAATACCTTATTCTTTTTAGACAGCAACGATCCTTCCTTTTCAGACTATCACCGTGCAAATTATACCTGCAATAAAAATTGGGCGCAGATCAGGATCCTTTTAAACAGCGGAGCCAGGAATGCAGCTATTAAAATTGCCTCCAAAACTTTAGCGGTAGCAATTTCCTATAAATTTTCAGATATTATACTTAATTGCTCAAGAATATTAATGAGCAATGCAAGTTTAAGTGGCAACGATAAAGAATATGAAGAGTTTGCTGAATTAACGGGAAAGGCACTCAAAAATCTGGAAGAGGAGATCAAGGCTGAAGAAATGTATCAACGCCTGACGATCAATTTTGCCACTTCTGCAGTTAGTGCAAATGAACTTTCTCATATAGCGGACAAATATTATGAGGAGGTAACTAAATTATGTCAACATTCCGATAGCTTCCAATTACACTTTTTAAAATATCAGATAGGAATTCTCAATACTCAAATAAAAAGTAATTTTAAGCAGACCATAAAGATCTGCGAAGAAGCTGAAAATTATTTAGAAAGTAATCCTAATTTCAACCAAAAAATAAAACTCGCAAATCTGGCATTGATAAAGATCAGTTCCTATTTACAATTGCGCGATTATGAGAACGGAAGAAAAAATGCAGAGAAATGTTTAGATCTTGTTCAGGAAGGTAGTAATAACTGGTTCGTATTTCTGGAATATTATTTTCTGCTTGCTATGCATACCGAAAATTATATCAATGCGGCAGCTATATATATCAAGGTGATAAATCATCAGCGTTTTATATATACAAATGAGGAAAGAAAAGAAAAGTGGAAAATATTTGAGGCATATATCAATTATGTTTTCGAAACGGAAAATCTTGATCGCGAATTATTGAGTAACGATCCTACCAAAAGAAAATTCCGTTTGCTTAAGTTTTTAAATGAAGTTCCAAACTTTACAAAAGACAAAAAAGGTTATAACGTTTCCATTCTCGTTATTCAGATCATTTATATGCTGGAAAAAGGTGAATATACCAATATCATCAATCGCTCTGAAGCAATGAATGTTTATTGCAGCAGATACCTGCGCAAAGACGACAGTTACCGAAGCAGTCTTTTTCTAAAAATGTTGCTTACCCTAGTAAAAGAAGATTTCGGATACGAACGCACCAAACAAATGGCCCATAAATATCTCCGCAAAATGCAGGAAGGTGATCCGGAAGGAAATACTACAGTGAATGAATGGGAAATTATCCCTTACGAAATATTATGGGAAAAGGTGCTTAACCGGTTAAAAAATAAAACGGTTAACAGTCGGAATTAATTTCTTTATTTCTTATTCAGGATTTATAAAAAATCCAACTGCGGAAAACTCTTATCCAAAATTTTCCCTGCATCCACATTCAGCCATTTATTCATAATGGTGGAATAAACCGAACGGAAATCCATTTGATGTATCAGGTCTCCATCCTCTAATTTGGAAAGATCCGGCATGTCATTCATCATTCCACCTTGTTTTAATCCGCCACTGATAAGATAAATATTATTTGCAGTTCCGTGATCGGTGCCCTTACTTGCATTTTCTTCCACCCTTCTACCAAATTCTGAAAAGGTCATGATCATGGTGTCTTTAAATTTATTGTTGATTTTGAGATCTGTACAAAATGCTTTTAATCCGTCGGAATAAACTTTTAATTGGCGCTCCTGTTGACCTCTTTGTAATGCATGCGTATCAAAGCCGCTTAAGGATACATAATAAATGGAAGTATTGGTTTCTGATATAATTAATTCAGCAATGGTTTTAAGTTGATTGCCGAATTCATTTGTGGGATATACAGCTGTACTTGCATATTTTTTCGATTGCTCATAAATATAATCTGTACTCTCCGCAGTATCCGTTAATAATTTATGCAGATATTCCACATTCGGATGATCGTCACTCTCCTTAAAATTTGCATGCGCTATGGAATCAATAAAAGGATTTTGATTTACATTTTTTAATTGTTTAGGATCACGCACGGCAAATCCACTCATTAAACTTCCTTTTAATGCAAGACTCACACTGTCGTCAATTTCCATTGCAAAATGTGGTTTCACACAATTATTGTTACAGGTGGAATCCAAAATTCTTCCTATCCATCCGGTTTGCAAATATTGATTTTCATCACTTGCAGTTTGCCATATGTCCATTGATCTGAAATGTGAACGATTGGGATTTGGATAACCAACATTATTAATTAAAACCACATCTCCATCAAAAAAAAGATCGGCTAGTCCCTGCAAATTTGCATTCATACCAATATCGCTACTCAATCGAATGAGTTCTTCCTTGCTGTAACCAATATTAGGTCTGTTTTTTTGATACAGATCATCTGTAAAAGGTACAATACAATTTAATCCGTCGTTACCTCCTGAAAACTGAATTACCACCAGCACTTTTGGTCGAACATCTGCAGGTAAAAAACCCGACGAGGCACGTAAAAATTTTGGCATCAACAAACTTGCCGAAGCAAGTCCGGAATATCTGATAAAATCTCTTCTGGTACTTTTCATATTAGATCAATTGAAATTCGGGTAACGACATTACAATTCCAACAGTACTGATAATTCTTTTTTCATCGGTGGAATTATCAATATATTGTTCGATAAGGGCAGTGTCAATATTATTTTTTGGAGCCTGTATAAAATATTGAAGAACTGTTTCAGTCAATTCTTCCTTTTTTACATTTTTAAACACATTCACAATTTTCGACCAATCAGAAATTACCTCCGCTTTCTTTTTTGATTTCAATACATTTTCATCTTCAGGAGCATCTTCAAATTCGGGTTTAGGTCTTATGTCCAATCCTCCACCCTGTACTATTCTGGTTGGAAAATTCATGCGCAACATCAACGTTGCACTATCCACCCAATTTCGTCCGCCGGGCCAACCAGCCACGTTGGGAGGAAAAAATAATATCTGCCCCAAAACCTTTTGTAAATTTAATTGTGCTTTATCCTCTTTAAAATCTAAAGCTATCAATGATTTATATCTAATTAATAATTCCACCGGCGACATAATTTTAGCACCTATGTTCTTTTCTTCATAAAACCAATCGGAAGTATAAATACTCCGCATTAATTTGCTGATATCGAACCCTCCAGTGTAAAAATCTTCCGTTAATTTTTCCACTCTATCAGCATCAACTATATCACTCACAAACTCCTTATAAATTTTTGTTACAACATATCTTGAAGTTTGTTTTTCCTCCAACAACATATTGATAATATCATCTCCGTTAAAATTTCCTTTTCTTCCCAAAAATTCTTTTTCATCATTGTCGTGATCCTTATCAACGATCTCAAATTCTCCTTTTTTATTTACGGTCCAACCTGTGAAAGCACGTGCAGCTTCTTTAATATCTTTTTCCGTATAAATATTTCCTTCCCCCAAAGTAAATAATTCCATCACCTCTCTCGCAAAATTTTCGTTAGGTGCATCCTTTTTATTTTGCTGATTATTCAGATAAATTATCATTGCAGGATCACGAGCAATGGCATGTAATAATTTATCGAATTTGCCCAGTGCGTTTTTTCGCAAAGTATTATTTTGAATTTGCATTAAATATGCAAGCTGTGTGGATGTAGCAAAATGATCATGCCAGAAAATGGTCATCTTCTCTCTTAAATGCGCTTTAGAAGTGCTTATCATTCTCACCCATTCATTATTGAGATCACGCATTTGTTCCTGACTGCGCAATATCATAATGAGTATTCTGACATTGGAAACTTCTTTTCCTTTAGCAGGATCTTCGAGAAGGGTGAGAGATCGATATTGTTTTGAATCGGCAAATAATTCATCCACCAATTTTTCGATCGGTGTATTTAATTTTTGTTTGATAACGGCTGGTGTTTCGCCGAATCCGGCTCTCAAATAGAGGTGCTGTATCTTCTGTTGCTGACTTACCATAGATAGAACTTAAATCCGTGAAAACAATTCTTGTGCCAATAAATCTGTATTTAGAGTTTTCAAGATTTGAATTGCAGACCATCCTATTATTTCTTGCGCATTCTCCTAACCAACTCTCGTATTAAAATTCTCAAATTTCATGATTTACGTCTAATAGATAATATAATAATATTTCATGAGTGAAAAATAATTATTTTAAGAAAACTTTTTTAGTGTAACTTAAATTGGCATCATAAAGTTTGAAAATTAAAATACCAGAAGGTAAATCTGCAATATTGAATATTGATATTGCACTAGATAAGTTAACACTTTTAACGACTTGCCCTGCGAGATTGACTACTTTACAATTGGCATTTACTTGACTTTCATCAATTTCAATAAATATCTCATCCCCAACTAATCTGATATGCGGTTCGATAATTATTTTATTCTCCGTTTCCGTTATTAACATTCCCGCTATTAATCCAGTTCCACAATTACTATTATACGCAAAGTCTTTAATTGTTAGTATATCTAATGAATCTGACAAAACACATCTAACCCAACCATAATACACACAATTTTCATCTTCCCCTTTGAATTTGACTCCAATATACTTATTTTCGTCTATACTAGCAGCCCAGTTTCCCAAGTTTGCGTAGTCCCAAGGACTAAGTGGGTTGGAATATAGACAACCAATTTCACGATCCTTTAATGTAATATATTGCCAATAATCATCATTAAATTGTGCTGAATTATTAATTGGATCACCGTAATTCAAAGGACTTACAATATCATTTCCAAGGATGACTTCTGTTCCAATTATGGAATTTCCAGTATTGACACAAGTAAATCCAAAAATAGCTGTGGAGTAACATATTATATCTGATGTGTTAGAGTTTTGCAATATAATTTTTTTAAAATTGAAATCATTAATTAAATTATCATCTAAATCTATATACAAATTCCCTGCATCAAGAATAATATCTGGTTCCAGGTCAGTATATATTACCTGCCCCATACTCAATTTTCCACATGTTAAAATAACCCCCGCCAAAGTTGAATATTCTTTCAAACTAAACTTTCCTTTGCTCATATTAATTTATTTTAACTAATTGTTTTGTTGCGTTAATTGATTTAGATTCTTGACCAAAGGTAATTTTACAATGGAAATTATAATCAAATATACAAACCATTAAATTAGAAAAATAATTGAAATTTCTCTTTGTTTGACCTTCAAAATAATAGGCTTTTTAAATCTGTGTGGATCTCTATTTTGTATATAACGTTTCACAACCCTTGTTTTGTTACAGGCAATCACTAAATTTGTTCATTATGGAAACAACAAAAACTCCCTCAGCTAAGGTAAAACAACTATTGGATATAGCGGCAAGAGTCAGGGATAACAAACCCATCTCTCCTGTTGAAGCCGACCTTTTATCAGCATTTGAGGTGCCTGAAAAGGAATCAAAACTTCACAAGATATTGGCTACCATTGCTCTTCCTGGTTCTATCATTTTAGGAATGAGCATGGCGGGATTTCCTGCATTTTATGAAAATCTGGTAAGTCATTTACCTGCCTGGACAAATATGTCGGAGGGACTTGCGGCCGGAGTTGATTATATCTGGAGCATTATTGGAGAGCCTATAGAAAAGAATAATATCATATATCATATTCCCAATGTTATTTTATATTCTTTTGGGGTTATAGGCATTAAAAAAGTAGTGGAATATATCAGAAAAAAAACTTGGTTAGATAAGGTAAACGATGCTAAAGTTATTTTACAGGAAAGAATCACAAAAGGAATTGTAAATTATAATTTAAAAGAAGGACATAGTTTATTATTTGTAGGCAACGGTGATTTTATTGCGGAACAATTCGGAAAAAATTGCGACCCTGAAGATTCCATTATTCTCGCAACACATACACAACACTATACTTCTCATTGGTTGTATTACAACCCTTCGAGCACATTTAATTCGCTTCAAAATACATTAGATCTGGCCGATGCATATAATTGTGGTGAATATGTTATGTTTCCAATAATCGACACGGAAATATTTTTACCGGGACCCGGACAATACGATCTCTCGCCCGAAAAAGTGGAAGTGGTTATTCAGGCAATTCGCGATATAGAAAAAATAAAAGGTTGGCCTGCCAAACGCATTATTATTGTAGGCGATAAAAAACAAACAAGTTGTATTCAAACGGAAAATATAAAAGGTGTATTGGATGGTACTATCGAATTAGTATCACTGGAATCGGTGCAAAAAAGATTTGAAAAGATAATCGTTATTGATGCAACAGATCTGGTAATAGAAACTATTCTCAAAAAATTTCCCGATCGACGTATATTTTTCCGCTCCTCTGTAGATGGTGGCGCGGCATATAAAACCAGATTTTATGAAAGATTAAAAGAATTCGGATATATAGATGATCCGGAAAATAAATATACGGTAGTTGTTGGCTACGATCTTTATGACGAACAAGTTGAGCGGGAATCTCTTGCAACAAATTTACAGGAATATTTACCGGTAGTTCTATCGCATGAAGTTCACGATGCATTGATAAGAAATGAATATCACAGCGATGATTTTATTTATGTTCCGGATCTGGTTTTGAACAAGTTGAAGGAAATGAGTTCTGACATGTAGTAGATCTCCTGAGTCGATCACTACATGTTACAGTTCTGGGTTCTGAGTTCTGAGTTCTGGGTTCACCACCCCGAGACTGTCCCCACAGAGTTACGCGCAGCGAACTCTGTGGATGCGGAGGAAAATCATCATGCCGGCGACAAATTGTCAATTGTCAATTGTCAATTGTCAATTTAAATGTGTCCCCACAGAGTTACGCGCAGCGAACTCTGTGGATGCGAAGGTGTGATGTTCAAGTTTAATGATACACCAACATAACCCTGCTGCAGAGTTCCTTCGGTAACTCTGCAGCGAAAATTTTCGGCCGGAGTTCCCACAGTTTTACCAGAATGGAACGACGATTTATGTTCACTTCAACACATATACAACATACCCAAACGAATTCGCAGGAATTGTCCCTGAAAAGCTCTCCGTTTTAATTCCTTTGATCTCATAAGTAGGCTTCGAACCTTTACCCATATATCCGGTGGTGCCGGCTGCACTGTAGAGATGTTTTCCGGATAAATAATGAATTGTTGCACTTTCAACATTCAGATTATTTTTATCAATGTTAGCAGAAAATGCTTCGTTCATATTGGTAAAATAATAATATACTTTTTTATCGTTATCTGCTTTAAGTGTATACTTTGTTTCTTTAGTAAGTGAAATTCCATTGTCTGTTTCTGATGCTAAAATATATGCCCAATAACCTGTTCTTTTTAACATGGTTTTGGATTCACTGTCGTATTTATTACTTTTTGTGATCATGCCATATTTATCAGGACCAACACCATTGTGCACACAAAAATATTCTATTCTATCGCGCAATTCCACCATTTCTTTAAATTGCCATGCACCATTCACCAAAGTATTTCCCAACATTTCAGAAGGTTTGGTATTCCATTCGGTGACCCATATTTTTTTACCGGGGAATTTCTGATCCGCATAATTTATTCCTTCAATAAAAAGTTTTTTTGTAAGTAATTGTTCGGCAGCTTTCTGATATGCTTTTTCCAGATCCGCCCTTTTTGTGTCCTCACCCATATATTCTGATCGCAAAGGGATCATGTCGTACACTTCACTCAATTCTTTTTGGGTATAATAATAATGCATGATAACAGCATCGTAATTTCCTTTATATTTGGAAAGATCTTCATTCCATTGCACAATATCTTTTCTTCCGGTATTTGCTCCCGCAACCAATCCCAATTTTATTTGAGGATATTCCTTTTCCATTAATTTAAAAATGGGTTCAAAGTCGTTTACATATTCTGCAAATGATGCATATTTTCCATACACTTCATTTCCTGCCTCCACTCCCACCACATTCACTTTATTTTGCATTAAATATCGAATTGCCTGCATATTTTTTTCCGGTGTGCTGTTCAATACATTTAAAACATAAATTACCTGCATTTGCGGAAAAGTTTTTTGAAGTTTTATCATATCTTCCAAAAAACTGTGGTCGGGTTGTTCACCTGCTTTGCGCAACCATTTTTCCAAACCATTTCCATCCTCGTCGAAACCAGTTTTATTGAACCAATCTTTTATATTTGCTTCCGTCATTCCCCAACCACTTTTTACATTATATGGGTCATGGAATTTAGAAATTGCACCACCCGGAACTCTCAAAGTAAAGGGTTGATTCATTTCCAATAAATATTTTTCCACGTCGGCATCGTAATTTTCGAAGAAACCCGCCCCGTTAAAACCGAGATTTTGTGCTGTAAGCGACTGTGAAATCAGTAAAATGCTATAAAGTAGTTTTTTCATGTTCAATTTTTTCCTTAACTCTGCGTTAAATTTAAAGATACAATTTCAAATGTCGTGCCTGTTGAGAAATAACACATACAAAATTAAAATAATTAAGGGTTTGAGCCTAATTTGTATGGCATTAAGCAGCTTTCGTTTGATTGCTCAAAGTGAAGTTGTTTTACCCCAATCGGGCAATACTTACATTCCGCTCAATAGTTACAGCTACCATTTGGTGGATCGCATGGACATTAAATATAAAAATGCATATCAATTTCTCAATACCTCCACAAAACCCTATTTAAGGGAAAATATCAGCGGACTTACACTTGCTTATTCGGGATATGATTCTCTTAACAAAAAAGATAAATTCAACACGAATTATTTATGTGCCGATAATGAAGAATTTTGTTTCTGCGACAAAGAAAATTATTATACCGGTTCCATTAAAAACTTTTTTTATAGAAGTCCTGCCACTTTTTATCAATATTTGACCGTTCGGGTGAATCCGGTGATACACAATTCCTTTGGATCATCCTCCGACACCAGTGGATTAAAATTTGTAAATACCCGTGGAATAGAAATAAGAGGCAGTATAGATAATAAGGTGGGATTTTATTTTTATGCCAGCGACAATCAAGCACAACTACCGCGATATGTTCAGGAGAGAACAAATGCCGCACCTCAGGTTGTTCCGGGAGAAGGCGTGGTAAAAAAATTCAAGACCACAGGAGTTGATTATTTAGTTGCACGAGGATATTTCACCTTCAATGCCACAGAACATATCGCATTTCAATTTGGTCAGGATAAAATATTTATTGGCGATGGAATTAGAAGTATGATCTGGAGCGATAACAGTAAAGATCAATTATTACTAAAAATAAATACCCGAATTGGAAGATTTAATTATCAAAACATATTTATCGAATTGGCAAATTATGATGGTTCGAATATCTACAATAGTTTAATTCAAAAAAAATATGCTACCATACATCATTTAAGTGTTCCCATTACTAAAACATTTACCCTGGGAGCCTTTGAATCAGTAATTTTTGACAGGACAGATTATTTCGGAAATGTAAAGGGATTTGAATTAAACTATCTCAACCCCATCATATTTTATCGCGCTGTGGAAAGTGGTTTGGGCAGCAGTGATAATGTTTTACTGGGATTAAACTGGAAGTGGAATTTTTTGCAGCGTTTTTCCTTTTACGGACAAGTGGTATTGGATGAATTTGTTTTCGGAGAATTGTTAGCCGGTGATGGTTGGTGGGGAAATAAATATGCCGCACAGGCAGGATTAAAATATATCGATGTATTTAATATTTCCAATCTCGATATACAATTTGAACACAATTTTGCAAAACCCTACACCTATTCCTACGACGACGAAAATGGTTCCAGTTACACGCATTATGCCCAGGCAATAGCACACCCACTCGGTGCAAATTTCAGTGAAAATATAATTTCCCTCTGGTATCAACCCATCCCAAAATTTACGATCTCCAATAATTTAATTCTATCTGCATTTGGTTCCGACACACTCACCAGTAACTGGGGCAGCAACATTTTTCTCGACTACAACACCTACGAAAATGTATATGGTAATTTCATTGGGCAAGGTGTAAAAAATACACTATTACTTAACGATCTCATCCTCTCCTTTCAATTCTGGCACAATGTATTTATCGACACACGAATTACCTATCGCAAATTAAATAATGAAATCGATCCCTATGATAGGGATGAATTTTACTTTTCTGTTGGGGTGAGGATGAATGAGGTTTTGAAGTACTTTTATTTTTGAAAGGCAAAAATGTACCGATGTACCAATGTGATAATGTACCGATGAACAGCCGCGAACTGGTCGGGATGATAATTTTAGCTTCGGAGGGGAAAATAATAATTAGCCAATTAGCCAATTAGCAAATGGAACAGCCGCGAACTGCTGGGGAGGAAAATTTTGGCTTCGGAGGGGGGAAAATAATTAGCAAATTAGCCAATTAGCAAATGGAACAGCCACGAACTGCTGGGGAGGAAAATTTTGGCTTCGAAGGGGAAAGAAACCTTGTGTCCTTTGTGTGTTCCCTTGTGACCTTTGTGGTTAATTTTTTTTTACCCAGAGAAAATGTAATTGTAAAATTAGTTTAGTATATCTAATTTCAAGGCTTACTAAAAGGCGGCTGTTCATCGGTACATCGGTACATTTTTTGGCTGTTCATCAGACCATTTAATCAGTGTATTGCAACTTCATCACTCCCAACTTAATTCCCCCATAAAATAAAGCTGCTTCATAAATTCCAGATGGGAGATTTTTGTTGTAAATATTAAACCGTATCACTTCATTTGGATTTTGCACGGATATATTAGTATAACTATCCACTAATTTTCCGTTGAGATCATAGATGTTTAAAAATAATTTTTCCCCGGGGATAATGGTAAAATTTTCAGGGATATGAATTTCTGCGGTGGCGGTGTTACTAATTGGGTTTGGGTAAATGGTAAACATTGCATTCTGAATTAAAATGGGATTTATGGAAGTAAAAGTATCTGCACAACCTGGCTCTAAGCAACCCATACTATCTAATTTTACCAGCCACATTTGTTGATTGGGTTCTCCAAGAATGTCACCCACCGCACTGCCTGAAATGATAAACCCTTTATCAGGAGTTTGTTGAACATCAAAAAAATAGGCATCATAATAATTATCGGTAGTGTAGGTTCTTTCCCAAAGAATTATACCGTTAGAATCCAACTTTGTAATAAAACCATGCAAGTTTTCTAATGAATCGGGTTTTGTTGTGCCGCAAGCTACGACGGTGCCATCAACATTTTCCCACAAATTCCATAGATCTAAAAATATAGGTTTATTTAAAAAGGTTCGCCAAATATAGTTCCCGCTTGTATCCATTTTGCCGACAAAGCGAGGATATTCAACATCACCTATATTTATTATTGTATCTATAGCTTGTTGAACAAGTATGCTTTTATTATTAATAGAAACTTTTGCATATTGATGACTATCATCAAATGGTGTTCCATAGGTTTTTGAAAAATAGGGATCTCCACTTCTGTTCGTCTTATAAATCTTACCGTCAGTAACCATGCCAGTATCGTCATAATCAACAGAACCACTAAGAAGCAGATTGCCATTTGTAAAATGGTCAACATTTAAACCAAATTCTGCATTGACTCCATTGCCAATTTTTTGTTCCCATAATGTAGTACCAAAAGTATCCAATGCAACCAGATATAAAAAAACCTCACTACCTAGAGTGTCACGTGTAGCGCCTATTAAATAAATTGTATCGTTAATTATATCGGTGTTATAAAAAGCAGTAAATCCATCCCCTTTAAATCGTTTTGTAAAAATTGTATCACACTCACCATTAAATAAATATAAGAGTCCCATAGTGCCAGTATCGGCCAAGGTGCTGCCAGCTAAAAATAAGCCGGAATGTATTTTTTTTAAAGCACCAGGTCTGCTTGCATAATACGCAGCATGCTCCTTGGAAAAATTCTTAAAAGTTAATTGATTGCCTAATGTATCTGTTTTAATTAAAAATGTAGATATATATTGAAATCCATCATAGGATTCTCCACCGCCCCCAAAAATATAATAAAAAGGTGAATCTTGTTCAATTGCATATCCCCAGGTTGAATAGGGATCTAGATTCGAGTACAATTTACTAAAAGTAATTTGCCCTTGGCATGATATACACAATGCGAGATTACTTATAACAAGGAGGCAAAATTTAAACATTTGTTATTGAATAACTATGAACTTTTTATTTAATTTACCTATAGTGAGATTTGAAATGTAAGCGATATAAACATCCTGATGTAAAATGGTATTCCTGCTCACAGCTTCTCTTTCAACTCCACCAAAAACTCCCTTATCCTTTTCAACCCTTCCACTGTCTGAAAATTATTATCTGATTTTGTTAAACCGGTTTTTAGTTTTTCCTGAGCGCCTTTTATGGTGTATTTTTTTTCTTTTAGGAGATATTTTATCATTTTGAGATTTTCGATATCTTTTTTTGCAAAATAACGATCACCTTTTTTGTTTTTTTTGAGATCGAAAACGGTGAATTCTTTTTCCCATAAACGTATTTGCGCAAAACTGATATCCAACATAGCAGAAACCTCCCCTATCGACCAGTAAACTTTTTCTATTTCCTTTTCTTTGTAAGGCATGATTAGCAGTTTGTTTTAAAGTTGAAAGGATAAGCTTTAAGAGATTACAAATATATCAAAATTAATGGGAATGAGTGATGAGGTATGAGTGATGAGTGTCGTCGGCCGGATAATTATGCTTCGAGTAGAGGTAGTGGCAGTTGGCAGTAGCAGTTGGCAGGTTGTAACATTGATGCTTGTGGCTTCGGGTGAAAATACGTTTCAGAAAATGAGTGATGAGTTATGCCCGCCCGGATGACCCGGTCGGACGGGAGTAATGAGTGTCGTCGGCCGGGTGGTTATGCTTCGGGAGATTGGGGTGAGTGGTGAATGGTGAGTAGTGAGGTCGTCGGCCGGATGATTATGCTTCGGGTATGAGGGGCTAGTGTTGAATGGATTCACGACTCACGATTCATAAAAAGAGGTCTTTTTCTAAAGTGTTTGTCGGCTGTTTAATTATCAATTGTCAATTATCAATTGTCAATTATCAATTGTCAATTAATCGTACGATTGATTTGATTTGTTCGCAAGTTCAATCATACGAAGATATTCTTCTGCGGAAAGATCGTTGTAAAAGAAGTTGATCGGATCAATTTTAATTCCGCCTTTTTCTACTTCGTAGTGGAGATGGGGAGCGGTGGATAGACCGGAATTTCCAACTTTGCCGATTAATTCTCCGCGTTTAACTTTTTGTCCGGCTTTGGCTTTAAATGCACTTAGATGTGCATATCTGGTTTTATAACCATATCCATGATCAATTACAATTACATTTCCATATCCACTCGAATTATTATCGGCCTGAATAATAGTTCCATCCGCAGTAGCAAAAACATCTGTTCCTTTTGGCGCTGTAAAATCCAAACCCTCATGAAATTTTGCGAATTTATAAATGGGGTGAATACGCCATCCGAAACCGGATGCTATTCGCTCCAGATCTTTATTGGAAACAGGTTGAATAGAAGGAGTATGTTCCAATAAATTTTCTTTATCGCTTATCAAAACTGTTATTTCATCAAATGATTTTGATTGCACTACCATTTGGCGTCTGATGAGCTCTAATTTTAATGCGGTATTTTTTAATAATTCGGCATTGTCGAGTTTATTTAAACGCTGAAAACGTTCACTTCCTCCAATACCTGCAATACGTTCATTTCTGGAAACGGGTTCTGCCTCAAAAATCACACGGTAAATATTGTCGTCGCGCATGGCTAGTTCGCCCAAAATAACACCCATGGTATCCATCTTGTTATTCATGAATTCCATTTCCAGTTCCATTTCAGCGATCTGGTTCTTGAGGTATTTTTCTTTGGGAGAATCAAAATAGGTATAGGCAAACCAAACTATAATTGTAGCAAAAACCGCCGCCGTACATACCCAGCCCGTAATGCGCATAGCCCATACCCAGCGAGGGGTAACATGCTTCTCGAAGCGCAAATTGGATGGGTTATAAAAATATTTTACCTTCTTCGCCATGCGGCTTCGATTACCTAATTTTGTGGCTTGAAAAAATAGCTGTGTGTATTGGGAGGGGACACGAAGTTAAATAAAAAACGACAAACCCAAAAACGAATCAACAATCAAGTTAGTATGACATCGCAGGAGATAAGGAGAAAATTTCTGGATTTTTTTGAAAGCAAACAGCATAAAATTGTTGCTTCAGCACCAATAGTGGTTAAAAATGACCCTACATTGATGTTTACCAATGCAGGTATGAATCAGTTCAAGGACCTCTTCCTCGGCAACAAAAAAATTGAATATCCCCGAATTGCCGATACTCAAAAATGTTTACGCGTTTCCGGAAAACACAACGATCTGGAGGAGGTGGGCGTGGATACCTATCACCACACCATGTTCGAAATGCTGGGTAACTGGAGTTTTGGCGATTATTTTAAAAAAGAAAGTATAGGTTGGGGTTGGGAATTGCTAACCGAAGTTTTTAAACTGGACAAATCAAAATTATACGTTACGGTTTTTGAGGGAGATAAAAGTGAAAACCTCGAATTTGATAGTGAAGCTTATAACGAATGGAAAAAATATATCGATCCTTCGCATATCTTAAACGGAAATAAAAAGGATAATTTTTGGGAGATGGGTGATACAGGTCCCTGTGGTCCTTGTAGTGAAATACATTACGATATGCGTTCGGAGGAAGAACGAAAAAATGTGGATGGTGCAACTTTAGTAAATACCGGAGATCCCCAGGTAATTGAGATATGGAATCACGTATTTATTCAGTTCAACAGAAAGGCAGATGGTTCGTTGGAAGAATTACCTGCAAAACATGTTGATACCGGAATGGGTTTCGAGCGATTGGTGCGTGCAATGCAAAATAAATCTTCCAATTACGATACGGATGTATTTATGCCTTTAATTAATAAGGTGGAATTGCTGAGTAATGTTAAATATGGTACCGATGAAAAAACAGATATTGCAATTCGCGTAATTTGCGATCATATACGTGCAGTCAGTTTTTGTATTGCCGACGGACAATTACCTTCCAATACAGGAGCAGGATATGTGATAAGAAGAATTTTAAGAAGGGCAATCCGTTACGGATTCAGTTTTCTGCATTTAAAGAAACCATTTTTTAATGAATTGGTGAATGTACTTGCAAATGAATTTAAAAATGTTTTCCCTGAATTATATGCGCAACGCGAACTTGTTGCAAAAGTAATTTTTGAAGAAGAAACATCTTTTTTACGCACCCTGGAAAATGGAATTAAAAGATTGGAAGATGTTCAAAGAGAATTAATTGCTTCCAATAAAAATATTATTGCGGGAGATGTTGTTTTTGAATTATATGATACTTTCGGATTTCCATATGACCTTACAGAATTGCTTGCAAGAGAAAGTGGTTTAAACATTGATAAAGCTGGCTTTGATGCAGAAATGCAAAAACAAAAAGACAGAGGCAGAAATGCTACAAGCATGGAAACCGGCGACTGGCAAGTGATACAGGAAAACAATAAAGTAAACTTTGTTGGATATACCCAATTGGAAACGGAAGCATCCATTGTGAAAATGCGTTCTGTAAAAACAAAAAATGTAACGCAATACCAGATCGTTTTAGATAAAACTCCTTTTTATGCGGAGAGTGGTGGTCAGACAGGTGATACCGGAACACTTACCATTAATGGAGATGTATTAAAGGTTGTAGATACAAAAAAAGAAAACGATCTTATCATTCATTTTACGGATAAGTTACCTGAACATCCAGATAAAAATGTAATAGCACTTGTAGATAAAAAAAGAAGAACGGATATTACTTATAATCACACAGCTACACATTTATTACATGCAGCATTAAGAACAGTTTTGGGAACACATGTACAACAAAAAGGAAGTTATGTTGGTCCCGACAGATTGCGATTCGACTTTTCCCATTTTTCAAAAATATCAGACGACGAATTAAAGGAAATTGAAAATATCATCAACAAAAAAATTCGTGAAAATATTCCTGTTATTACTAAAGTAATGCCGATAGCGGAAGCACAAAAATTAGGTGCGATGATGTTGTTCGGAGAAAAATATGGGGAAAGTGTTCGCGTGGTTATTGCAGATGAAAATTTCAGCAAAGAATTCTGCGGAGGAACGCATGTAGGAGCAACCGGTGAAATAGGATATTGTAAAATTGTTTCAGAAAGTGCGGTTGCGGCAGGCATTCGCCGTATTGAAGCAATTACCGGTGAGGTAGTTGGAAATTATATTGACGATACCCTACACACTTTAAAACAAATATCAGAAATAACTAAAGGTGCTGACCTTGTAAAAAGTGTGAGCGCATTAAGTGAAGAAAATAATTCGCTGAAAAAAGAATTAGAAAAATATCAGTCTGAAAAAATAGTGCGTTTAAAAGATAATTTATTAAAAACCATCACTGCTGTAAACGGATATAATTATATCAGTGCAAAGGTTGATCTCGACAATGCCGATCAGATAAAAAAATTAGCCTTTGACCTGCGCAATGAAACGGGAAATTTATTTTGTGTATTGGCTGCTGATCTTCAAGGGAAAGCAAATATTTCTATCATCATTAGTGATAATTTAGTGGATGAAAAAGGATATGATGCTGCTAAGATCATTCGGGAATTGGGCAAGGAAATTGATGGTGGTGGAGGCGGACAAAAATTCTTTGCAAGTGCCGGAGGTAAAAATCCGGGAGGAATTTCCACTGCTTTGGAAAAGGCAAAAACTTTTTTAATTTAATGATGTTTAAATTTATTCTAACATATAAAATCACTCTTATGAAAATAGTTACTTTTTTATTGTTATTCGTTTATGGAACACAATTTGTGGCTGCCCAAAATATTGAGCATTTTGGAGGTGGTGAATATGTTTTATCCGCAATGGATGAAATGTCTGAATTGCAGCGACAAGAGATCAAACAAATGATCAATACAAATATTCAGCTATTGATCTCTGAGGGAAAAATAAATCCCAATTATAATAAAACAGCTTCCCTCGAATTGCAGTTTCCCTTAGCATGGAACGATGGATTTACCGGATATAATTTTTATGGTATTTCTAATTATGTGGATCATAATCCTGCATTTCCTGGAGTACTCACAGATTATAATTGTGGAACTCGTACTTACGATACTGACGCCGGATATAATCATGCGGGAATAGATTATTTCTTATGGCCTTTTAGCTGGGACCTAATGGCCGAGGGTGCAGTAAAAATTGTAGCTGCAGCTCCGGGAATGATAGTATCAAAAACGGATGGGGGCTTTGATCAAAATTGTGCTTTTAATAATTCTGTTTGGAATGCAGTATATGTTCGTCACGACGATGGCTCTATTGCCTGGTATGGTCACATGAAAAATGGTTCATTAACCGATAAAGGTTTGGGTGATATGGTGGAGGCCGGCGAATTTTTAGGATTGGTTGGAAGTTCCGGAAATTCTACCGGACCACATTTACATTTTGAGGTTTATGATGCAGATGATAATTTAATTGATCCTTATGCAGGAGTGTGTAACGAATTTAATGTGGAGAGTTGGTGGGCTGATCAACCTGAATATTCAGTTCCGGTAATTAACAGAATGCAAACACATAATTTAGTTCCTGATTTTAATACCTGCCCTGAGCTTGAAGATATTAATGCAAAAAATGAATTTATCCCCGGTGATAATGCGATTTTTGCTTTTTATGCAAAGGATGTGAGTGCTACTGATCTCTGCCATTTAAAAATTGAAAGAGCTGATGGTTCCGTTTGGTATGAATGGGATTTTTATCAGCCGGGTGATTATGTTGCATCGTATTGGTATTGGACCTATTCGATACCAACGGATGTTCCCGAAGGCATGTGGACCTGGTCGTGTGAGCTTGCGGGAAATTATTATGAACACGAATTTTTAGTAGGAGATCTGCCTGCGAATGTGGAAGAAAATCATTTAATAAAAAATTTAAATACCTATATTTCAGGTGATATTTTGACTACATCCATCACAGCAAATAAATCCTTTAAAGGAAAAATTACGATCACAAATATTAACGGACAATTGATCTATAGCGAGGCTGATAATATATCCTCAGGAGTAAATGAATTTAAATTTCCATTTCAGAATTTTGCTTCAGGAATATACCTGTTGAATTTAATGGATATGGATTCCGGTGAAAACACTTCGGTGAAATTCGGATCTTATTAATCCTCTTAACTTATTTATATATTTTGCAGTTCGCTTAACTATTAATTGTAAAACGCAATGAGTGATCAGTCGTCATCATCGTCTTTTTTCTCTTTGCGTTTTCTGTTTTTTTCTTCTGATTCGATATAACCTTTAACATCCTCTGTATCTTTTTTATTCAGTTTCTTTTGATTTGAGGGTGATCTTTTTGCATCTTCTTCATCGCCGCTTTTGTGACACGAGGCGCAGTCGGTTATATTATAAATTCCTTCTTCCCGGTGTTCACTTATCATTTTTGATGCAGTATGTTCATGACATCCATAACAGGTGTATGTTGTAAAATCATTATTTGTATGACATGTATTGCACTGCACATTATGGTGGCGATCAAGAATAAAATATTTATCGTGATCGAAGGTTGCGGGAGTCCAGGCTGTGGAAGTATGACAAGTTCCGCATTTACTCTCTGTTAGTGTACTATGTAATTTATCCTTCGGTGCAGCATGGCAGGTATTACAGTTTTCTTTTTTATCGGATATTATTAAGTTGTGATCAAATGCTATTGTTTTTTCCCAATTTGTTGTAGTATGACATTTATTACAATCGGTAGAAAGTGATAAATGTAAATTGTCGGAGGGCTGCGCATGACAACTGATGCAATTTTTGATGAGTGTGCCACTTAAAAGGTCATGTTTAAAAACACTGATATCCTCTCTTGGAATTTTACCGTGATGATCTGTATGGCAAGAAATACAGGCCACATTTTTTAAGGCCTGATGGAACAAAACATTTTTTTGCATCGAATCTGTTAAACTGGTATCTCTTCCAATATCTGCCAGGGTATGACAACTGATGCATTTATTATCATCAATTCCCCAAAAAGGAGCATGACATGAAATACATTCGCTGTTGAGATCCTGGTGCGCTTCCAATAACTCACCGGGATTAATCATTGGATGTGGGAATTTATAAACTATGACCCCCATTAATACCGTAAATCCGAAAACAATAATTCTATTCATGAGCTGAATATTATAATTGTGATCAAATGAATTATTACCAGTATTGCTAATAATGCAGTAACAGGTAAATGAATCACCCTCCATTTTTTCATGAGGTCGACAGTGATACTATCGAAAAATAATTTTTTATCTGCCTCAAGCTTATCCATTCCACTACTGATCAACTCCGCCTTTTTTTCTTTTAATGTCTCTACTGCTCGTTTTAATAAAAATTTACCAATAAGTCCGCTTGCTACCGTAATAAGCATCATCAAAATTGCAAGCCAGGGCAATATTGCATTAAAATGAATACCGGCATGTACCAATATCATTATAGAACCGGCCCACGCCATATATTCATGCAGATGCAATAATTGTTTTGGAGAACCACTTGAAATTATTTTTCTTTTTCGCAAAGAATAAATAAAAGATAAAACAATAATAAAAGTACCTGCATATCCAAAAAACAATCCAAGATTTACAATATGCATACGGTGCAAAAAATAATCAATGGCAATTGCGATCAATATCATTAATGCATACCATTGAATAAAGGGAATCACATATTTGGAGAAAATAGATTCTTTCATTTTTAAAGCGACTCCATTTTATTTCTTCACACCTATGAAATATAGAACCGAATAGGTCAAAATTGAAGATTAGTTATTTGCTAAATAGTGATATAGGTCATAAAATTTATTGATAAAAGTAGCGTCGAGGGTGGATCTCATTTGGGTGAGTGGTGAGTGGTGAGTGGTGAGAATGCCTATCGTCAGCCAAGTGAGAGCCTCACTAAATGAGTAATGAGTTATGAGTAATGAGAGGGCCTATCGATAGCCGGTTGAGTTCGGTCCTGATTAATTACTCTTTACATCAAGTGAGTAGTGAGGTACTAGGTCGATAAGTGAGGCTCTCACTTTTTCAGTGAGGGTCTCACTAATGGTAATCTATAAACGGGTCTCACTAATGGTAATCTATAAACGGGTCTCACTAATGGTAATCTAAAAACGGGTCTCACTAATGTTAATTGTTAACGCCACAGATCCCGCGATTTGAGAGCCTCACTGAAAAAGTGAGACCCTCAAGTCGCTAAAGTCGTTATCTAAAATTTAACAAATTGCTGCACTTGTTTTGCTCCGGATTTATCAAAATAATAAATGAGGTAAGTTGCGGAAGCAAATTTTTCAATTGGGAGGGAGAAAGTGTTTTGTCCGGAATGTAATGTAAATTCTTGCGTCAATAAATTCCTTCCAAGCACATCCGTAATTTTAATATTTATTTTAGAATCATCGTTTGATATGATAGAAAAATTCAAATTATCGTGAACGGGATTTGGAAAAATTACAAATGCAGGATCTGCATCAATATCTACACGAATGGCAATGGTATTACTATATTCATAATCGCCATTAAAATCCACCATTCTTAATTTATAATAATTTATTCCCGCAATTGGATCATCGTCATAAAATAAATAATTTAATTCTGCATTAGAATATCCGGCAGCATCCACATTTCCCATGATGTAAAAATTAATTCCATCCGTACTTTTTTGCACTTCAAAAAAATCGGAGTTTATTTCAGATGCGGTTGTCCAGTGCAATTCATTTTCTTCGCCATTATACCAACCGGTAAAACTTAATAATTCAATGGGCAACAACAAACATTCGGGTGGAGCCAAAACAAATTCTCCTTCATCAGCTCCTATGTCAGGCGCAGTTCCTGTACCTGAATATCCTGGATTTCCTTGTCGGATAGTTCCCTCATAGTCGGTAGTGATAAGTGGAGTTGCAATATTTACTGCGTGACTTTCTGCATAATCGGGTGAACCGACCAATATCTTTAAATTATCGGGTAATATAGCACCCCCGGCAAAATTAGGGATGTCATATAAGCTGTTTAATTCTCTGTTACCACCTCCGCCAAGCGACATAAAATATTTATATGACATAATATCACTGGCTGTGAGAATATTAAAACAAGGGTCGTTATTTAAGTTATTAGGCACGCTTGTAGTTGCTCCACTGTATGCATATCCATTTTTAATTGTAGAAGTAGTTAATCCTTCCACATAAATATAATTATTTAACCCTGTATTGAGATAATAAAAATTATTATCGGATGTGGCAGAAATACTTGTGGTGGCAGGTGGTGTTCCTGCAGTTCCGGGGGTAGGTTTTCTCAGGCAGGATGCAACTCCCAAACCCACAGGATTTGCATTTACATAAATGATATTATTTCTCAGATTTAACAATCCTGCACCGTGGTAAAATCCGCATACACCAAAACCAGATCCTCCGGAAATAACTCCATTTTGGCCAAGTGCTATAGTGTTATAAAATACATTGTAGGTATTCCCTCCTGCTGCAACATAAATTCCATTTACAGCGGTATTATTTGTGCTGTTTGGAGCGTAAAGTCGTTGTATGAAGTTATTGTAAATATTATAAGTAGTTGTTCCTGAAGTTCCATATATACCGATCACAAAGTCACTAGCACTTCCGGATATTTCATTAATATTATTATTAAATATATTAAGTGTTGCTGAATTAGGAAACAAATAAATACCCACCGGATTTGTAATACCAGCAACATTTGTATGACTTACATTAGAAATATTACAAAAACTCACATTAATAATATTTCCAACGGAACCTCCACCTAAATTCAATCCCTTAATTTGTGCAGGGCTCGTTCCGGATGCTGTTATATTATCAATATTATTATTATTGCAATCTACGTTGGTCAACGAATAAATGGCAATGCCTGCAATATTGGCACTATTTCCTGTTGAAGATATTGCGCTAACATCATTATCAGAAACACTGAACGATTGATTCAGCGAAGTAGAAATAGATGCATTAGAAGCACAATTAATTCCTATTACATTGCTTGTGGAAGAAATATTGTTTACAGTATTGTTGCTTACTATTGATCCTGCAGGCATATTGTTTACCATAATTCCACTTGACCAGTTTGTTGTGCCCGAACCTGCTACAATATTAGAAACACTATTATCTGAAACTGTTTTAACTGCATTTAAATTGGTGAAATTGCAAAAAATACCACTTACATATCCAGTACTCAAATTATTTACTGTAAGATTATCAATACTATTATTTGTAATTGAAATAGAACTACCCACAGTACTACCTCCTGTGTTATTTACATATCCATATAAAGCTCCTGCAACATTTGTAGTTTTTAAATTATTATTCATTACATTTCCTGAAACTGTGGAAGTTGTAGAGTTGTTATCATCATGTATCAAATAAATGGGACTAGTGGTTGTAGTATTAAAAGTATTATTGCTTATTGTATTATTTATTATTTGATTTGATGTTGCATCAAATTCTTGTTCTATACCAATAAACAATCCCGAGGCACCCGCAGTAAATGTGCAATTTTGGATAGTATTTCCAGTAATATTAATATTTGTTGCGCCGATATTTGAATTTCCCAATTTGATTCCGGTAACCTGAGAGGTGACTGCAGCTTCCAGTAATGAAATTGTATTATTAGAAACACTAATTGATTGCAAATAATTTGTAACGGTAATTGGGCTTGAAACAAAAATGCCATACAATGTAAATCCACTTGCTGTTCCACCAAGGGAGTTATTAATATTATTATCTGAAATGGTAAGATTATTATTATAAATAGAAAAAACGCCTGAGGATCGTACGGTGCCACTTAAATTGCCGTAATTATTTATAATATTTCCATTTCCCACTATACCAACACTATTATTCTGATCGTAAAAAGTATATGGAGATACTCCATCGTTACATCCTGCTAATACAAATCCATTGTAAGCACCGGAAATCGTATTTCCATAAAAAGAATTATTATCATTTCTACCCGCAGCAGAAGAGACCGTCAGTAAAATATTTGCCGCAGTTCTCGTAGAATTTCTAACCATAACACCAACAGAACCAAATTCAAAATTAACCGGAGTAGATGTAAAAAAATTAGAATTCTTTAAAGTGATCACACAATTTCTGATGGTATTATTTCTGCTTCCATTAGTTCCTGAAACTTTATATAAAGCGTATCCAAATTCCATGGTGCCGGGAGCAGTTGCATTATTATCGGTGATATCAATTCCATCAATTGTAATATAATCACTTCCATTTAATGAAAATACGCCGTCAGGTGTGGTCATTCCAGCGGCAAGTGTTGTAGTGCCAACCCATGCATTTATTAACGGATTTGCCCCTACTCCATTTTTAATAAATGTAATATTATTCGCAGCAGTTCCTGTTTGAGTTAAATTAATTCCACCCACCGGAGCTGTTTCCGTATGTCCGGCTGCTACATTACAAATTACAGAGCAGCTAACTGTTCCGCCATTTAAAGCATTTACAAAAGAGGCTATTGTTGGATAACAAACAGAAGGCACATAATAATTTCCACAAAAGCCAACAGAAGGAAGAACAGTATAAATATAATTTGGTCCACCGTTATTGTTGATGCTAAGTGTGTTCATATCATGCACAACCTGACCATAGGTACCAACTTCCGTATTAATTGCTGCATAGGTTTTATTGCTTGTATATGCGTAATAATAAATGGTAGTTCCGGCTGCCTGACATGGTATTTCAACTGTTCCGATTGTTCCCGTTATTGGAACAGACATAAATGTGGAACTTGCAAAATTAACAGTAGTGGAATATCGTAAATAAACATATTCAGAAGCACTAAGAGTGCCACTTAAAGTAATTGTAACATAAACTGAATTTTCGGGATATACTGCTCCAATTCCGGGAGTTTGAACTACTGATGTAATAGAAACCGGGTTATAAGCGGTTTCAAGAACACCCATATATTCATCCAAAGGAACTCCTGGTGTACTGGATTCTGTGCAGTTGAAAGTATAATAATTGCCACTGGTGATAGCTGGTAAATAACCTGAACTACCCCCAAATCCAAGATTCTTCAAAGCGGATGCAGTTCCTCCAAAGGGAATAATGGTTTGATTAAATGCTAATGTGAGGCAGCATGAATATGGCCTCCATGCTGGATCATAGTCAGGAGATGCTGCGGTTCCCTCGCAAAATTCCCAATTTCTCGTTCCCGAAATCCCACTGGAAGTTGCCTGCATTCTCACCTGTCGGAAAATACCAAGGTCTGCCAGGTTATAAGTGGAGTAACTGCCGTTTTGAGCCTGTGTTCCCAATACCGTAGGCTGTGCTATTGCAACAATGGAACAACACACTAACATTATACCTAGCGAAAAATTGAGCAGCCTATTCACAATATGGCAAAAATATAAATAGAAAACTACAAATTATATTACTTTTTACCCACTATTGTTGGTTTTCACCTGCTTAAAGTGACTTATTTCAGGTGTAAAATTTGCCGTGTAATCGCATTTAGCCGATTATCTGTAACAGTTAACAGGTAATTGCCCTCAGGAAGCGGATGGAGCGTATTAAAACTTATCAAGTTTTCTCCAACAGGTAAGGTTTTTTGTTTTGAATCTATTATTTTTCCACTCAGATCAGATAAGGTAAAATTAAGATCCCCGGAAATAACCAAATTTAGTGAAATGGTAATTTCTCCCTCAAATGGATTCGGAAAAATAGAAACTGCTGTTACACCTAATGTTTCTATTGAATTTTGAAAACTTTCTTCCACCGTAACACATAGTGTTGCAACTCCACATAAATTATCGGTAACGGTAACACAATATTCTCCGGCTTCCAGTGCCGAAATATTTTGTTCTGTAGAAACATATCCGGCAGGACCCGACCAGCTGAAAGTATATGGAGCAATACCGGCACTTAATGTAAGTGTGATGGAACCATTATTTAGTCCGGGATCCGCATTTTCCACAACAGCAGTAACATCATCTGCATAAACTTTAACAGTCAGAGTGATTATTATTAAGATCAAAATTATTTTTTTCATGATATGTAATTTATCGACTAATTATTTTTGTAATAGTATTTGTGTTAATGACAGTGAAGTGTTTTCAAAAAATATATTTTTTATAAACCTGTGTGAATCAGCATCTCTATTCTCCAAGAACAAATAATTCTTTAGTTCGAAAACATCGGGAAAGTAATTTGTAATATGGGTATGGTTTGCCAAACATACTTCTTCGCCATTTGAATTGATCATACAGATATTACTATCATTAACGTACAAAATAAAATATTCCTGCGCAGTATATGGAATCATGGGAGAATCGGTCCATACATTATTTTTCCATTCCCATATTGTCAATTCATTATTAACCACAATATATTGAATAATACCGGAATCGGTGACTACAAAATCGAAAAAAAGATCATCGATATATTTATATTTTTTAAGCATATTTACCATAGGCCAATTTTCAATAATTCCGTTTTCAAATGCCCCCTGCATTAATTGTTTTGCATTGTTTTGACCTGTGTATTTTTCAAGTTTTAAAAGAGGTATCGATTTAAAAGAAGTGAGCCTTTCATTTTGTGCATATTCTGTAAAATTAATAGCATAAAGTGTGTCGTTATGTACATTCCAGGATAGTGGCAAATAGTGAATGCTTCGTCTTTTTGTGCCCACAGGAAGTGCATATTTTTGAGCACTATCCATTGGTTCAGTTATATTTCCTTTCCACAATACTCCTGTTTGACCAATGATCTCCACTGCATAAAATATACTGTCTTCAATTATAATGCGACGTTCAAATTTTCCTTGTGAAAAAAGTAATTCGCTTACAGCAACAAATAATATAATCAGAAAATATTTTTTCATTACCAGGTTTCAATATTAGAATCAAAATCTGCCATTTCGAGATCCGGAGTTGCGCGCAAAATGGTAAAATCGGGAGAGGCATCAAGATCACCATCGCCGTTTACGTCTATGCCAATACCAACTTCATCACTTGTTTCGCTTCTGCTCCAACCGCTTAAACCTCCATATTTTATATCATCAAAATTTTCATATAACACACCATAACTTCCATCATAATATTTTCCATTTACAATTGCGATCTGATGATTGCCAAAACTGGAAGCGGGATTTGTTTCTGTTTGTCCCATAACACCAATTTCATCTGTTACTTCTGCATAATCATAAATATATGCAGTATCCGCATCGTAATAATCGGGGGAATAAACATTTACATAAGGCATATCAGTACAATCGTAAGAAGGTGTTCCGAAATTCCATGTTTTCACTAAAAATCTTGAAATACTTCCGCAACCGGTTGAGGAATAATCTGCGGTGATATTCATATAATTATTTGGTTGTGAAAATCCGTGAATCTTTAAACAGGCGAGAAATAATTGCGCCCATGTATAACATTCACCATCGGCATATTTTATTAAATTGGGAAGTGTAACGTTTGGGGAAAAAATATCTTTATAATACTGCATCGGCACTCCATCCGCCCGAAAAACAGAATGATCGGTAAAATCTGTCCATATCATATCGATAAATGCGTCTTCCGTGGTTGCACCATCTGCGTTTCTGCAGGCGAGATCAAAAAGGGTGAGATAATATTTATATCCTGAGAAAGCACTCTCCGGTTTTGCTGTGTGCCATGTAACATATACGGGGCTCATACTGGTTCCGGCAAGATGCCATACAATATTATCAAAAGACCATTCCCACAAAATAGAAAAATTTTCAAAATACCTCACCTTTTCGTCCTCAAAGGTCTGATCTGCATCAGTGATCGGGTAAGAAATAATATCTCCGGAAATTAAAGCAGAATTTGCGGGGAAATCAATACCATCCGGTCCGGTGCCCCGAACAAATACTTCCGTGGGCATATTGGCACAAATGAATTGAATAACAGCTGCTGCTTGTAATACCGACCCACTTGTAAACGCCGAAGGGTTAACAGTTCCATCATCAGACCAATGTATGGCATCATCTATATAACCGGTATTATCATCCTGCCTTATTGCGTACATTTCGTCGCCGGAAAAGGTAACGGACTTTAAGATTACATTATATTCAAAATTTTGGGCGGATAAAAAACCTGTTAAACAAAGGAAAATAGAGGTTTGAAGCAGTTTATACATATTTTAATTGGTTTGCCTGGAAAATAAAAAACCGGTGTCCAGCTCCTCATCTGTCCACCGGGTACTATACATATGAAAAGAAAAATTACATTTCTTAAATGTAAGTCCGAAGATAAAAAGATTTTGGAATATTCTCAGTCTACTTGTAAAAAAAGCCATTTTTAACTTTTAGACCTGCATTTAATTAAATTTTAAGGTTTTAGGCACATAATTAAAAGAGCATGAAAGTGCAAGTGCTTATCTTTGCGAAAGTATGGAAGTATACGACAAGTATGAGGTGATCATCGGTTTAGAGGTGCATACTCAATTGCTTACCAAAACGAAGGCATATAGTGCTGATATTGCAGAATATGGAGGCTCTCCTAATACATTTGTAAGTCCTGTAACACTTGGCCATCCGGGTACTTTACCCGTTTTCAATCAAAAATGCCTGGAGTTGGGAATCCGATTAGGTCTTGCGACACACTGTTCAATCACAAGGTATAATGAATTTGCCCGCAAAAATTATTTTTATTCTGATCTTCCTAAAGGATACCAGATAACGCAGGATAAAACTCCTCTTTGTACAGGAGGATATGTACTTATAGGTGATTATGGCAAAGAGAAAAAAATTGGGATCACACGAATACATTTAGAGGAAGATGCCGGAAAAAGCATTCACGATCTGGACCCTTTTTATACTTTGGTGGACCTCAACAGAGCTGGAACACCTTTAGTGGAAATTGTAAGTGAACCTGACCTGCGAAGTGGTGATGAAGCATATGCATATTTGACAGAGGTGAGGAAATTAGTGCGCCATCTCGAAATTTGTGATGGAAATATGGAAGAAGGCAGTTTGCGTTGTGATGCAAACGTAAGTGTGATGTTAAAGGGAGCGCAACAATACGGTGTTAAGGTGGAAGTAAAAAACATGAACTCCATCAGAAATGTAAAACGCGCCATTGATTTTGAGGTTAAAAGACAAATTGATGCGATTGAGGCGGGTGAAATATTAACACAGGAAACCAGAAGTTTTGATGCGGGAAAAGGAGCTACAATTGGAATGCGCAGTAAAGAAGCGGCGCATGATTACAGGTATTTTCCGGAACCGGATCTGCAACCATTTATTGTTTCGGAAGAACAAATTGATTCTATAAAAAAATCGATGCCTCCTCTTCCGAAAGAACTTACGCATAAATATGTTGAAGTGCTTAAATTGAGTGCTTATGATGCAGAAATATTAACCAGTGAAAAGTCGTTTGCCGAATTCTTTGAAACAATAATTAACATCACAACTAATTATAAAGCAGCAGCAAACTGGATGCTTGGTCCGGTAAAAAGTTGGTTAAACGAAAATGCTTTGGATATAGATGCTTTGCCTGTTACAGCAAATCATATTGCCGACATCATTAAGTTGATTGATGAAAACAAATTGAATTTTTCTATCGCTTCACAACAATTATTTCCGGCCATTTGCGAAAATGCTGAAAAAACAGCGGAAGAAACAGCAAAAGAATTAAATCTGCTGCAAGATAATGATACGGCTGCTTTGGAAGAAATGATAGATGCTGCTTTGGCGAAGTTTCCGGATAAGGTTGCCGAATACAGAGGTGGAAAAACAGGTATTTTAGGATTATTTATGGGGGAAGTAATGAAATTAAGCAAAGGAAAAGCAGACCCCAAAATGACTTCGAAAATGCTGGAACACAAATTGACAATTGACAATTGATAATTGATAATTAAACAGCCAAAAAAATAATTGATAATTGACAATTGACAATTGATAATTAAACAGCCAAAAAAAAATTGAGAATTGAGAATTGAGAATGGAGAATGGAGAGTTGAGAATGGAGAATTAACAACCGGGTTACATTAAATAATTTGGCTTTCGAATACTAAGTCGTAGGTCTTAGGTCCTAGGTCTTATGTCCTAGGTCCTACATCAAACGAAGTTGATTAATAAAATATAAAAAAATAAATAAAATGTTTAAAAAAATAAATGTAATTCTGGTAACTCTATTATTTGTGATTGCGGGCTGTAGTGCAGAGAAGGGTTTAGCTTTTGAAATAAATGGAAAGATAACCGGCGCTGAGAATAAAAAAATTGTTTTGGAAACCATGAGTTTTCCAAATTCAGGTAATCCAAAATTCACCTTGATAGATACTGCACGAGCAGATGAGAAGGGAACTTTTAAAATAAAAAATAATTTACCTGAACGGATGATTTGCCGAATTACCATTGATGGCAATCGCCAGAATTATTATATCATTTCATTGCACGACGAAAAAATGGATTTTAATGCATCATTGGCAGAAAAAGAAAATCCGGAGGTAACGGGCTCTTCCGCTACAAATTCATTATTTGCCTTTTTAGGAACATTGCGTGAGTTTGACGCGAAGGCGATGAAACTGAACGATTCGATTATTGCCCTAAAATCGACAGGTAGGGATTCCATTGCGGAAATTGTGATCGCAGATCTGCAGGAAGATTATTATAATATTTTTAGAAACTATGTGGATTCGGCCAAAGATGTTTCCAACGCGGTATTAGCATTGGAAACTTTATTTGCAGTAGATTTTGATTACGTAAAAACTTATGCTGCAAAAGTTCAAGGGTCAGCAGATTCTAATTCGGTATATGTAAAAGAATTATCGGAAAAAATTAAGTTACAGGAAGCTACCGCTGCACAAAGTTTTATTGGAAAACCTATTATTGATATAATTCAGCCAAATGCAGAAGGTGAACAAATGAAATTGTCTGACTTAAAGGGCAAGGTTGTTCTGATAGATTTCTGGGCAAGTTGGTGTGCACCCTGCAGAGCAGAAAATCCGAATTTAGTGAAAGTATATAATCTATATAAAGATGATGGATTTACTGTTTATAGTGTTTCTCTTGACACTGATAAAAAGAAATGGATTGATGCAGTGCAAAAAGATGGTTTAACCTGGAAAAATCACGTTGCACTATTTGATTCGAATAATAACAAAGCTGCCAGCGATTATCGTATTACGGGAATTCCAATGTCGTTTTTGGTTAATAGAGAGGGAATTATTGTTGCAGAAAATTTACGTGGAGCAAAATTGGAACAAATGGTAAAGGAAACGTTAATGGATAATTGATCAGAGCCTTATCTTATTTTTTTTTTAGTGATCATTGAATTAAAAAAACATATTTTGATTTTTTAATTTGGCTGTTCAGATTCCAGGTTAAATTCCTGACTTCAGTCTTTTTTATTTTCTTTATTATCGGAGGATTTGTTGGCTTCCTCATCCTTCTTTTTGCGGCGATAAGCTATAATCACAATTGTAATAGCTGCTATAACCGGCAATGAAACAAAAATGATAAATACCAAGGCTATGGTTGAAATTTGCATAGTTGAAGTTTAAAATTCAAATGTAATAGTATCAAGTTTTAGGTGTGATCAATATGACCTTTTTTAATTTGATATTGTTTTAAACTAACCCTGAGGGCAATCAAACGCTAAATATTTTCGCAGGGTATTTAAAATTTTTGTTTTTACATATATTTAAAATTGAACCCGGGTTTTAATTTAATCAGCGTGTGATATATAAGTTGTATTACCTGTTCCACATCATTTTTATGCACACATTCCACTGTTGTATGCATATAGCGCAAAGGCAGTGCTATGAGGCAGGTTGGCACTCCGCCATTTGAATATGCAAATGCATCAGTATCAGTTCCGGTTGAACGTGAGGCCACATCCCGTTGAAAAGATATTTTATTTTCTGCCGCAACATCCGAAACTAATTTTAATAATTTATTATGTACCGCAGGTCCTTTTGTGAGTGCGGGACCCGAGCCCAATTTCAAATCTCCTTCCAGGTTTTTGGAGATCATTGGAGTGTTGGAATCATGTGTAACATCGGTAATGATAGCAACATTTGGTTTAATGTTATGCGCCATCATTTCGGCACCACGTAATCCTACTTCCTCCTGAACAGAATTAACAATATATAAGGCATAAGGTAATTTGATCTTATTTTGTTTTAACAATCGCGCAACCTGAGCTATCATAAATCCTCCGATGCGATTATCCAATGCACGGCCCACATAATATTTATCATTCAATTCAAAAAAATCATCATCAAAGGTAATTGCATCACCAATTTTAATTCCTAAACTTTCCACTTCCTTTTTTGAAGTACAACCACAATCTAAAAATATATTCTTTAATTCCGGTGCCTCTTCTTTTCCTCTTCTGGTATGAATTGCAGGCCATCCAAATATTGCTTTTACAATGCCTTTATCGGTATAAATGTTTACGCGTTTGCTCGGTGCAATTACGTAATCACTTCCACCAATTCTTTCTACATAAATAAAACCATCTTCAGTAATATAATGCACCGACCAGCCTATTTCATCAGCATGTGCTTCAATAACTACTTTAAATTCTGCATCAGGATTTATTATCGCCGCAACGGAACCATAATTGTCGACAAAATGTGTATCGGTATACTGTTTAATATAATCCAACCAAATTTTTTGCCCTGCAACCTCATGGCCTGTTGGCGAAGGATTATTGATATATTTAGAAAGAAATTCTACTTCTGTTTTTCCTATGATCTTTTTCTTTTGCGACATGGTTATTGTTTGGTAATTTGATAATTTGGTAATTTATTAATTGCAAAAAAAGGATCACAATGGAATATTACCGTGTTTTTTCTTTGGCAATTTAGCTACTTTATTTTTAAGCATATCCAATGCTTTCATAATTTTTATTCTGGTTTCGGAAGGAACTATCACTTCGTCCACAAAACCTCTATAAGCAGCGCGGTAAGGGTCGGCAAATTTATTGGTGTATTCGTCAATTTTTTCCTGTAAGGCTGCTTCTTTATTTTCCGCTTCTTCTATTTCTTTTTTAAATATGATCTCCGCTGCTCCTTTTGCACCCATAACTGCTATTTCGGCGCTGGGCCATGCAAAATTCATATCGGCACCAATGTGTTTGCTATTCATTACATCATAAGCGCCACCATAAGCTTTTCTTGTAATTACTGTGATGCGCGGAACAGTAGCCTCACTAAATGCATATAATAATTTTGCACCGTTGGTAATTATGGCTCTCCATTCCTGATCGGTACCAGGTAAAAATCCGGGAACATCCTCAAATACGATCAATGGAATATTAAAACAATCGCAAAAACGCACAAATCTGGCTGCCTTTTTACTGGATTCAATATCGAGAACTCCAGCCAGAATAGCAGGTTGATTTGCAACAATTCCAATGCTTTTGCCACCAATTCTCGCAAATCCCACCACAATATTTTCTGCATAATTCTGATGCACCTCAAAAAATGTATCCGAATCCATGGTTTCAGAGATCACATCACGAATATCGTAGGGTTGATTGGGGTTATCAGGTAGAATGGTATTTAGTTTAGGACGCAGTTCATCTCCCCCCACATATTGCACTAAAGGCGTTTCCTCCTCACAATTTTGAGGCATATAACTGAGCAATAAACGAATTTTTTTAAGACAGTCGAGCCCATTGGTAGTGGCAAAATGGGCTACTCCGCTTTTTGTTGAGTGTGTAGTCGCACCACCCAATTCTTCACTTGTAACCTCCTCATGGGTAACTGTTTTCACAACATTGGGACCCGTAACGAACATGTAGGATGTTTTTTCCACCATTAAAATAAAATCGGTAATGGCGGGTGAATACACTGCACCACCGGCGCATGGGCCCATAATTGCAGAAATCTGTGGAATTACCCCACTGGCAATCGTATTTCTGTAAAATAGGTCTGCATAACCTCCGAGAGAATTCACTCCTTCTTGTATCCTGGCGCCTCCGCTGTCGTTTAAACCAATAACCGGAGCACCATTTTGCATAGCAAGATCCATAATCCGACAGATCTTTTCAGCGTGTGTTTCACTCAGACTGCCACCAAAAACGGTGAAATCCTGAGCATACACATAGGTGAGTCTTCCATTTATCTTTCCATAACCGGTGATAACACCATCACCATAAAATCGTTGCTTTTCCATTCCAAAATCGTGACTGCGATGCATCACCAATTGCCCAATTTCCTCAAAACTGCCTTCATCCATTAACAACTGCACCCTTTCACGTGCGGTGAGTTTTCCCTTTTTATGCTGCTGGTCAATACGCACAGATCCACCACCTAACAGGGCTTCTGCCTTCTTTTTTTGCAGTCTTTCGATCTTTTTCTCCACAACTTTATTCTTTTTTACCGGTTTGAGGGCGAAAAATACTAAACCTTGCTTAGATATTCCATGATAAATGAATATTTGGTGCTATTTATATCCTACCGAAGGGAATCAAACTTATTGTGTTATAGTTTGTTAATATCAACTTATGGGGCTAAATGTGGAGAAATTGTTGCAGTGTAAAAGCCGTATTTTTGTAAAAATTATTAATAAAAAGGGATGAAATATTTAGTTTGCGGATTTATATTATTTTTATCAATACAATTAGCATCAGCTCAAGTTTCAGGATTTATGGTCACCGGATCAGTAATTGATTCGTCCACTACAAAACCTATTGAATTTGCCGCTGTAACACTTACACTGCAAACTGATTCTGCAATTATTAGCGGAGGAATTACCGATGCCGAGGGAAAGTTTACCATCACTGTTGCAAATCCGGGAAATTATATGCTTCATTATCGATTTATCGGATATACAGAGGCAAATAAAAATATTGAAATAAAAGCAGGGGCTCCGGTTGTTTTTGCAGGTAAAATGTTTCTCAGTCAAAATGCCATGGCTTTGGAAGGAGTGAATATCACTGCGGAAAAATCGTATTTTCAAAACAGCATCGATAAAAAAGTATATAATATTGAAAAAGATATTGTTGCCTCAGCCGGTTCAGCATCTGATGCTTTGCAAACAATTCCTTCTGTAGTAATTGATATTGATGGAAATATTAGTTTGAGGGGAAATGAAGGCGTAATTATTTTTATAGATGGAAAACCATCCGGAATTGTCGGGAGCAATATGAATGCTATTTTGGAACAAATTCCTGCGAGTTCTATCGAAAGTATTGAAGTGGTTACAAATCCATCAGCGCGTTATGAGGCAGAGGGAAATTCAGGTATAATTAATATTGTTTTAAAGAAAAATAAAAAAGGGGGATTAAACGGCAATGTTACTGCGGGTGTATCCACCACACCAAAATATGAAGGCGGTGTATCTTTAAATTTCCGAAATCAAAAATTCAACTTTTATTCCAATTATAGTTATGTGAACGATAACCGCGATGGATCTGGTTCTATGTTTCGGAAAACATTTGATGCTGATACTACATTTTATTTAAATTCGATAAGTAACTCCAATTCAAAATCGCAAATGCATATGGCACGAACGGGATTGGATTATTATATTAATGATAAAACCACAGTAGGTATTTCAGGCTCGTTTCATACAAATAAATCGGACCGAACTGACAACGTGGATTATTCTTTTTTGGATAATGACAGCGTATTAACCTCCACAAGTTATCGCAATACCTTAGGTGCAAATGAAGGCACTAACTATAATGTTGGCCTAACTCTCAGAAAAACTTTCAGCAGTCCAAAACATTTACTAACAGCTGATGCATTTTATTCTAAAGGTGATGGAAATGATGCAAGTAATTACGATGAACAATTTTTCGATGCTGATAATATTTTAATAGGTGATCCACTTTTACAATTTATATCCAGACCTTCGTTAAATACGGATGCAAGTATTGGTACTGATTATGTGCATCCGTTCAAAAATGGCAATCAACTTGAAACAGGAATTAAATATACTAAAGAGGTAAAAGACAATACACTTTATTCAGAGTCATTTGATGATATTATTAATGATTGGGATGTGGATGATTCCTTAAATAACCAATTTATTTATAATGAAGATGTTGTAGCTGCATATCTAATCTGGAATTCAAGCTATAAAAAATTTGGTTATCAATTAGGATTAAGAGCAGAACAAACTTATACAAATTCGGAACTTGTAACTACAGATCAAGTTTATAATAAAGATTATTTCGGGTTATTTCCAAGTGTACACGTTGCCTACAAATTTGATGAAGCAACAGAAATTGGAGCAAGTTATAGCAGAAGGATAGATAGACCTAATTCTTGGTTTTTAAACCCTTTCCCTGATTATTCTGACCCATACAGCTTCAGAGTTGGTAATCCATTTTTAGAGCCCGAATATGAAAATTCTTATGAGATAGCATTTACTAAAGATTTCAAAAAACACTCTCTTTCTGCTTCGGTTTATTACAACCAAACATTAAATGAAATTTCACCGTATTCTGTTGTGGATACAGATGGTGTTTCCATTATGACATTCCAGAATTATAATAATGAAGAAAAATACGGAGTGGAATTAGTTGGAAAAAATGAATTTTATAAATGGTGGAATGTTACCTCCAGTGTGAATTTTAATCAAACATTGGTAAATGCGGAAAATCTGGAAGCGGGATTAAATAATTCACAATTTACTTATAATATCAGAGTGATGTCTTTCTTTCAGGTATTAAAACAAACAGCCTTTCAGGTTACTTTTAGTTATAATACTCCATGGACCTTTGCTCAAGGCGAATCAGAACCTGTGTATTATGTTGATGCCGGTTTAAAGTCTGATTTTTTTCAAAATAAACTCAGTGTTAATTTAAGCATGAGCGATGTATTTAATACAAGAATTTGGGAAGGATATAGTGAAGGAATTAACTTTTATTCAGAATACTCCAGGAAACGTCAATCTCAGATCGGCACTTTAAAACTTACCTATAAGTTCGGGCAGCAAGATAATAAACGAAGAGGTGGTAGAATGGAGGAAAACTACGATGGTGGCGGAATTGAAATGTTCTGATAGAAGTATTATTTGATCATTTCCACAAGACAATCAACAAACAGATCGTTATCGTTCAAACTTTCCACCAATTGAATTTTTTCACCGCCGTGTTCTTTAAAGATCGTGTCGTATTCAACACCTATTTCATAAATTGTTTCCAGACAATCAGCCACAAATGCAGGGCTGAATGCTAATATTTTTTTTATGCCTTTTGCTGCAAGTTGTTTGATCACTTCATCAGAATAAGGTTTTATCCATGGAGTTTTTCCAAGACGCGATTGAAAACAAACGGTATACTTTTCTTTAGCAATATTTAAGGATGTTGAAATGGCCCTTGCTGTTTCAAAACATTGTGCGCGATAACATAAATGATTTTGCAGTGTTAAATTATCACAACAAGTTTCAGAAAGACAATTAAAATGTGGTAATGATTTTGTGATCTGCCTTTCGGGCAGACCGTGAAAACTGAAGATAATATGATCGTATTCTTGAGGGTTGTATTTACTTCCGTTCTCAGAAAATGCCTTAATAAACAAAGGTTGTTGATGAAAACTTCCGGTAAAACGCAATTCAGGAAATACGGGGTCACTTTTAATAATATCCATAACCTTTTCCACCACCGAACCATTGGCTGCTGAAGAATATTGAGGAAAAAGAGGAACTACAATTATTTTATTGCAATTGGCCTTTTTTAAAATATCAAGGCCATTTTTAATGGAGGGACTTTGATATCTCATAGCTAATTCCACTAAATAATTTTCGCCCAATTTATTCTGCAATTTTGTTTTGAGCAGTTTGCTGAATGATAAAAGCGGAGATCCATTCTCATTCCAGATCTGCTCATATAATTTAGCACTTTTAGGTGCCCTGAATGGAGCTATTATTCCACGAACCAACAAATTGCGTTGAGGAGCCGGAATATCTATTACACGTTCATCTAATAAAAATTCTTTTAAATATTTTCTCACATCCGGAACCGAAGGAGAATCGGGCGTTCCGAGATTTACCAATAAAATTCCTGTTAATTGTTGCATGTAAAAAAGTAATTAGATACAAAGGTAAAGTGTTAAGTATAAGGGTACTTCATTTTAGTATAAAAAAAACTGTGGTTTACCGGTTTAACTTATTCCTTTATAAATTTTTGCACAGCAAATACTTCCGAATTTCGAATTTTCAGGAAGTAAATACCCGATGGATATTCTGCAAGGTCGACAAATATATTATTAATGCCTACGGAAAGTTCGCCGTCAAATAAATTTCGTGTTTGGGATCCATTAATATCGGTAAGTGCAATGTTTACCCATTGAGTTGCAGGAACACTTAAATACACATTGATAAAATTTTCCGCCGGATTTGGGTAAAGGGAAATTGCCAATAAATTTTCATCAACAACATTATTTGTTGTATCCAAACATGGTTCAAGAGCATAAAAACCCGGAGAACCTCCCGGACAAATTGTTGTCCAGTTATAACCACTGTTCATTAATCCCATGGAGTCTACCAATTCTAAAGTATAATCCCCTCCATCAGCGGCCAGTGGCCAGGGTGCGAGGTCCTGATAATTTACGGATAATGATAGAATTCCATTTTCATCGTACATTCTTATCCATTCACCATTATTACCTAAATTAAAATTGAAACTTGCGTTGTAATTAGTTACAAATGGCTGGGCTGCTATAAATTTAGTTTCAGTTTGTGCTAACACCAAATTTTGTGAAGGGTTTAATATATTTCCATCCGGAATTAAAAATTCATGCGTAACACCTACGGAATCATCCATAAATTTCCAACCGCTAATGTCCACAGACGCATCACTGATGTTTCGTAATTCCACCCAATCGTCACTATCAAAATCGCCACCTGAATTATAATTTATTTCACTAAAAATAATTGCTTCATCACAAGGAGAATAGGGTAATCCCGGAGAACCGCCAATGCAACCATCAAACCAATTATCAGGGTTGTTGAGGTCTATAAGGGGACTTGATAACTCCATGGTTCTTCCCTGACCATCAGCACCACCCGGCCACGGAGCATCATCGAGGAATGAAAAATTCAATTTAATATTATTTTGAATATCAAATAACTGAATTGTTTCTGAGGAATTATCCAAACCGAAACCCAGAGGTCCTATCCAATTAATAATTTCAGGATGCTGGTCTTGAAAAAGTATTGTGTCAACAGCAACCACAATGCGTTCATCAGCACTTAAAATGGTGCCTTCCGGAATTACATAAATATGTAACGGATCTGCATCCTTTATTTTCCAACCGGAAATATTTACATCTGCAATTCCGTGGTTCCAAAGTTCTATCCAATTGCCTGCATTAACTGTTTCTTCCGCATTATAATTAATTTCACTTACAACTATTTCTTCCGGTGCAGGAGCTCCGTCAAAATATGCTGTAAATATTTCATCGCTTGAGATATTTGATAAAAAGGTAGATAATAATGTGTCTGTGATAAAAGGACTATTTCCCCAATGTGAAAATGTATACCCGGTATTTGGTTCGGCTGTAATTTGAACGGGAACACCATCAAAATAAATTCCACTCCAGGGCATATCAAAAATTGTAAGTGTACTTATTTTTATTCTGCCCGCACTCGGTGGGGAACATTCTAAAGTGATATCTACTTTTCCATTTAGAGAAAAAGCGGAATTTATTTGATTGCGAACATATCCGGAACGAACTTCAAAATCGTTTCGCAATGCACTCCGATAATCAGTAAAAGTGGACAATTGTTCGCCCAGTGGCCCATAACCCCAAAGCAGCAATTGACGGGGTAATTCAGGCATTAGTTCCAAATACATACTATCTTCCATGCTAAGCGTTCTCTCCGGTAAAAAAGTGGAGTTCATAAGATCGGCATATCTATTAACAAAATAATCGTGGTAAATTGGATTCTGTAATAATTTAGCAAGTGGTTCAATATAAATTTGGCTGCCGAATAATCCGCTGATAAGGTCTGCAGTTGCATCTGACCATGACCCGATCCCGAGACCAAGTTCCACATCAATTAATGCATACTTCCATTTATTTTCTCCACCTCTGTCGCGCCAGGCTTTAATATTATTATAGGGCCAATCGTAATTAGCCATCCAAGTTTCTGCAGCGATATAATCAGTAAAATTTTTTAGATCGAGAATGGAATCAGCAATTAAATAAAAATCGGGATCTTCAGGTGTTGGATAATTTCCCAGATAATCACGCATTTGTATAAAGTCGGTATCAGAACCACTCAGGGTACGAAGTATTAAACCGTACCAGTAACTTAAAGTGAGAAGATCGAGACTGTCTTTTTCAATTCCCAGAGCGTGATCAAAATGACCTTCATCCAGTTTTGTGCGCAGTTCATAATAACCAAAATACTCGCCATTTAGAAAAACAACTATGGGTTCGTATG
Source organism: Bacteroidota bacterium (assembly GCA_016706865.1). Classification (NCBI taxonomy): domain Bacteria; kingdom Pseudomonadati; phylum Bacteroidota; species Bacteroidota bacterium. Next base: position 1,315,738 of record JADJIS010000002.1, on the reverse strand, counting down.
CCATGTGTTCGTTATAAGTACCTTCTGTGGTGCGAACCATAAATGCATCTTTATACGGAAGCACATTACTCATATTACTTCCGTTTCGCAAATAAAAAGTTTCGTATTCATCAACGGCCCATCTTCTTTTTACGAGCGGATAATTTAATGTACCATCACCATAAGCTGCATTATCCAATTCGATACGCATGCTGTGTTGAGGTAACGATCGGCTTCCTCCCGCTCCTCCATCCACTTTTATTGCAATATTTTGTTCGAATGCATTGTATTGCAATGAGTCGAAATATTCAATATAACTTGCCTTTTTCCAATCTGTCCACCAGTTGTCAAAAATTCCCTGATCACCATACAAATTATTATTATTGGTTGTGATAGAAACTACAGGAACGGAAATACTTTCATCAATAAAAAAAGTATTAGTTGCAGTTTTACCAGGTAATAATATTCCGGATGGATCAAAATTTCTTGCTTTGATTACAGTGGTATTTACAACGGAGATTGGATCAGTGTAAATTGGATCAGCTAAAGTTGGAAGTTCTCCGTTTAAGGTGTAATGTAATTCGCCACCCGGTGGAGTAATTATTTCAATTATTTGTTCTCCGGAATAAAATCCGGCATCTAAATTAAAACTTGCAATACCTTCTGCATAACCTGTATAATACATACCACTATTACTATATCCGGGTGTAGGTGTTGTAAATATTGCAGTAATTGGAGAAGCATCAGAAATACATCCAACTGTATGATCGGCTTCTTCAACAGAAATAAAAAGGGTATCTTCGGTTATTCCAAATGCATTTGTAAGGTAAACAGATTCTCCTTCCGGATTTATTTTAAAATTAGTATGCAAATTTTGCGAGACTGCAAAAATTGGAAACCATGCAGGAAGTATATCAGTCCAGATTATTTCTTCTGTTTTAATTCCAATAGATAAAAACGGCCTTGCTGTTAGATCACTCGAACCTTCTGTAACATTGTGCACTTCCACAGCAAAAACATTTGTTCCTTCAACCAACCACGATTTAAATAAAGTTTCATCGAAAATAAAATTTTCAGGTGCGCCGCCAAAATACATTGCAGCTTCATGATCAATACCGGATAATTCATCATATTCAGGCGAACCTTCTGCGAATCCATTTAATGCAATAACGTTACCGTTTAAATAAGCAATAAATCCATCATCATAATCAATACTCAACATTGCATTTGCAATATCGGATGTATCCGTTATAATAAATTCGTGCCTTAAATAAATACTCAAAGTTCCATCGGGTAAAATAGTATTATCATCATCATCTCCGTATCCAACACTTACCAAACTATTACCCCAGGCCGAATCATCGAAACCTGGCATGATCCAATCTGAGGGAGTATCATCATCAGGCACGAGATATTTCCAAATTGCCGCATCATTTACCGGTTGCTCCCAGTGATGAATGGTATTATCGGGTTTGCGGTCTTTACCGGAAGTGAATAGGATAAGAAATTGCCCTGACTCCAAAAATATATTGGGCATCTGCCATTTAAACAGGTTGGAGCTATCATCTGAAACACCGTAATTATATAAGGAGACAGCGGCAGCACCATAGTTATATAGTTCGATCCAGGAGGGGTTATCCCCATCCTCATCGTAAATAAGAGTTCCATTTTTGTTTGTTCCCTCGTTAATTACTACCTGAGAATTCATCCGAAAACCTATGAATGATAAAACCAGGGTAAAAGTAAATGTGCGTAACGGTGTATGCATGAAGTAGTATTGTGATTCCTAATTTTACACAAATATAATTCACTGCAGCATAATTCCAATCCAATAGCTTATAGATTAGTTTTGTGGAATTAATTATTCAACAAAAAGGGAAGATCACTTATCCGAAAATTTATATCCCACTCCTCTTATTGCGTGAAAAAATACAGGGTTTTTAGGATCTGCTTCAAAATACTTTCTGAAAGCGAGAATAAAATTATCGATGGTTCTGGTTGAAGGGTAAACATCATATCCCCAGACAGTTTGTAATATGAGTGTTCGTGAAACAACTTCGTTCTTTCTATCGATAAGAAGTTTTAATAATTTTAATTCTTTGTTGGTGAGTTTTACCACACCATTTCTTCCTATAGCATCATAGGTAACAAAATTAATAGTATTTCCACCAAAACTATATTCGTGGAATTTATCTTCCGCAGGATTTTTTGAACTGCGTTTTAATAAATTTATAATTCTTAATAATAATTCTTCCAGATTAAAAGGTTTGGTCATATAGTCATCACCACCTGTTTTTAATCCTTTAATTTTATCAACGCTTGCATCTTTGGCTGTTAAAAACAAAATGGGTGTTTCTCTGTCTTCCAAACGCATCTGTTCACAAACATCAAATCCGTCCATTTCGGGTAACATAACATCAAGAATAACAAGATCAAAACGTTGCTCGCGGAATGCCTTCAAAGCTTTTGCTCCATCAGGTACGGCAATCACTTCATAACCTTCCAATTCTAAGTTTAATTTAAGATTTTCACGGATGTGGTCTTCATCCTCAACAATTAAAATTCTGTAGTTCATAGTCGCGGTTTTTTTGTGCAGTTGGTCTGATTATACGCTGCACATTCAATTTGGTTTTATTTTAGTGTCATCATTTTGTCGTTTTTAGGCAGCTGTTCCAACAGGGATCGTAATCTCAAAGATACTCCCGACAGGATCATTATTTTTCACTTCTATCTTGCCCGAATGCATCATTACCACCTGATTCACAATAAAAAGACCTAATCCGGTTCCTTTGGTTTTTCTGGTTTCTTCCGTTCCAATGCGGTAAAATCTTCCGAAAATTTTGCCCTTCTCCATTTCAGGAATTCCAATGCCTGTGTCTGTAATTCTTAAATAAATATTTTTATCATCCCCCCTTAATTCAACAGATATTTCTGCTCCTTTACCCGAATATTTAATGGCATTTTCAATAAGGTTATATATAACTGAGGAAAAAGAAAATCTGTCACCATAAAAATACACATTATCCTCTATCTGGCTTCTAAAGTTTCTTTGACCCTTAAATTTTATCCGGATACGATCAAAAATATTTTTTGTAATAGAGGAAAGGTCGATCAACTCTTTATTTAATCGGAAATTTGCACTTTCAATTTTCGACGCAAGCAATATATTTTCCACCAGAGATTCCAATCTTTCAATATCGTCGAGCGACATATCCGCCATGGTTTTTACCTGTTCGGCATCTAATTGTCTTTTTTGGATGGTTTGCATCGATAGTTTAAGAGAAGCAAGTGGAGATTTCAATTCATGTGTAATGGACAATAAAAAATTATTTTGCTGACGGGTGAGAGCAACTTCTTCTCTAAATGTTTTTCGCATACGCCAAAAACCTAATGTAATAAGTCCGATAAATACCACTCCTTCTCCATATAACATTAACTCGGTTCGTTTGAAATCTTTATGCAAACGGATATAAATTGCAGTTGAATAAAAATCTGTAATATTTCTCCCACTTTGTAAATAAATGGTCTCCTCTCTTTTTATAATTTCGTTGTAATTCTGGTAGTTATTTTTATGCAATAAATAAGACCACCAAATAAAGGAAGCAATGATGTAAACAAACACCACGTGAAAAAATAAAAAATATCTTGATTTTGGGATATTAACCATTATTCAAAGTATAATTTTTATCAAAGATCAAGGTTAACACATCACATATTATTTCAGAGGCATATAAAATATCTTCCTCAGAATGTGCTTGCGAAATAAAACATACCTCATAACCTGAGGGGCCAATATAGATGCCTCGTTGCAGCAGTTCAATATGCAAATATTTAAATTTATTTACCATATCTGCATCTATTTGCGATGCACTTCTGATCGCACAATTTTCTGAAAATGAAATCCAAAAAATGGAGCCTATATATAAAATATTAACAGGGATCTTATTTTCAAATGTGAATTTATTTATTTTGTCTGCGAGATTTTTAGTTTTATTCGCAAGTTCACTATAAAATTCGGGTTCAAGACAAGCTTTTAGTTGTGCAATTCCTGCAGAAATTGAAAGGGGGTTTCCTGATAAGGTACCTGCCTGATAAACTGGTCCATCCGGAGATATCATTTTCATGATCTCTTTACTTGCTCCATAGGCACCGACAGGTAATCCGCCGCCAATAATTTTACCGAAAGTGATAATATCAGGACTAACATCATAAAATCCCGATGCTCCTTCAAATCCAATTCTAAAACCTGAGATCACCTCATCAAAAATGAGTAATATATTATTTTGAGTACAGATGTCACGCAGAAATTGCAGATATTCTTTTCGTTGCAATAACAACCCATTATTTGCAGGAACCGGTTCTATAATGATACAAGCAATTTCTCCTGAGTATTTTTGTATTGCTTCTTTAACTGCTTCTTCATTATCTAATTCCACAACTATAGTTTCGTTTGCCAAAGCGGCAGGAACACCGGCTGAGGAAGTTTCTCCAAGGGTAATTAATCCTGATCCTGCCTTTACTAATAATGAATCACTGTGGCCATGATAACAACCCTCAAATTTTATGATCTTATTTTTACCTGTATATCCTCTTGCAAGTCGAATTGCGCTCATCACTGCCTCTGTACCCGAAGATACAAATCGCAATTTTTCAACATATTTATGATTATCAAGAATTAATTTTCCGAGAATATTTTCAAACTTTGTGGGTGTACCGAATGATGTTCCATTTATCAGCGCACTACTCACCGATTTCAAAACGCGGTCATCAGCGTGTCCAAGAATTAACGGTCCCCAAGAACAACAAAAATCGATGAACTCATTGTCATCCTCATCCCAGATTCTGCTTCCTTTACCTTTTTTAACAAAAAGAGGAGCCCCGAAAACAGTTTTAAACGCCCGAACCGGTGAACTCACTCCACCAGGAAAATATTCCTTTGCCTCTTCAAATAATTTTTCTGAATTTATTCTTTTCATCCCTTTTTATTATCCGTTGGAAATTCAATAAAAAATGTTGTACCAATATCTAACGTTGATTCAAACCATATATATCCACCTGCACCTTCCACTATATTTTTACACATGGCCAAACCTATTCCCATTCCTGAACTTTTTGTGGTAAAGTTCGGAACAAAAACTTTATCCTTTTCCTCTTCCGAAATTCCCGTGCCATTATCCTTAATGCGAATCAAAGCCCGGGAATCCAACATCTTAAGATCAATTTCTATTAAACCCACTCTGTCATCAGGTATAGACTGAATTGCATTTTTGATCACATTATTAAAAACCCTTAATAACTGGTTCTTATCAGCAAATATTTCAATTTTTTCTGCAGGTAGTTCCAGTTTAATTTCAGCCTCGTCGTTCTCAATAAATAAAGCAGTTGCATTTTCAAGAACATCATTTAAACATAAAACTTCATTCACTGCTTTAGGCATTACAGCAAAGTTTGAAAATTCAGAAGCAATATTCGAAAGATTATCAATTTGTTCCAAAATTGTTTCTGTCACCTTGCGTGTAAGTTCTTTAACATTTGGAGCATTCGATTGTATGGCCCGTTGTAAATGTTGAATACTAAGTCGCATTGGAGTGAGCGGATTTTTAATTTCATGTGCAACCTGTTTAGCCATATCACGCCATGCACTTTCTCGCTCTGATTTCGCAAGCAAGTTTGCACTGTTTTCGAGTTCCTGTAACATTTTATTATATTCTCCAACCAATAAACCAATTTCATCATCGTGGGTCCAGTGAATAGGTTCGTTTAAGGTTCCTAATTTGATCCCTTTAAATTTACCAGCAATATTTGCTAATGGTCGGGTGATAGATTTTGAAACAACAAATGCAATTATACCGGCAACTATCAATAATAAAACATATACATTCACAAGCGTTACCATGAAGGATGAAATCTCTGTACGGAGATTTAATTCAGTGGCAAAATAGGGCAGGTTCAGATAAAACATTGTCTCACCGTCCTCGTCCAAAACCGGAACATACGCTGATAAAAAAGCAAGGTCTCCAATATTTTCTGTTTGTATGAACCAAGTTTCTTTATCGCAACTCATTTTAAAAAAAGCAAGTGCATTCATTTTCTTGGATACGAGTCCCTTGTCAAATATATCTGGCTGTGAGGAAGCAGTGAGGTTTCCATCGGGTCGGTAGATATTAATATCCATATCGTGAATTTCCGACAATTCCGAAACTCTGTTACCGATCTTCTTCATTTGAACACTGGTGATACCTCTTGTTTCCTTTCGTTTATTCTCATTGATCAAAAAATCAATATTTGTTTGCACTGCTTCAATCTTACTGAGCAGTCGCTGCTGATGGGAGAAATTATATTGATTGGAAATATAATACACTGTTGCCACTCCCATTAAAATAAATGCAAAAATAATGAGACTTATCACTGAGGTTTGTATCTTGTTTTGTAGTGAGGTATTAATCCATTCTTTCAAAATAATATTTCCTTGAATTATTCGTGTTATCAACTCCAATAATAAAATAACCACCAGAAATATCAGGTTGAAAAAAAACAAATAAGAAAAAATAGAAATGGGTTCAAACCAACTTGGTTCCGGTGACGATACCACTACTTTTTTGGTTTCATTTACCTTGTATACATAATGATCAAAATCATTTTGAATAATATCGGATGCTTCCTCCTCTTTATTCACATAAAAGATATCCATTAATGGATAAGGATATTCTCCTTCCCTTTCTGAAAGGGTATGATCGTTGTATATTGCATAATCGAAATTCACAAAACTTTGCGCAGTTCTCAGGTCATCATCGATAAGCAATTCGGGATAAATACTTTCTCCACTAAATTTTTTCGGCAACATTTTTAAATATGCCACATATTCACCCGCCGAATCAGTAAAAACAGGTAATTCCGCCAGATAATAATAGTTACCCGTATAATCATTTATAAAATACAGATTATTTGCCGAAGTAAACTCTCCGTTATTTTCAATCGCATCAATATATTGGAAACGCAAGGGGTTATTTTCACCTGCGGTAGCGATCAGCAAACTATCGTTCCTGTAAATAGAAATATTTGTTTCATACTTTTTAAAATAATTTGTCTGAAGGTCTTGTCGAATCTGATTAATTAATCCGGGGCGAATTTTATCCCCATTTTCTCTTAACTGACCTTGCATAGCAAGCTGTCGCACGATATTCGTTTCCACCTCACTGAATAAATATTCGGTGATAGGATCTTTTTCAATTGATTTTTTTATTGCATATAATCTTTTGGTCTCTTCCTCTTTTTTATAAATAGAGGTATTAAAAACATAGGCACTGAATGCTGAAAAGTAGATCAGCCACAACATCATACCGCCCAATGAGCGTGTGCTTATTTTTTTACTTATCAAAAATGATCTTAACATCACGAAACCTGTTACAAACATGATCATATCAAATTGTATCGTATTTCCGCGATAAAATTGTATCAGTAACATTACCAATCCTGTAATCAAAACAAGCACACTAAAAAAGTATTTATTAGCAGCATTTTTTACCACTATTTCAATGCATCGGATAATAATAAAAAAATAACTCAGTAATAAAATAGATATACATAAAAACCCAGTGAAGCTGAAATAATTTAAGGAGAAAAAATTATGAATATCGAAGGAGATGGAAGAGTCGATGATTAGACTGCGGAAGATATAGCCTGTAATTAATGTTGCTACGCTAATAAACAATGCCATAACAATTTGAAACAATATATTTCTTGCAACATCATCTTTGGAAGGACCCTTTATATAAAAATATCTGGAGAAAAATAACGCAAAACAGAATAATAAAACAGTTTTGATCATAAGATCGCCTGTAGAATCGGCAATTCCCGGAGAACCATAATATTGCGGATCGAAGAGGGGTAAAAAACTGAATATTTTATTAAATAACAACAGATTCGTAATAATATAAACCCCTATTAATTCCACAAGCAAACATAAAGTACCAATTACCCTGTTGAATTTATTCACGAAATATTTCGCCACCGAACTGCAAATAATAAGAAGCGTAATAAATGCACATATTATGGAAATATACATGAACTTATTGTATTCGGCAATATTTTGAATCTCCGGGTTTTCGATGATATAAAATACCTCATTGCCGTTTAAGGAATGCACAGCAAATGATCCGGGTTCTGAACGGGCTTTTAATTTGAGATGATCGTGGATCTGAATACCGGGAGTTTTAACATGATTAAGGTATTTATTTTTAATACCGAATTCAAATTGAAGAGGTAAAAATCCAATTACATGAATATTGCCAGGGAAATCGTGCTGCAACATAACATACTCACCATTGGATTCGGAAATAAAAAGTGGAGCATCGTTATAAACCATTTGTGCCTTCACCGGAGTAATAAAATTATTTGTCCAGATAACAGCACTGTCGTTTTGATAAATGATCAATCCAAAAGGCTGTGCTGCCAGTTTACTGAATTGATCGAAAGTATAAGAATCTGTAATCAGGTTGCTTATAATAACAGGGTCGGAAATGGTTCGAATGATCTCCTGTTCAAAGTGTTGATAATCCTTCTCAATGGTTTTCGCGCTGGCCTCCACTTCAAATTTATGTTTACCTGTACTGTATAAGTAAGCAGCCATTGATGCAGTGCATAATAAAATAAATGTGGTGAATAAATGAAGAGTCTTTCTTTTCAACTATGCGCTATTTTAATTTTAAATAACAATTGTATAAATTTCAGTTTTTTAAGCCGGAGTTAAAAGTTTACCTGGTTTGTGTGTGTTGTAATAATTTTTTGCATTTTAGATTTCAAAAAATTGTATTTTCAAACCTTTAAACCGGAATTATTGTGTAAAAATAGCATCCTAATCACTTAATCAACCTAATTAAACGAAGAGCCTATGAGAAAAATTTTTACGATCCTTACTATCCTCTTACTAAGCACACCTTTCAGCCTGTTAGCCCAAAACCGCACAATTTCAGGAGTTGTAAAAGATTCGGAAACCGGACTTTCCATTCCAGGAGCTACTGTAATGGTTAAGGAAAATAATGGAATCGGGGCTTCTACCGACCTCGAAGGCAAGTTTACATTGAGTGTTCCTCCCCTCTCTGCAAACCTTATTATCAGATCGGTAGGATACACGGAAATGGAAGTATCCATAGGCACTTCCACATCCCTCACCATAAATTTGTCACCGGAAGATTTTGATCTGGATGCCGTAGTTATCAGCGCATCCAGAAGACAGGAAAAAATATTGGATGCACCCGCTTCGATAAGTCTCATCACCACCGAGCAGCTTAAAAATACTGTAGCAATAACTCCAATGGCCAATATTAAAGGTGTTCCGGGGGTTGATATTGTGAATACCGGACTTATTCAAACCAACGTGGTGGTGAGAGGATTTAATAACATTTTTTCAGGTTCCTTGCTGATGATGGTGGATAACAGATATTGCGCAGTGCCTTCTTTAAGGGCAAATGTGGCCACTTTTATCCCAACCGATAATGCGGATCTCGAACGAATTGAAATTTTACGCGGTCCTGCATCGGCACTTTATGGACCAAATTGTTCGAATGGAGTGGTTCATATGATCACAAAATCTCCACTTTCTCAGGAAAAAAAATACATGACCACAGCAAGTGTGGGATTGGGATTCAGAAGTAAAATTTCAGATACTATTTTAATATCAAACCCCTTATTTTCTGATGATCTGGCAGCCGATACCAATTTTAGTTATAGCCCTTTGTTTGATGATGATGCAATTGGTGATAGGATGTTTTATACTGCCTCTTTTCGTCATTCAGGAAAAATAAAGGATAAATTCGGATATAAGATCTCATTTACCTATCTCAATGGAAATGATTGGTTGTATGATGATCCTTTTGAACCAAATTATATTCAGCAGGGATATCAAACTTCTGAAGGTAGAATTCCATTTGGCGACACTATTCCAAATATGCGCGATACCCATATTGAAAAAATAGGTGTTGATCTGCGTTTTGATTATCGCTTTAAAAATTCAGCAGAGATCATTTTTACCGGAGGACTTACAGAAAATGATGGTATTGAATTAACAGGTATCGGTGCTGGACAGGCAGTGAACTGGAAATATTATTATGCACAATTGCGATATACAAACAAGGATTGGTTTGCTCAGGCATTTATTAATGGAAGTGATGCGGGAGATACATATTTATTTCGCACCGGTGATCTTATTATCGACCATTCGAAACAATATGTTGCCCAACTTCAACACTCAAGCGATTTGATGAATAAAAAATTAAACCTAATTTATGGAGTGGATGGTATTTATACAGTTCCCGACACGGAGAATACGATAAATGGAAAAAATGAAGAGGATGATAATATTTTGGAAGTAGGTGCATATACACAAGGTGATTATAAAGTAAATAACAAATTTAGTTTGATCGCGGCGTTAAGATATGATTATCACAATTTTGTTGATCAGCCTTTCTTTGCACCACGGGCTGCTGTTGTTTATAAGGCTAATCAAAAAAATACTTTTAGATTAACTTACAACCGCTCCTTTTCTGCACCAAGCTCCAATAATTTAAATCTCGATATACTACAATTAAGTGATCTGACAGGTTATTCCGGATTATTCCAAACTATTTTGGGTTCCGATTATGAGCCTGCCATGCCATTATATGCAATTGGAAACAGAGAAGGATTTACCTATTCTTATGATGATATCGGAATGCCACAATACACCTCTCCATTTGCCGAATATTTGGGTTATGGATCTGATCAATATTTTTCATTGGACAATAGTCTTGAAATAAATAATGTTATTTGGGATGCAACAAGAGGTTTACTGGAAACTGCATTTAATGCAACAATTCCGGGACTAGGTGTTGCACTTGTTGGATGGTTGCCTGATGATATAACCGTAGCTGCAAATACTGTTGCTGCGTTAAATCTTACCACTTCTTCATTCGATGTAATTGATCCAAAAAACATTACAGATTACAGTGCAATAATGAACTCGGCATCTAATACTATTGAAGTGGGATGGAAAGGCTCTCTATTTAATGATAAAGTTTTTGCAACCGTTGATGTTTATTATAATTTGATTCAGGATTATGTAAGTCCGCTAACCGATATCACACCGAATGTATTTATTGATGGTGCTGAACTTGCAGCTTATGTTACTCCTATTATTATGGAAAATTATAATGATACCACCGGATCAAATGAATTTCTCGCTTCACTTGTTACTTCAACATTAGATAATGATCCTTCTTATGGTGGAAATGGAAATGGCACAGGAGCAGATGAATTTATTAATCTTGTTTTGGAAGCAGGTGCGGGTTTACCCGTGGGAACAATTTCACCAACACAATATCCCGATGGTGCAAAATATGTTACCTATGTTAATCTAGGAGATATTTCTGTTTTTGGTGCCGATCTTGGTGTTACCTGGTATGCAAGTGATGCACTTACCATGCAATTTTCTTATTCGTGGGTAGATAAAGATTCTGTTCCATTGGAAGGTGCGCAATTGGGTTATGTTGGATTAAATGCACCTAAAAATAAATTAGCAGTGCGTGGATTTTACGATATTAAAAAGCTTGACCTAAATGTGGGATTAAACTTCCGTTGGCAAGAATCATATCCGGCAAATTCTGGCGCTTATGTTGGAACTGTGGAACAAATTCATGACCTCGACCTAACCTTAAATTATTCACCGGATTACATTAAAGACACCCAGTTTTCGTTGTTGATCACCAATTTATATAATCACGAACAACAATATTTTGTTGGCGCACCCAAAATTGGAAGTACTTATTTCTTTAAGATCACCAAATGGTTTTAAGCATACCTTATTTTTTTACCAAACGGCTCTTCCTTCGAAGGGCCGTTTGGCTTTAATAAACTCAGGTGACTTATCTTCGCACCATGTTTAATTTGCACCAAAGGTTTTTTAAAAAACACTCATCACCAAAAAAGATCCTGCTTTATGGATTACAGCGCAGTGGTACGAATTATCTGGAAACCCTCATCAATCTCAATTTTCCCGATTGTAATTTTTTAAACGGAGAGAGCAGAAACGAAATTACACATAAACATTTTCGGCTTTACGATAATAAAAAAATGATACCGGAACCGCAGTTCAACAATAACCTATCGTTTAAAAATTTTCCTGAATTTGAAAATAAACTTCCTCCAAATAAAATTCCTGAACTTTATATTATAGTATCTAAAGACCCTTACAGCTGGTTTGTAAGTTACAGGAACTGGAGTAAAAAAAATAACTGGCCAAATCCGGACTATCATTATATAGAAGAATACAATTTATTTTATAGCAGGTGGATGCACTTCGCTAAAGAATCATCAAAAATTATTTTTGTTCGTTATTCCGATCTGCTCACTCAACCACTGGAGGAATTGAATAAAATCGGAAAATCACTAAATCTACTACCGTTACTAAAATTAAAATCCACTAAAAAAGTATATGCTTCCAGGCGTTTTACCGGTGATAAAAAAGAACAATTTTTAAATAAAGACCATCTGAATAAAATAACTCGGGAGGATATGGAAATAATCAATTTGACACTTGATTCTGAGTTAACAAAATTCCTTGGGTATTTGGGGACGGAGGACATAGGACGTAGGACATATGACATAGGACATAGGACCTAGAACATAGGAAATATACACAGATGAAATCCTCAACTCTCAATTCCCTCCGAAGCATAATCATCATCCCGATAATAATTGTCAATTATCAATTGTCAATTGTCAATTCCCTCCGAAGCAAAATCATCATCCCGACAATAATTGTCAATTATCAATTGTCAATTGTCAATTATTTTTGGCTTCATTCCAAAGCGCATCCATTTCCGCCAGTGTCATATCATTGAGGGTGCGATTTTGTTCTGTGGCTTTTTGTTCGATGTATTGAAATCGTTTGATAAATTTCTTATTGGTTTTTTCCAATGCTGTTTCGGGATCTATTTGAATAAATCTGGAAAGGTTGACCAATGAAAATAAAAGGTCACCGAATTCTTCTTCCATTTTCGTTTTATCGGGGTTTGGGTTAAATGCCACTTCCTTAAATTCATTTAATTCCTCTTCCACCTTTTCCCATACCTGTGATGTATTTTCCCATTCAAATTTTACCTGTGCAGCTTTTTCCTGCATGCGATATGCTTTTATGATAGCAGGTAAACTTTGCGGCACTCCTTCCAGAACAGATTTTTTTCCTTCCTTAAGTTTCAGTTGTTCCCAGTTCTTTTTTACCTCCGCTTCGTCCTTCACCTTTATGTCACCATAAATATGCGGATGCCGGTGAATAAGTTTTTCACACTGTGCATTCAAAACATCAGCAATGGAAAATTCATTTTGTTCCTCTCCTATTTTTGAATAGAAAATGATATGCAGAAGGATATCACCCAATTCCTCCTTAATATGGTTCCAGTTATTATCTGTTATAGCATCGGCCAATTCATAGGTTTCTTCAATGGTAAGGTTGCGCAAAGTATGAATGGTTTGTTTTTTATCCCAGGGACACTCCGCCCGCAATTCATCCATTATTGTAAGCAATCTTTCAAAGGCAGCCTTTTTTAAATCAACAGAGATATCCATATTCTTTATATTTTTTTACAAATGTCAGTAATTAAATTGGCATCTTAATTGGTAAATTGCAGCGTGATATGAACTCCAATAAACAAAATCCTCTCCATTCCTATTCCAAAAAGCTATTGCTTTTTTATACACTATATATATATAGGTGTGTTGTGTTTGCCCAAATTCAACCGGATACTCTTCAAATTGATACCGTTGAGATTTCAAATATTAGCAGTTCCATAATCGAGGAACAAGTAAATAACACGAATTTGAAAACAGTTCAATTGAACAGGAGCGATCTGCAATTGGCGTATCCAATTCTTCTGCTCAACTCGGAAGATGAACTGATTTTTAGTTTTGACGATCTGAAAGGTGGTGTCCGAAACTATTATTATACCTTTCAACATTGCGACCAAAACTGGGAAGCTTCCAATCTTACCACTTTCGATTATCTGGATGGGTATGAAGAAAATACAATAGACAACTATTCCTTTTCATTTGGAACGCTGCAAGCTTATACACACTATTCTGTAAATTTTCCAAATGATAATATTGATTTTAAAGTGAGTGGAAATTATGTTGTAAAGGTTTGGGAGGATGATAATAGAGATGTTCCACTTATAGTAAAACGTTTTTTTGTATGGGAGGAACTCGCATCCATCAATGCAAAAGTATACAGACCCAACCTGATAGAATTCCGGAATAACTATCAGGAAATAAATTTCACCGTTGATATCCGCAGTCTCGATGTTTCACACGCATTGGATGAAATACGCGTTACCCTTTTTCAGAATGGCAGATACGACAATGCAATTTACGACAGTAAACCACGTATGATAACCAACGATCTGCTAACCTATGATAAAGATGATATGGTTTTTCCTGCGGGAAAAGAATACCGGCACTTTGATACTAAAACTTTGAATTTCCAATCAGATATGGTAAGAAAAATCACCAAAGAGGATGGTAAATACCAGGTATATGTAAACGTAGATGATAGCCGGCTCTATCAAAAATATTTTTATGAAACTGATATCAATGGTCAATATGTTCTGCAGGCTGATCTTACCAATGATGTAAATACCGAAGGTGATTATGCAATGGTGAACTTTGTTTTGAAATATCCTTATGTGATAACCTCCGGCGAATTATATGTATTTGGCGAATTGAATAATAACCAAATGAACAACCAAAACAAAATGACCTACGATTACGACCTTCAACAATACACTGCGCAATTATACCTCAAACAAGGATACTACAACTATTTGTATATGTATAAAGGCATAGGATCTTCTAAAGGAGAACTTATCTACACGGAAGGAAATCATTTTGAATCGGAGAACGACTACCAGTTATTTATTTATCAGCACATGTACGATCGTGACTACGACCGAATAGTCGGTTGTTCCATCTTTAATTCTATAAAGTGATCCAGGACACTTTTTCCAAAATGAAATTCGAATTGATTCCAACACAACTGTTACCTGCAGCTAACTAACATTTATCATTTTGTTTTCTTACATTAGTTCCTGATTTAAAAGTAATAATATGAAATCTCTATTAACATCCCTCTGCGATTATAATGTTTGGGCAAACAAACGGGTAGTTGAATTGATACAATCATCGCCCGAAGATATTATCGATAAACATATGGAAAGCAGTTTCCCAAGTATCCGAAAAACTATTTATCATATATGGGATGCACAGGTGATATGGCTGAACCGCCTGCAGGGCATATCGCTCAACACATGGCCCAGCAAAGAATACGACGCTGCATTTGCAGGTTACGATCTATATTTTATTCAACAGTCCATCGACTTTCAACGATTCATACAATCACGCAGTGAAACGTATTTCACCACTACATGTTTTTATAAAACATTAAATGGAAACGATAATCAAACAAAACACTGGCAGATCATTTTACATTGCATGAACCATTCAACTTATCACAGAGGTCAGATCATAACCATGTTGAGAGGGATTGGTTTCACTAATTTGATATCCACCGACTATATCGCATATACCAGAGAAATAGAAAATACCAACCTCTGATTCAAAAAATATTGTTGTTCATTACTTGTGAATGGTAAAATTGATGCCCTTTGAATTCTTTGCAAAAACCAAAATAGATGTATCCGGATTTGTAAATTTTAGAATGACATATATCAACTTAAGTATTCAAAACAACTATAAAAGCAATTTTTACATGTGCATTCGAAAATCTTTATGCACAATGAAAAGTCAATTTTGGAAAAATGAGAAGTTGAAAATTGATAAATGGTAAGTATAAAACACTAGTTAAATCACATAAAACCGTTTAAAAGGATAAATTAGATAATGGTTTGTATACTATAATGTGCAAAACATGTGAAAATCAACAATTATTTTTTATTTTTTTTTTGATAATATAAATTTATGTATAATTTTGCAATAACCAAATATTTTTCCAATGGCAAAATCAACAAAAAAATCAGCTGGCAAACGTGGACGTCCTGCCGGCAAAAAAGCTGCTGCAAAAAAAGTAGCTAAGAAATCAGTTAAGAAGACTGCAAAAAAAGCTACTGCTAAAAAAGCTGCTCCTAAAAAAGTTGCTAAAAAAGCTGCTGCAAAAAAAGCTCCTAAAAAAGCTGCTGCAAAAAAAGCTGGTAAACGCGGTCGTCCTGCAGCAAAAAAAGCTGCTAAGAAAGCTGGTAAAAAAGCAACGAAAAAAAGTAAAGCTCCGGCTCCAAAGAAAAAAGCAACGAAGAAAGCCGGTGCTAAAAAAGCTAAAACAACTGCAGCACCTCCGGCAAACGGAAATGGTGGTGCTATGTAAAATTAGTAGCTTAAAAAAATTAAGGAGATCAGTTTTGGTCTCCTTTTTTTTTGCCCAATTCCTATTAATCATTTATTCAACTTCTGTTTGTTTTAATCGTCAATCGTGAATCGTCAATCGTGAATCCGTTTTGACTAACCATAGAGTTTTATATAAACAATCATATTTTCGGCTAAGAGGATCAACTCATTACTCATCACTCATTACTCATTTCGTGAATCGTGAATCGTGATTCCGTTTCGGCCAACCGTAGAGTTTTAGATAGACCATCACATTTTTGGCTAAGTGGATCAAACTCATTACTCATAACTCATTACTCATTTCGTGAATCGTGATCCCGTTTCGGCCAACCTTAGAGTTTTAGGTAGACCGTCACATTTTTGGCTAAGTGGATCAAACTCATTACTCATAACTCATAACTCATTTCGTGAATCGTGATCCCGTTTCGGCAAACCGTAGAGTTTTAGATAGACCATCACATTTTTGGCTAAGTGGATCAAACTCATTACTCATTACTCATTACTCATTTCGTGAATCGTGATCCCGTTTCGGCCAACCTTAGAGTTTTAGGTAGACCCTCACATTTTTGGCTAAGTGGATCAAACTCATTACTCATAACTCATTACTCATTTCATCAATCTTGAATCCACTTTTTCACGATCCCGAAATTTTTCCTCCTGACTAATGACTCCTGACCATTGCCTCCTGACCATTGCCTCCCGACCATTGCCTCCTGACCATTACCTCTGACCAATGCCTCCTGACCAAAATTCAAAAAAGTAAGATCTGCCCCTTCCCCCACCTTAATGTATTAAAAATGTCATTTTTTCCAAATAGTTAAATTTTAACCGATTTTTAAACCATTTTACATAAATTAACATTAACTTTATACCTTTACAAAAACTGTTTTAAAACGAAATTTTTAAGCTATGAGAAAATTAATACTTTTATTTGCAACGGGCTTACTATCTGTAAGTTTGTTTGCACAGTCTGCAATTCAGACTAAAACCCATGACAAGGCTGCATTGATGCAGAAATTTAAAACTGCAACTGCAGTGCCTTACCACCCGGTAGCAAAAGATGATGCTACTACCGGAGTACCTAGTAACAATGAAACATTTTATGCAAAGTCAGGTTTACGCACAGGCGAAATTGTGGGATCTACCGGCTATGACCTGCAAACTAACTCTGCTGCGATGGATCGCGTAAGAGCTTATGACGATGGTACAATTTCAGTTATTTGGACCGGCTCGACCGTTGCAGATCACGTTTGGGATGACAGAGGTATGTTCTATAATTTTTATGACGGAACATCCTGGGGTGCAGCTCCAACAGCAAGAGTTGAACCAGTTCGTTCTGGTTTCGGTGGTATTTATACAGTTATGGATCATGAAGTTGTAATATCTCACGATGGAGCTTCTATCAATTTGTTTGCAAATTCAGAAATTGGAAACACTGATTGGACAAGCCTTCCAGTTTCAGGTCAACACCTCGGTCTTTGGCCACGTGCTTATGTACCGGTTGGAACTGATGATATCTACTTAGTAAGCCCAAATACAGCTACACCTACAGCAATAAATTTTTCAAGATCTGATGACGGTGGAGCTACATATACTGTATTGAATTCAACTTTGCCTTTAGATGCAGGCACATGTTTCGGCGCTTTATCAGCTGACTGCTACCAAATAGCTGTTGATGGAAGCACTGTTTATATACTTTATGGTTCTTCTTGGACTAATCTTGTTCTATTAACTTCTACTTCTAACGGTGATCCTGGAACATGGACAAGCCAAACAATTATTGAAACCGGTTTATGTAATTACCAAGGTGATGCAGATCAAACCTCTGATGTTAATGGAGATGGTATTGCAGATACAATTGAAACTACAGATGGTTTCCACGAAATGGTGTTAGGTGATGATGGTGTTCTTCATATTTGGTCAGGTTACTACTGGTTATTGGATGATGATGTAGCTGAAGGTTGGAGTTATTTCCCAAGTCTTTCCGGTTTATGGTATTGGAATTCTACAATGGCTGCAGGTGCACCAATGTATATGGATGGTCTTTTAGTTGACTGGGATGAAGATGGTGATCCATTCTTAGGAATTGGTGCCGATCTTGGTATGTATGATGGCGTTACATTCACATCAATGCCGAATGTTGCTATTGATGAAACATCAGGCAGAATATATTTAATGTATACACATCCGATTGAATATACCGACTATTTTGATGATCCAACTGTTGCAGAAGCTCAATCTTTCCGTGATATTTTCGGAACATATTCAGATGATGGCGGACTTTCATGGTCAGCTCCAATAAATATGACCTATACAGCTCACGAACAATATGAAAGTGTATTACCATATTGCTACGACAGAATGGTTAATGATTGCGTTCACACAATTTGGATGGAAGATAGAGAGCCAGGTACTTCGTTAGATACGAATGCTCCTGATGCTGATGGTATGAACGATATTAAATATCGTTGTTTCGATGAAGAACGTTTTAATCCATACCCGCCAACAGCTGAGTTCGATTATACTCCTGATGCTGGTTTAGTGAGCTTTGCTAACTTATCAGTTGATGCTGATCAATACAGCTGGGATTTTGGTGATGGTGGAAATTCAACATTGAAAAATCCTTCACATGTTTATGCAGCTGATGGCGATTACAATGTATGTTTAGTTGCAACGAATAAATATGACGATGATAATACATGTAAAGTAATCACAGTATCCGGTGTTATTGCAGTAATCAATTACGCATTAGATCAGGCAATATCTGTTTACCCTACACCTGCTACAACAAATGTAACAGTTAATGTAGAAGGTAATTTCGGAACTATGTTCGCTGAAATGTATAATGCATTGGGAGAAAAAGTAATTAACACATCAGCATTTACAGGTTCTGTAAATTTTGATGTTACAACTTTAGCTTCCGGTAATTATATTGTGAAAGTTTACTCACAAGATGGTGCGTTCACTTCTCGTCAGATTACAGTTGGTAAATAATATTAACTTAAAATAATTAACAAAAAACCCTCGCATTGCGGGGGTTTTTTGTTAATTAACACAAAGGAAATCTTAAATGACATAAATCAGGTTTTAAATGTGAAAAGAAGAAATACTTTTCCGCCATTGTTTAAAAAATTAAACTATGGCTATGAAAAAAATTGTCTACATCATCCTTGCTCTATCCACCATAAATGGTGTAATAGCACAAAACGCCACCGCTGATAAACAAGCAGCGTTGAAAAAAACTACTATTGCAGTTTCTGATAAAAGTTATATGCAATATGCAAAAGATCGGGAAGGAGTTCCTTTACAAGATCAAAGTTTTTATAAAATATCAAATGGTTCAAGAGTAGCCGGCGATTATGTTGGTTATAGCTCCTACGATCTGGTAACAAATGCATCGGCACCAAACAGATTATTGGTATATCCCGATAATAAAGTTTCTGCCGTATGGACAGGTTCTACAAGCACGGCAGAAGCAAGAACTGATCGCGGAACATTTTTTAATAATTATGATGGTGCAAATTGGGGTGCAATTCCTGATACGCGTATCGAAGATTACAGAACAGGATTTCCTGCAATGATAAATGTTGGAGATCATGAAATGTATTTTGCTCATGACGGAAGTAACAATCTTGTTATATTTAAAAATGATGCTACCGGATCAACTAATTGGACAGAAGATGCAAATTCATTGTTATTACATGGAACATGGCCTCG
The DNA here is from genome assembly GCA_016706865.1 of Bacteroidota bacterium. NCBI lineage: Bacteria > Pseudomonadati > Bacteroidota > Bacteroidota bacterium. The sequence goes on along the minus strand of JADJIS010000002.1, from coordinate 1,295,620 downwards.
CGCAGCATGTGCCCAGGGTTCCAATTATATTCATTTATTAGCGGCCAACGATGATGCCGCAAATGAAAATGATTATATGTTATATTATCGTTCTTCAGATGGTGGTGCAACCTGGGATATTACACATTTCCGTTTACCAGGAATTGATACTGCAAATGGATATAGTATAATGGGTGCAGAATGTTATACTATTCGCGCAATAGGTGATAATGTATATATTGCAGCCGGAGAAAATATTAATGACCTTGCAGTTTGGAAATCAAATTCAAATGGAGATATAGGTTCATGGACAAGAACAAGATTAATTGAATGGCCTATTCCGAATTTCAATGGAAATACCATTTCAGATATTGATGCTGATGGAGTTGCCGATACCATTACTTCACAAGATGGAAATATAGCACTGGCAATTGATAATAGTGGAATGATGCATGTATGGACCGGAGCAACACGAATATTAGATGTTACTCCTGATGATGATGGATGGAGTTATTTTCCCGGTGTAACAGGATTATGGTACTGGAATGAATCTTTTGGTGCTGATAGTGTTCAATATCTTGATTTTGCATTAGTTGATTGGGATGAAGATGGTGATCCGTTTTTAGGAATTGGTGCCGACCTTCCGAATTATGGTTGCGGATTTACTTCACAGGCATCAGCAACTGTTGATCCACTCACCGGATATATATATGTTGTGTATACACATCCCGTTGAATTCACCGATTATTTTGATGATCCTACTGTTGCCGAAGCTCAATCATTCAGAGATCTGTTTGGATTTTATTCTACCGACGGAGGAATTAGTTGGTCGCCTCCAATTAATTTAACTTATGTTGCAGAACAGAATTTTGAAAATGTAAATCCTGCCGTTTATTGGAGCACTATCAGTAATAAAGTACATGTATTATGGCAACAAGATCAGGATCCGGGAACTTCCACCGAAACAACTGCTCCGGATGCAATTACATTAGACAACGATGTATTATACCGCGCTTTTGATTACAGCAGATTTGAACCTTATGATCCAACAGCAGAATATGATTATAGCGCTGCTGCAAATGTTTTCACATTTAATAATTTAAGTGTTGACGCCGATACTTATAATTGGGATTTTGGTGATGGTTCTACATCTACACAATTTGAACCTTTGCACGCATATACAACAACCGGAAATTTTCTGGTATGTTTAAATGCTGAAAATAAGTATGGTGACGATCAAAGTTGCAAAACTATTGAAGTAACCCAAACCGACATTGTTAATGCCTTACCTCAGTTAAATATCTCTGTATTTCCAACTTTAACTACAGGTATTTTACATATTGAAACTTCTGAATTATACGAAGATCTTAATGTAGAAGTTTACAATACACTCGGACAAAAATTAACCACCGATATTCTCAACGGAGCCTCCAATGAAATAAACATTTCTAACCTGAATTCCGGCGAATATCTTTTAAGATTTATTTCTCATAGCGCAGTAACAGTAAAGCAGGTTACGTTAATTAAATAGTGATCGCTTTATTCATTTTGATGTGGGTCCCGCCTTTTGGCGGGATTTTTTTTTAGAGACTGCAAAGGCAGTGTCTTCACACAATTAAAATAAACCAGCCGTGAGTCGCTGCCGATCATGAATACAGCAGCGTCTCACCATAATATTATCACCAAATGATTATTCAAATAATCAAAATAAATAACACATCATGCTTTGTTTAATTCCTTGTGAAGACACTGCCTAACACAGTGTGGAGCTCTTAGTGTTGAACTATAAATTTACCTGTGCCAATTAGTTGTGATTCCCCATCAAAAAACCGCAGTAAATAAAATCCATTTTCCATATTTATGCAATCAATGGAACTCGTATATTCAACATGTTTAATAGCCCGCCCGTTTACATCAATTATATCGCAATTTTGCCACAGTAAATTACTTTGTATTTGTATTAAATTATCAGCAGGATTGGGAGAAATTTCTATATCGATCCTATTTCTTTCTGTATTGAAAATGGAAACGTAGGGAATTGCATCCCATTCTAAAATAGTTATCCCCCCAATATTGGAATAATAGGGTATCTGCACAATTTCATTATTCACTAAAGCCAAGGAAACATAATTTTCATGCACATCAACACCCCATGCTACTATACTGTCAAATTCATTAATATATTCACCAACAAATACCGGATTTTCTCTGTTTGTAATATCAAATATCAACAATTCAGAATCTCCTCCTGAAACAAACAATAAACTATCACCCACAACTTCAATTTCGTTAGTGTGACCCGGCCTGCCAATCCAATTACTACTATCACAATTCCAGGGATTGAACCAATAAATTGTTTCCATTTCTTCATCTGATATGTCAACAACATCCAACCCACACATATCCACCGGTATGTATGCGTAATGATCAACAATTACAATATTATTATAAGCTGATTGTGCAATATCTTCAATTCCCATATTAACATATTTCCCAATTTCCACGGGATTTTCTTTATCACTAATATCAATCATACGCAATCCCCCGGCATCGTTAGCAACCATTAATTTATCAGAACCATATAAGGATAATCCTCTTGCATTTGGGGAGGAAAAAATTCCTGCAACCTCGGGGAAATCAGGATCAGGTAAAATAGAGGAAATAAATTTGATGTCGTTTTTATTATTTACATTCAATAAAATTACACCATCATCCATTGCACCGAGATATGCAAATTCACCATCTGAAATTGCAATGGCTGCACCCTGATCAAAAATAATGGTATCCCAAATATCTGTAACCTCCGGACTTGAAGGATTACTCAGATCTAAAATAGCCAAGCCGGGTTTTTGTGGAAAAAATCCATCATATCCACCTAAGGAACAATATAAATAATTTCCGGTTTGTTTGAGATTTGTTGGCAACAAACCATTTAAAGAAGCAGTGCCAATTGTATCAACGGGTATCGGATCATTAATATCACTAATATCAAAAGTAACAATACCCAATTCGCGACAAGCAGAATAAATATAAGGTGCATCATTTTTATTAAACACGGAAGTATAAGCAGAATATGGAAGAAAGGGATGGTCAAAATAATATTCAGAAATATAACTGATATTTACCGTGTCGGTTTGTGCATTAATATTTAGTATTTTGATGAAAAGCAGAGTGAAAATTAAATGTTTCATTTTAATAAATTTGATCTAATAAAGTTAATAGTTTTTTGGGGGAATAGATCGGTGATTCTGCCGGATTGTTGATAATTTAGATGTTGAAGATCGGAACATCAGCAACCCCTCACAATTATAGAATCAGTGGAGATACACTGCTGAGAAAATCCTAGGGTGAAGCAACCACCCAAGCACTTTTGTTTTCTTGTTCTGTTAAAAATATTTATATTTGTTAATATAGAGAATATAAACAGGTATTCAATTTAAACTATCTTTACCCTTATGAACCACATACAATTTCTGTTCGGAATACTATGCTTGATACCGTTGACTGCAGCCGCTCAAACCGGCTATAGTGATGCTGGAAGCAGGGCAAATGCAATGGGAAATGCATCAGTAACTCTTCAGGATGTGTATAGTGCTCAAAACAATCCTTCGGCATTGGCTTATGTAGAGGATATCACTGCCGGATTAAGCACACAAAACTATTTTCTTGTGGAGGGCGGAATTGGAGCACATCACGGTGTTTTTGCTTTACCCTTTAAAGAACAGGGTGTATTTGGTGCCAGTATAAATTATTTTGGTGATAATACCTTTAATCAAACACAAATCGGTATCGGCTACGGAAGAAAATTGGCGGAAAATGTTTCGATCGGTTTGCAATTGGATTATGTTGGAACAAAAACAATTGAAGTTGGAAGCGGTGCAGCATTTACTTTCGATATCGGAATTTTATATAAACCTGTAAAAAGTCTCACCATTGGTGCAAAAACATTTAATCCTATTCGCGCAAAAACCGGATTAACTTATGAAGAAGAATTACCTTCCATCATAAATGTAGGCATTGCATATCAACCCTCCGAAAAATTATTAATTTGTTTGGAAGGTGAACAAACTATTAATAACGACCTCAGGGCAAAAGGCGGAATTGAATATCATATTGTAGAACAATTATATTTGAGAGGAGGATATATTTCAAATCCCTCTATGTTCACGAGCGGATTAGGTGTTAAGATAAAAGAATTGAAATTGGACCTCAGCGCTCAATTTCATCAACAACTCGGGCTAACTCCCGGACTCGGTATGAGTTATAATTTTTAATACATGCAGCAACGAAACATACACATCAAATTAAAAAAAACAGCTTCCGGATTTTTCGGAACCTTTAAAGATATTTATGTTTTTTCTTTTTTGCTTTCTGCTTTTTTTCTTTTTAATAGTTCCCTTTTATTCGCGCAGGAAAATAATGGTGAAGGAAGATTATTGGAAGGAGATATTTTAGAAGATGCTGCAGAAAAAATTGATAATACCGATATCTCCATCGATACGTATCAGGAAAATCTCAATGCATTATTAAAAAACCCCATAAATATAAATAAGGCAACGGGCACGGAATTGCGCAATACCACTTTATTTACCGAATTGCAAATTCGCGATCTTTTACGTCATATTGAAGTATATGGGGAAATTGTAAATATTTACGAGCTGCAAACCATTGCATCATTTTCGCTTGAAGATATTAATCGTTTGAAACCCTTTATTTCGTATAGTGGATCCAACAAACCCTCAGAACCTTTTATTAAACAATTATATCTTGGCGATTACCAATATTTTTTCCGTATTGGGCGCTATATCGAATTACAAGATGGATATGAAGAAGATAGTTTGGGTGCAACTACCTATTATGGAAATAATTCACGTATTTATACCAGACTCAGGTACAATTACAACAATAAATTGAGTTACGGTATAACAGCCGAAAAAGATGCCGGCGAAGCAATTTTTGGTCCCACTCAACCACAGGGCTTTGATTATTATTCCGCACATTTTTTTAAAAAAAGTTCTGGTAGATTAAAGGCACTTGCATTAGGCGATTATGAATTACGAATGGGCCAGGGATTAATTATGTGGAGTGGATTTGGTTTCGGAAAAAGTGTTTATCCTGTTGCAGTGCGAAGAGCGGGACCGGTTCTTGATGCCTATACATCCACCAATGAAAACAGATTCATGCGCGGAGCCGGTGCAACCTATGCATTTAAAAATGTATATGTAACTGCATTTGCATCCTATAAAAATTTAGATGCAAATGTTTCTTTGATAGATACAACAGATGAGGAAGTTTTACAGGTTTCCAATATTGACGACAGCGGATTACACAGAACCGATAATGAATTGGAAAATAAAAATGCAATTCATGAAACCGTTGCAGGTTTCGACGCAACATATTACAAAGGACAATTTAATGCCGGAATCTCAGCAGTATACTTTCATCTTTCCTCTCCAATAATAAAAACGCCCGACCTTTATAATGTATATGATTTTACTGGAACAAATTTATTGAACAGCAGCGTGCATTATAATTTTTTATGGAGAAATATTTTAATATTCGGCGAGGCAGCAGTATCTGATAATTTAAAAGGTGCAACATTAACCGGTTTGGTAATGCCTGTAGATCCAAAAATAGATATTGCAATAGTTCATCGTTATTTCTCTCCTGAATATCAAACGCTTTACGCAGAAACTTTTTCCGACGGACCAACACCGCAAAACGAAAGAGGCACCTATTTCGGAACTGAAATTAAACCAATGCGAGGATGGAAATTCAGCGGTTATATTGATATCTATAAACACCAATGGCTCGAATTTCGCGCTGATGCACCCTCCTATGGTACTGATGTTTTAACACAAATTTCCTGGCAACCTTCCAGAGCTTTTGAAACCTACTTGCGTTTTAAACGTGAAGTGAGCGACAGAAATGCATCATCAGATCTTTTAGAAGATGATGTTATTTTAAATGAAATAACAGAATTAGAAAAAGCAACAATTCGCTGGCATGCTGATTATGATGTAAGTAAATCTCTTACATTAAAATCGAGAATTGAAGTTAGTTTTTACGACGAACAATTAGGTCTTCCTGAAAAAGGATATCTCGCATTCCAGGATTTTAATTATCATCCGTTAAGCAGTCCTTTTGGTTTTGCAACACGATTTGCCATTTTTAATACCGATAGTTACAACACCAGAATTTATACCTACGAAACAGAAGTTTTATACGCATACTCCATAATTGGTTTAGCAGGTCATGGAACAAGAACCTATTTATTGGTAACCTACTCCCCCACCAAATGGATGGATATCTGGGCCAGAGTGAGTAATACCTGGTACTCAGAAATGGATGAAATAGGAAGCGGCGATAATACTTTTCCCGGGTCTACACGAAGTGATTTTAAATTGCAGGTGCGATTGAAATGGTGAAAAAATAATTGAGAATTGAGAGTTGAGAATTAAACAGCCAATAATTAATTGACAATTGATAATTGACAATTGATAATTGATAATTAAACAGCCGATTAATGATAAAAGGAATTTAAATTTCATGCGAAATTTTACCCAATCCCACCGTTTGTTTTCCTATTTCTTAGGTCCTATTTCCTACTTCCTAAAAGGAGTTTAAATTTCTTGCGAAATTTTACCCAATCTCACCATTTGTTTTCCTGATACCCGATACTTGATACCTGATACGTATCCCGAGTCCGCCTCCCATGTCCTGTGTCAATCCCGTGTCCCGCGTCCCGTGTCCTAAATCCCCGTGCCTTTATTCAAAACCAGGGTATTGGCTATCTTGTCGTGCAGAGTTTGATGTTTTTTATCGAAAAAGGCCAAAATAAAGCCTAGAAAAAATGGTATTGTCGAAACTATTTTGCCTAAAAAACGTATAAAGGAAATCCCAAAATTGATCTTTCCTCCGTCCTTGCGGCGAACTCTGATACCTAAAAGTAGTTTTCCAATGGTGCCTCCCCATATTCCTTCAAAAAAGATAAAATAGAGCATTGGTAATAAAAGCAGTCCTATCAAGGCATCCAAGGTGTAATTTTTTAAGAAGCTTTCCATATACACCATTCGTTGCGGATCAAAAATAACAGCTTCTGCAGTTGCTACAAACGGATACTTATCCGCTAATCCAGGCTTTCCTTCGTCTATAAAAGCCTCCGCATCGGTTTTTCCCATACGAACAAATAAAAATGCAGAAACAACTGCGATAATTAAAATGGAATCTATAAGGTAAGCTATAGTTCTTTTGGGCATGGAGGCAGATTGATAATTATGCGTCATATGTAGTCTGGTTTAATAAATTGTTGTGCTGATAAGCGCCGCAAATATAGGAACTTAAATTTATTCAGACCGTTCCGGATCAACCTAAATCAACTCGTAAATTGTAAATTTTACTATAACACGAACTCCTTGTTTTTCAGTTATACGAAGGCCTCTCTTTTAATTACCTTTGCACCTGATTGAAAAAGGTAAGTAAGGAAAGATGGAGAATATAAGAAATTTTTGCATAATAGCACATATTGATCATGGAAAAAGTACATTGGCCGACAGGTTATTAGAGGTTACACATACTGTTTCTGAAAGGGATTCCAAGGCACAGGTGTTGGATGATATGGATATTGAGCGTGAACGTGGTATCACAATAAAGAGCCATGCCATTCAAATGGATTTTCACTATGAGGGAAAAGAATACGTATTGAACCTGATCGATACACCCGGCCATGTTGACTTCAGTTATGAAGTTTCCAGAAGTATTGCAGCCTGTGAAGGTGCATTGTTGTTGGTGGATGCTACTCAGGGTATTCAGGCGCAAACCATATCAAATCTTTATCTCGCAATAGAACACAATCTTGAGATCATCCCGATAATTAATAAAATTGATATGGATGGTGCAATGATCGAGGAGGTGAAGGATCAGGTAGTTGATCTTATTGGTTGTAGTCGCGAAAGTATTCTGGAAGCAAGTGGTAAAACAGGACTTGGTATTGAAAAAATTCTGGACGCTATTATTCACAGAGTACCTGCTCCTAAAGGCAGCGAAACTGCACCGCTTCAGGCATTGATATTTGATTCGGTATTTAATTCATACCGGGGAGTGGTTGCATATTACAGAATTTTTCAGGGCACGTTAAAAAAAGGCGACCGTGTAAAATTTGTAAATACTGAAAATGATTACGAGGCAAATGAAGTGGGTATTCTTCGTTTATTATATGAACCAAGAGATGCAGTTAAAGCCGGCGATGTTGGATATATTATTACGGGAATTAAAGAAGCAAAAGAGATAAAGGTTGGTGATACCATCACACTTAAAAATAATCCTTGCAGTAATATAGTGGAGGGATTTAAAGATGTGAAACCGATGGTATTTGCGGGAGTTTATCCAATCGATAATGACGATTATGAAGGTTTGCGCGATGCAATTGAGAAATTACAATTAAATGATGCGTCTCTCATTTTTGAACCCGAAAGTTCTGTCGCTTTAGGATTTGGTTTTCGATGCGGCTTTTTAGGTTTATTGCATCTTGAAATTATTACAGAAAGACTCGAACGTGAATTTGATCAAAATGTGATCATTACCGTTCCAAACGTATCGTTTGATTGTTTTACCACAGGCGGAAAAAAGATCGTAGTGCATAATCCAACCGATCTTCCGGATCCTGCATATATCGATCATATAGAGGAACCTTATATAAGAGCTCAGGTAATTACTGCTCCCGATTATATTGGGACCATCATGAAATTATGTATGGACAAAAGAGGTATTTTATTAAACCAAATATATCTCACCACAACACGTGTTGAATTAATCTGGGAGATGCCCTTAACGGAAATTGTATTTGATTTTTACGATAAATTAAAATCCATTTCCCGCGGTTATGCCAGTTTCGATTATGAATTAATAGATTACCGCGAAGGCGATCTTATAAAATTAGATATAAAATTAAACGGGGAAAATGTGGATGCATTTTCAGCATTAATTCACCGGGATAAAGCATATGAATTCGGCAGCAGGTTATGTGCAAAATTAAAAGAGCTATTACCTAAACAACAATTCGTTATTGCGATTCAGGCAGCCATTGGAGCTAAAATTATTGCGAGAGAAACAATAAGTGCGATGCGTAAAGATGTTACCGCAAAATGTTATGGTGGTGATATTTCCAGAAAAAGAAAATTATTGGAAAAACAAAAGAAAGGAAAAAAACGCATGCGTCAGATTGGAACTGTAGAAGTGCCTCAGGAAGCGTTTTTAGCAGTGTTGAAATTGAATGAGGATTGATGGGAGAGTTTTGAGTTCTGGGTTCTGAGTTCTGGGTTCTGAGTTCTGGGTTCTGAGTTCTGGGTTCTGGGTTCTGGGTTCTGAGTTCTGAGTTTAAATCCAGGTTGGAGCATACTCACCACTCACCACTGACCATTGACTCTGAGTGAGTAGTGAGTGGTGAGATTGATCCACATGAGCCGGATGTTTTTACTCCTGACTAATGACTATTGACTCCTGACTAATGACTCTTGACCCCTGACCCCTGAACAAAAACTTTTTATGCCATTAATACTCGACGGAAAAAAAATATCGCAGGAAATTCAGGCTGAAATAAAAACTGAAATTGAAGCATTAAAAGCTGCTTGGAAAAAACTGCCGCATTTAGCAGCTGTTTTAGTGGGAAATGATGGTGCGAGTACTACGTATGTGCAGAGCAAAATTAAATTGTGCAATGCTGTGGGCATGTTATCTACATTTATTCATCTTCCGGAAACGATAAGCGAAAAGGAACTGTTAAAAGTAGTGCATGATCTGAATAGCAACATCGATATTAATGGATTTATTATTCAATTACCTCTTCCAAAACATATTAATGAAACAAATATAATTGAGGCTATTGATCCCAATAAAGATGCCGATGGTTTTCATCCCATTAATTTAGGCAGAATGCAATTAGGTTTACCTGCATTTGTATCAGCAACGCCGGCTGGAATTGTAACACTGTTAGAAAGATACCATGTTGAAACATCAGGTAAACATTGTGTGATAATTGGCAGAAGTAATATTGTTGGAACACCCTTAAGTATTTTATTATCGAGGAATAATAATCCGGGAAATTGCACGGTTACTTTATGTCATAGCCGTTCAAAAAATTTAAAAGAAATTTGTTTACAAGCTGATATTTTAATTGCTGCAATGGGAAAACCCGAATTTGTAACTGCAGATATGGTTAAAGAAGGTGCAATTGTGATCGATGTAGGTATTTCACGTGTGGATGCAGATAATGAAAAAGGATATTTAATTAAAGGTGATGTAAATTTCAACGAGGTGGCTCCGAAATGCAGCGCTATTTCACCGGTTCCTGGTGGGGTTGGTTTGATGACAGTAATTTCACTTTTGATGAATACCATGAAAGCTTATAACAACCAACATAGTAAACTAAATTAATAAATTAAAAAATGAACCAGCTTCCTGTAATGGAACAATTTTACACAATTCAGGGTGAAGGATTTTACCAGGGAAGAGCTGCATATTTTATTCGTTTGGGAGGATGTGATGTAGGTTGTGTTTGGTGTGATGTTAAAGAAAGTTGGGATGCAGAAAAACATCCTTTAAAAAGTATATCCTCCATCATGGAGGATATCAAAAAATATCCCGTAGAAATTATCGTAATAACCGGTGGAGAGCCATTGATGTATGATCTCACAGAATTAACATCATCTCTTCATGAAAATAAATATCAGATCAATCTGGAAACATCCGGAGCATATCCGTTAACCGGAGAATGGGATTGGATATGCTTCTCGCCTAAAAAATTTAAAAAACCTTTGAGTGATGTTGCAAATCATGCAAATGAATTAAAGGTGGTGGTATATAATAAAAGTGATCTTGTTTGGGCGGAAGAAAATCGAAAAATGGTTGGTAAAAATTGTAAATTATATCTCCAACCCGAATGGAGCAAACGCGAAGAAGTAATGCCTCTTATAATTGATTATGTAAAACAAAATCCTGTCTGGGAAATTTCCATTCAAATACATAAATTTATACAAGTTCCGTAAAAAAATAATTCCCGCAAATTATTAATTTAACTTGCAGGAATTAATAAAAATACTTTTGGTTTAATCCGTTATAAAAATAGAATAATTGATATTGGTTAAATCGTTTCTAAGATTAACAATATAAATTCCAGGGGTTACATTTTCCATATTAATTTCGGTACTGAAATCAGATTCATTGATAATTAATTCCCTTGAAAGTAAGGTTTGGCCCAATGAATTGATAATAGTAAGATCGTAATTAGTATTTATTGCATTCGTTATATTCAACGAAAAATTCCCGTTAGATGGATTTGGATAAATGGCGATATCATTTTCATTTTCACCCAATCTCATTAATGTTGAGAAATATGATGGTGCAGAAAATGATGACATTGTACCGGCATCCAGACAAATGGATCTCACCTTAAATAAATAATCAGTACCTGGTGTCAACCCGGTAATATTGGCAAATGTTGCACTGGTTTTTTTCTTAACAACAAATACTCCTGCCGCAGTATAAACACTTGCTGCATATTTATCAACTCCCGGTATTGCATCCCAATGCAATTTCACTTGTGTGGAGGTTATATTGTCAGTATATAAACCTTCTGGAACCTCAGGAATACAAATTGCTTCACAGGCAAGATATTCCAAAATATTTGCACGCAAATTTGCCGATTCAAGCTCAGGTTCATGAAAATTATTTGTAGTCATTCCCCCGAACAAAACTTTTCCGGATCCCCAGGCTAATTCTGATAACACACTTAGTGTTGGATCAAAAGTATCTCCGATTAATTTTGTTAATCCGGCTCCGGAAATTGTGGCGTGACTAAATGAAGAACCGCTCCAGCCTGCGCCTACCGGCAAATGAGGGCCGTTAAAAATTGGATGTGCCGGAATTAAAGCTGTTACAGAACTAGTATACCATGGATAATTTAAAGATACCCCTCCAAATCCGAAACTCATTCCATCACCTTCATTGGGTGCTGCATTCATAAATAATTTCCCTCCTGCAGCAACCCATGACTGAATGAGTGGTTTATTTGCCAGAAAAAATGTTTCCAATTCATCTGCATGATTATCACCTCCTTCCAAAAAAACAAAACATGTTGTAGGAGAGAAAATAGCAGCAGGAACCAGCGTTTCAAAATACCTCCGGAACCAATCAGTGCCTTCCACACCAAAAGTAGTGTTCATTGCAGTAGTGTTTGTTGTGGTAAACCACGGTTCAGGCCCTCCGGTTGAGTTGGAATAAATATAATATACATTTTGTGCCCGTGCGCCAAGGAATGTACAAAATACAAATAAAGAAAAAACGATCGATCTGATAAAATTTGTTTTCATAAAATGATTTTAAAATGTGAAAATTATAGTTTATAAAAATAAGTATAAAATTTTAATTGGCAAAAAAAAAGCTGTTTCTTTTAAGAAACAGCTTTTTTAAATGTTTAATTAATAAATTATTCGGTAATAACAACGCTGTAGTTAACAACATTTGAATTGCCGGCCAAACTTACCTGATACATTCCCGGAGCAATAGCACCAAGGTCGATCATTTCAGTATAATTAGCACCTGTAACATTAATTGAAGAGCTGTATACAATTTGTCCTGTTGAATTAGAGATATTTAATTCTACATTTCCAATTTCATACCCATTTAATGCAAGTGTAAATTGTCCTGTATTAGGATTTGGGAATAAAGTAACTTTTGTTTCTTCAACTCCTAAACGTGCAGGTGTAGAGAAATAATAGTTATACGAAATCGGTGAATTATCGCCCAGGGCAACACATACCGAACGTACGTGGAAGGCATAATCAGTGCCAGGAGTTAAACCTGTAACCATCCAGTTTGTTGCACCACCTAAAACTTTTTTCTTCATTACCAAATCTCCTGTTGTTGTATAAACAGACAGATGATAACCTTCTGAATTTAACGAAGCTTCCCAACTTAAATTAGCAGAAGTTCCTGTTATATCATCGGCAGCTAAACCGGCGGGACTAGGACATTCATCCATACCAGCGGCAGGCATCCATGAATGACATTCAGAGAATGCGCTCCAAACTTCAGAGTTTCTGCCTTCTACCCAATTGGCAACAGTTCCGTCTAAATTTAATCCCATTGTTGCAGCTCCACCATCTCCATTAATTTCTGTAACTACAATTTTTATTTCGCCAGTTGATTCATGTAATTGTAATTGTACAGAAACAGGGAATGTACCTTCCGGACCTGGATAATGTGGAACGTTTACAAAACTCACAACAAAAACCTGGCTACCTGGAGCACCTGTTGTATAATAAGTAATATCACCGTCAATACATGTATTTGGATCAAAATCTTCCTGTCCTAAAAATATTGTATTTGGGTAAAATGCATTTGGTAAAATTTGACCAGTGCAACAAGCTGAACCTAAACCTGAATTAAAGGATACAAAACCATTGGATCCTATATAAGCAGAAGAATGATCAACGCCATAAAATGGAAAATCAAATCCAATTGGAATTGCTGCACTTACTGCATCATCAGCCAAACAAACTGCTGTTCCTTCTGTGGCCATAGGAGCGTAATCGCAGGTTGCATAATCATAACCATAAAAACAAGATCCATCATCAATATCTGCAGCCGGATCATAATTAACAGCTGCTGGATCTGTACATCCATAAGTTTCAACAACCATTGGCATAAACGAAATACATTCGTTGAAGGCTGACCATGCTGCACTATTTCTGCCGGTAACGACATCGGCATTTGTAGCGTTTTGATTTAGGCCCATTGTTGACAATCCACCATCACCGTTATATTCGGTAGTAACGATTTTTACCTCATTTGTACCTTCGTGTAATTGCACCTGTACTGATACAGGGAATGTACCTTCCGGACCGGGATAATGTGGAACAGCAACAAAACTTAAAACGAAGATCATACTTCCTGCTGCACCTGTTGTATAATAGGTGATATCACCATCTATACAGCTGTTTGGATCAAGGTCTTCTTGTCCGAAAAAAATGGAATTCGGATAAGTCCCGGAAGGAAGAATAGCCCCTGTGCAACATCCAGTGCCAAGGCCAGTGTTAAATGATAAATAGCCGTTAGAGCTTACATAACAATTAGAATAAGCAACATCATAAAAACTGAAGCTGAATCCTAATGGAATTGCTGCGCTAACTGCGTCATCGGCCAGGCAAATCGCGGTGCCTGTTGTAGCCATTGGCGCGTAGTCGCAGGTGGACTGCACGTAGGACTGCGCCAGAAGCGTGGAGGAAAAGATCGCAATAGCGATCAGTGCTGTCGTTGTGAGCGACAGGATTTTTGTGTTTAGTTTTCTCATATTAGTTATTTAGGCAACAAGTCTACAATTTATAATTCTATAAAACAAATAATTTTTCAAATATTTTATAAGCGTATATATTAAAAATTAATATGTTACTTTTTGATTTTATTTATGATTATAAATAAATTAAATATGATAATTTAATTTAATAAATAATTTAATTTTTAATATATAAAATGATAAAAAAAAAGCTGCTTCCAAATGGAAGCAGCTTATAAATATGTATTAAAAAAATAATTATTCAGTAATTACAATTGAATAATTATTCGTATTTGAATTACCTGTTAAACTAACCTGATACATACCCGGAGCAATAGTTCCGAGGTTTATCATTTCAGTATAATCAGCACTGTTTACATTAATAGAAGATGCATAAACAATTTGTCCTGTTGAATTATAAATATTTAATTCAACATTATTGTTTTCATAACCATTTAATGCTAATGTAAATTGTCCGTTGCTTGGATTAGGATATAAACTTACACTAGTATTTTCATCACCTAAACGAGCAGGAGTTGAGAAATAATAGTTATAAGAAATTGGAGATTTTGTTCCAAGAACTGTACAAATAGAACGTACGTGGAATGCATAATCAGTACCTGGTGTTAAACCGCCAACATTCCAGTTGGTTGCGCCGCCTAATACTTTTTGTTTTGCAACAAGTACTTCGTCGAGTGTATAAACTGAAAGATGGTAACCACCCGAATTATCGGAAGCAGCCCATGATAAGTTAGCGGAAGTACCGGTAATTGCATCAGCCATAAGATCGGTTGGTGCAGGGCATAATCCTTCTAAACAACTTAAATAAACAAGAATGTTTGCTCTTAAATTTGCTGCTTCAGTTAATGGAGAATGGAAATTATTTGTAGTCATTCCACCAAACATAACGATACCAGAACCCCAAACTTTTTCTCCTAATGTAATGTCGGCAAATCCTGTTTCATTTATAATTGTTGCAATACCTGTTCCGGTAACCTGAGCATGACTAAAGTTTGAACCTGTCCATGCAGTTCCTACCGGTGTAAATGGTCCGCTGAAAATTGGATGTGCAGGAGCAAAAGCTTGAACGGATCCTGAACCTCCATCATAAACCAATGAAGTTCCACCAAATCCAAAACTCATACCGTCACCTTCGTTAGGTGCGGAGTTCAATAATAATTTTCCGCCGGCAGAAACCCAAGCTTCGATAGCAGCCATATTCGCAATTAAGAAATTTTCACATTCTTGTGCATGTGAATCGCTACCATCTATGAATACAAAACAATTGTCTGGTCCAAATGCTGTAGCAACATCAACAGTTTCAAAATAATCTCTTGTCCAACCTGAACCTTCAGCACCAAATGCAGAGGTCATAGCCGTAGAGTTTGTTGTTTGAAACCAAGGTTCACCACCAGTAGTGTTGGAATAGATATAATAATTTCCAACTGTTGGGCCAGGTCCACCACCGCCACCGGAAATAGTAACAGTGTAATCTTCTGTTTCGCCAAATGAATAATTTGCGCATGCATCAGGTGTAGTTGGCATTGCATAAATTTCGCGAACACGTAATCTTGTTGCGCCATTAAGAGCAGTTAAAGGAACTGTAAACGCAGCTGTACCTGTTGCAAAAGCACCGAGGTCAACAACGGTTCCAATTAATTCACCAACATCAGAAAAATCATTATCCTGATTGTAATCGATCCATGCTGCAAGGTCATTGTTAGAAGTATAACTTCCGGAACCAAGCGTAATTGTATACATCGTACCTGCAGTAAGATCTGCATTCATTCCGGTGTAATCTGAATAAAACGGAGAAGCAGCGCCTCCTGTTGTGTTTGAAATTGCTCCCAAACCAACATAACCGCAATAATCTCCTTCAACGGTACCAGTAGTATACGTTGGCGTACAATACTGAGCATAAGCTGAGAAAGCAGTAAAAACGAAAAAAGCCAAACCGAGAGTCGCACGTTTGGCAAAGTGTAAATTGTTCATAGTTCTAATTTATTAAGTGTGAAATTAATGCTCTAATATACAATTTACTTTTTCAAAATTCCTAATATTTCTTTATTTTATTAATAACTATTTAATATGATTATTAATTGAGGTCCGGGATTAACTTAAGTCATCTTATAAACTATACCTTCTTATTACAATAATAAATATATGTATAAGGGTATACTTTTTTATGATCATAGTTAATCAATTAAAAATTCTGATCTTAATTAAATAATTCAACTTAATATCGTCAATTATTATTTGAATATAAAATGATTAAATAATAAAAAAATATTATCGAAGAAATAAATTTTTATTTGATTAATTTCTAGAAAAGTTGGGTCTAATACATAAAAAAAAATGCCTTGTAATTAAACAAGGCATTTTTTTTATTAGATAAATTAAATTAATTACTTCTGAATCACAATAGGATAATTCAGCTTAACAGTGGAATTAACCAAACTAACCTGATAAATACCTGCGCTTGCATTATTCAATGAAATAGTTTCAGAATAATCAGCACCGGAAACAGATATGGTTTTATTATAAACCACATTTCCAATTGCATCGTATACATTCAATTCGAATGTGCTGGTTTCTAAACCATTCATTTGAAGTACAAACTCACCATTGGAAGGATTTGGGAACATGGTAACAGATGTTTCATTTTCACCAATACGACCAAGGGTAGTAAAATAATACCATTCAGAAGGCGCAGAAATAACACCAAGATCATCATAACAAACAGTTTTAACTCTGAAACCATACATGGTTAATGGAGTTAATTTATCTGTGATCTCTACCATATTGGTATAGAAACCTTTTGTTTTAATAAGACCGGTTGCAACATTTTGGAGAGTTACACGATACTGATCAGCACCGTCAACAGCATCCCAATGCAGAACTGCATCGTCAGTTGTAATTCCATCTGCATATAATCCGCCTGGAATTTCGCAAACTGCAAATGTTATACAGCTTAAATAAGCAAGAATATTTGCTCTTAAGTTAGCTGCTTCCAATAAAGGTGAATGGTAATTATTGGTGGTCATACCTCCGAACATAACAAGACCATCACCCCATACTTTTTCGCCTAAGGTAATATCAGTGGAACCTGTTTCAATAATAACACTTGTAATATCTGTTCCTGCAACACGTGCATGACTAAAGTTTGAACCTGTGAAATCCAATCCAACAGGAAGTAATGGTCCGTTAAAAATAGGATGAGAAGCATCAGCTGCAGTAACTGCACCTGCACCACCATCATAAATAAGGGATGTTGCATCAAAACCAAAGCTCATACCATCACCTTCATTTGGTGCGGAATTCAATAATAATTTACCACCTGAAGAAACCCAACCTTCAATAGTTACCATATTAGCAGCAAGGAAAGCTTCGAGTTCTATTGCATGTGAATCACTACCTTCTAAGAAAATAAAACAATTATCCGGTGAGAAAGCAAGTAATGGATCTACAGTCTCAAAATAATCGCGTGTCCAACCAGTACCTTCAGCACCAAAAACAGTATTCATAGCTTCAGTATTTGTTACCTGAAACCAAGGTTCGCCACCGGTGCTATTGGAATAGATATACATCGCACCTGTTCCTGTTATAGGACCAAGATTACAAACAGTTTCAGAATAACTATCATTTGTTTCATCGCCATCATCTGCAAGACTAGTCCAGGAAACAATATTGTAACATCCATCAATGCTGAAATCGTGCATTGAGCTGAATGTATAGGAGCCTGAGGAAAAAGGAGCTATAGTTCCACCATAAATTTCAGTGATAACTGCACCACCATCAACATTATAACTTACAGGAAATTCGGAGATTGCTTCAAATCCAAAATTCTGAACGGTAACAGTTACTGATTCTAAACCTAGATCAACACCTGAAACCGGACTTGTTACATTAATTACACCAGCATCAGCTGCAGCAGGTTCAAATACTGTGAAAGAGATACACTCCTCATATGCTGACCAGCTGGTGCTGTTTCTTCCTGGAACAACATCAGATGCAAGTCCGTTTTGATTGAGACCCATTGTGTGAAATCCACCATCACTATTCATTTGTGTGGTAACAATTCTTATCTCTCCAGTTCCTTCATATAATTGAATTTGAACGGTAACAGGAAATACTCCTTCAGGTCCAGGATAATGCGGAACATCTGTAAATGACAAAACAAAGATCTGACTCCCAACTGCTCCTGTTGTATAGTAGGTAATATCACCATCTACACAAAAGTTAGGATCCAAGTCTTCTTGTCCGAAGAAAATGGAATTCGGATAAAGATCCGTAGGCAAAATTGCACCACTGCAACATGCATTTCCGAGTCCGCCGCTAAACGACATATAGCCGTTCGAACTCACATAAAAGTCGGAAAACAAAGAACCATAAAATGGAAAGGTAAATCCAATTGGAAAAGCACCACTCATTTCATCGTCTCCTAAACAAATTGCAGTTCCTGCAGTTGCCATCGGTGAAAAATCGCAGTCAGATTGCACATAGTATTGACCACGCGCAATTAATCCAAAAGTAGCCATTGCGATAAACAATGTGATCTTTCGGGTAATTGTAATAGATTGTGTAATAATTAGTTTCATGATTAAAGTTTTAGGTCACAATGATACCATTATTTTTGACTTTACCCTACTTTTTTAAGATTTTTATTCGCGACAGTGATTTTAATCATCTTATAACCATTTACTTGAGAGGCAGGTGATTATGACTAATTGTTAAATAAACTTATATGATTTAAGAATGTATTCCAATCCAGTCAAAATACATGGTTGTAAATTAATTTAAAAAGAATTTTATAATGAGTTATTACCTAAAAAAAAGAGGCTGCTCAATTAAGAACAGCCTCTTTATTATTTATAAATTTAATAATGTATTAATATAATAATTATTCGACGATCACTACTGAATAATTTAAATTAAGGTCATTATTTTTTAAACTAATCTGATACATTCCAGGAGCAACATTCATTAAGTTTATTTGCTCATTATAATCAGCATTATTAACTGTAATTGATTTTGTATAAACGATCTGACCCATGGAGTTAGATACATTTAATTCAAACTGATTATCTGCATAACCATTTACATTTAAATTAAATACTCCATTGCTTGGATTTGGATATAACATAACTGAAGCATCTTCATTTTCGCCAATACGACCGAGAGTCATAAAATAATACCATGGTGAAGGAGCGGAAATTACGCCAAGATCATCATAACAAACTGTTTTAACTCTGAAACCGTATTCAGTTAACGGAGTTAATTTATCAGTGATCTCTACCATATTAGTATAAAATCCTTTTGTTTTGATCAAACCTGTTGCAAGATTTTGAAGTGTTACGCGATACTGATCGGCACCGTCAACAGCATCCCAATGTAAAACTGCATCGTTAGTTGTAATTCCATCTGCATATAATCCGCCTGGAATTTCGCAAACTGCAAATGTTATACAGCTTAAATAAGCTAGAATATTTGCTCTTAGGTTGGCTGCTTCCAATATAGGTGAATGGAAATTATTGGTGGTCATTCCTCCGAACATAACAAGACCATCACCCCATGCTTTTTCGCCTAAGGTAATGTCAGTAGTACCCGTTTCAATAATAACACTTGTAATATCTGTTCCTTCTACACGAGCATGGCTAAAGTTACCACCGGTAAAATCAGTTCCAACAGGAAGAATTGGTCCGTTAAAAATTGGATGAGAAGCATCGGCCGCAGTAACTGCACTAGCACCACCATCATAAATGAGGGAAGTTCCATCAAAACCAAAGCTCATTCCGTCACCTTCATTCGGTGCTGAATTCAATAATAATTTACCACCTGAAGTAACCCAGCTTTCAATTGTTCCAATATTTGCAGATAGGAAAGCTTCAAGTTCATCTGCATGTGTATCACTACCTTCTAAGAAAATAAAACAATTATCCGGTGAGAAAGCGAGTAATGGATCTACTGTCTCATAATAATCGCGTGTCCAACCAATACCTTCAGCACCAAATACAGTATTCATTGCTGTTGTATTTGTTACCTGAAACCAAGGTTCACCACCGGTACTATTGGAATAGATATACATTGCACCTGTTCCTGTTATTGGACCAAGATTACAAACAGTTTCAGTATAACTGTCGTTATCTGTATTTTCATCAATTTCCATTTCTGTCCATGATACAAT
This sequence comes from Bacteroidota bacterium, assembly GCA_016706865.1. Lineage (NCBI taxonomy): Bacteria > Pseudomonadati > Bacteroidota > Bacteroidota bacterium. Next base: position 1,275,128 of record JADJIS010000002.1, on the reverse strand, counting down.
ATCATAACATCCATCTAAACTGAAATCCCAACCTTCAGGCATAGTGTAAGAAGCAGTGCTATAAGGTTCAATAGTTCCTAGGAATGCTCCACCTGTAACTATTCCGCCATCAACCTGATAATACACATTGAATTCAGAAGCTGGTTCTGAACCGTAGTTGTAAATGGTTACAATTACATCTTCGAAACCAAGATCAACACCAGAAACAGGGTTTGTAATGTCAACTACTCCAACATCATTTAAGGCGCCACCAATAATATTAACGCTGTAATCTTCAGTTTCTCCAAAACTGTAACTTGCACAAGCATCTGGAGTTGTTGGCATATTAAAAATTTCACGAACGCGCATTCTTGTTGGTCCTCCAATTGCAGTTACAGGAATACTGAATGTTGCTGTGCCTGTTGCGAAAGCACCAAGATCTACCACAGTTCCTACCAATTCATCTGCATCATAAAAATCTTCATCGTGATTGTAATCGATCCAAATTGCAATATCATTATTGGAGGTATAGGATCCTGAACCAACTGTTACTGTATAAGATGAACCCAAAGCAACATCGGTAGACATAAACGTATAATCACTGTAAAACGGAGCAGGAGCACCATCTGTAGGATTATCAATAGTTCCTAAACCGACGTAACCGCAATAATCACCTTCAACCGTACCTGTGGTATAGGTTGGAGTGCAGTATTGACCGAAAGCAGTTGCTGAAGCTAAAAGTAAACTCAGCGTTGCGATAGCCATACGTTTTGATACGTTAAAAATTTTCATAAATGTGTTTTTTTAGTTAAAATTTAAGTTTATAGTTATAATAAATGTGGTTTAAAGGTAAATAAAAAAATGAATTAACCAAGGTGTAATCTTAAATAAAATTCAAGAAGAAATTTGATCGAAATACAACCTAACCCAGACAAGTTACTACATAAACTTATCCAAGTTCTTGCATTCAAGTAAACAAATTAGGCAGAAATATAGAGATATATACAAAAAAAAGCAGGTCATCTTTTCGGATGACCTGCTGACATATTTTTCACTTCATTATTTCTGTATCACAACAGGATATGTTAATTGTGCATCATTGTTTAACAATTTAACCTGATAAATACCAGATGCCACATTTTCCAAATTGATCTGCTCTGTATAATTTGCATTGTCAATTTGAATGGATTTATTATAAACAATTTTACCCATTGCATCATAAACAAATAATTCAAATGCATTATCGCTATAATCACTTATCTGCAATGTAAATTGACCCGCATTTGGATTTGGATACATGGTAATTGCTGCTTCGGTTGTACCTATGCGGCCAAGTGTTGTAAAATAATACCATTCTGATGGAGGTGTTATCTCACCAAGAATATCATAACAAACAGTTTTAACACGGAAAGCATAAGTTGTTAGCGGAGTTAATTTGTCAACTATCTCCACAACATTTGATTCAAATCCACGTGTTTTTATTAAGCCTGTAGCTGTATTTTGAAGTGTAACTCTATATTGATCTGCACCATCCATTGCATCCCAATGTAAAACTGCATCATCTGTTGTTATTCCATCTGCATATAAACCCGTTGGAATATCACAAACCGGAATTGGACCTTCACTTGGCAACCAGGAATGGCATTCTTCTGATGCATCCCAAATTTCAGAATTTCTTCCTTCAACTGGATTTGCAATTACGCCGTCATAATTCAAACCCATAGTAGCGGCACCACCGTCATTATTCCATTGGGTTACAACTATTTTAACCTCCCCGGTTGCTTCATATAATTGAAGTTGCACAGTAACCGGAAAATAAGTAGGATCAGCATCGGCATTATAATGCGGAACATTTAAATAATTAACAACAAAAATTTGACTACCGGCAAGTCCTGAAGTATAATAATTTACTTCACCATCAACACAGAAATTTGGATCAAGATCTTCCTGACCTAAAAATATTGAATTTGGATAAATACCGTTTGGTAAAATTTGTCCAGTGCAACAAGCAGTTCCTAATCCCGCATTAAATGTTACATAGCCATTTGAACCAAGATAAATATCAGAATGCGTAATACCATAAAATGGAAAATCAAAACCCATAGGAATTGCGGCCGAAACTTCATCATCACCTAAACAAACAATAGTACCTTCAGTTGGCATGGTTACATAATCACATTCGGAATATAAATATCCGAAGAAGCAAGAACCATTATCAATTTCAGCGCCTGGATCGTAGTTTATAGCTTCAGGGTCAGTGCAACCTTCATCAGGTAGTCCATCAGGTAAAAATGAGATACATTCGTCAAAAGCTGACCAATCTTCGCTATTTCTTCCCGGCACAACGTCTGCTTCCAAAGCATTTTTGTTTAAACCCATAGTAGAAAGTCCCCCATCACCATTATAATTCGTAGTAACAATTCGAACTTCCTGAGTTCCTTCATACAATTGAACTTGAACTGTTATAGGAAATGTACCTTCAGGACCAGGATAATGAGGCACATCAGTGTAGCTTAATACAAATACCTGACTTCCTGGAGCACCTGTAGTATAATATGTGATATCACCATCCACACAAGCATTCGGATCAAGATCTTCTTGTCCAAAAAAGATAGAGTAGGGATAAGTGCCCGATGGGAGAATGATCCCTGTGCAACAACTAGAACCAAGTCCTGCGGTAAACGACAAATAACCGTTAGAACTTATATAACATTCCGTGAAAGGAACTTCATACAGTTCAAACGTAAAGCCGAGGGGAATTGCAGCACTAACTTCATCGTCCCCTAAACATAAAAACGTCCCTTCCGTTGACATCGGAGTAAAGTCGCAGGCCGATTGAATATAAGATTGTGCCCGGGAGGAAATGGAAATTAATGCTAAAGCTACCAGCAGTGCAGGTTTTCCAATAAATAATTTGGTATAATTTTTCTTCATAGTTCTTAATTAAGATACAAGTATACTGTTTTTATTTAATTTTTAAAAAAAATTGAGTTAAAATTAACAATTACACGAATTTATATGGAATAAACGGACGAAAATGATTTAAATTCATACTATTAATTGTTCTCCGTTTACAAATGTGGAATACACCTTTTGTTCATCTTGTAATACCACAAAATCTGCATATTTATTAATTTCAATTGACCCCAATTTTTCTGAATAACCTGAGGCGATTGCGGAACCCATTGTATATGCAAATACACCTTCTTCAAAAGTTACCTTTTGATCCGCTGAAAGTTTGTTTCCCCTATCATCAATTCTATTCATAGCGGAATTTATATTAAATAAAGGATCAAAATTTACAACCACCGGAGCATCTGTGGAAAATGCCACATTTATTCCCCTCTGAATTATTGATTTTACGGGATAAATCTTGTTTAAATATTCTTCGGATAGATTTTGCCTGAAATTTTTCCCTAATTCATAAATAAAAATTGGTTGCATCACGGCACTGATGTTTAAATCGGCCATTCTTTTCAGATCGTATTGGGATGGAAATCCAACATGTTCTATACGATGATTTATTTTACTTCTATTAAAAGGAGCAATTTCCTCTAATACATTCAAAACCATTTCGATAGCAGAATCGCCAATTGCATGCACAGCAATTCGAAAACCGGCATCCTGAGATTCGAGTGCCAATTTTTTAAATGTCTCTTTTTCAATTCTCAATACCCCTGATTCATTTGAATTTTTGTAGGGCTTTTTCATAGCAGCCGTTTTTCCACTTAAGCCACCATCAGCAAAAAATTTAACGGTGTCGATATTTAAAAGATCTGACCTGTATTTTTCCGGTAATGGATATACTTTATTTATTCCATCAGGAACTCTGATGGGAAATATATTTATTCTGATCTTTAATTCACCATTCCTATCCATTTCCTTATATACTTCTATAAGGTCTTTTTCCACAGCTGGATCAGTGGCGGCAGTAATTCCGCATTCTATCAATTTATCCTGCGCAGCAAGAATCATTTCACGTAATTGTATCTTGTTGTATTTTGGAATTTTACTTAAAATCAATCCTATGGCAGTTTCTGTGAAATGCCCTGCCAGTGAACCATCGGGCAATAATTTGATCTCACCTCCCTGCGGAACTTTTGTGTCAGTAACTATATTACAAAATTCGAGCGCTTTTGAATTAACAATTATTTGATGTGCACAGGTTCGAGTAATACAAACGGGCCGGTCAGTAATTATTTTATCGAGATCGAATTTATCAGGCATTTTTTTATCCGGGAAAAGCGCCTCGTTAAATCCTCTGGCTAAAATCCATTCCAATTGAGGATTATTATGCGCATAATCTTTTAATTTATCCTGCATTTCCCCGAGGCTTTTAATACCTCTCAGATCCAACAATGAAGTTAATAAATTGCCGACCTTCCAGACATGAATATGGGCATCATTAAATCCCGGTAAAACAGTTTTATTATGAAGGTCAATTAAAAGGGTTTGGGGGGATTTTAATTCAAGTATATTTTTATCATCTCCTACTGCAATAAATTTTCCGTTTTTAATAGCAAACGCCGATGCCTTAGGATTTTGTTTATCCTGTGTCAATATTTTGCCATTAAAGAATATTTTATCCGCCATTAATTATTATTCGCCTCCAAATTAATTTGTAAAGATTAATTTCTTTTTAATTGCGCACTTTGTATTGCCATTTCCAAAACATTTAATCCTTCCAATAATTGTTCATCGGTCATTACAATTGGAGGAAGTAAACGTATACAATTGCTGAATAATCCGGCACGAATTAAAATTATTCCGTGTGCAATTGCATCCTTTATAATTTCCATGGCGATCTCTACATCAGGTTCTTTGGTATTTCTATCCTTTACGAATTCCACTAATCGCATGGCGCCAATTCCTCGAACATCACCAATACAGGAATATTTTAATTTCCACTTTTCAAGTTCATCTGCAATAAGTTCCCCAACTCTATTAACACGATTTAAAAATTCAGGAGAAGATAATATTTTGAGTGATTGAATAGCGGCAACACATGAAACAGGATTACCACCATATGTCCCACCTATACCACCTAAATGTACAACATCTAAAATTTCTGCTCTTCCGGTAATTGCACTAATTGGCATTCCTGCTCCAATTGATTTTGCAGAACAAATAATATCTGGAACAACATCCACATGTTCGCAGGCAAATAATTTTCCGGTACGCGAAGCACCACATTGTATTTCATCGAATATTAAAACGATATTATGTTTGGAAGCAACATCTCTCAATTTTTGCAGGAATAATTTCGGCATGGGAATAAATCCTCCTTCCCCCAATACAGGCTCAATAATAATTGCGGCAACACTATCAGGATCAATTTGTGAGATCATTGCCACTTCAAATTGGTTAATACAAAATTGAATATATTCTTCCTCTGTTAATTGATCAGGTTTGCGATAAATATTTGGTGATGGTAAACGAACAATATCATTAACAAAAGGTCCAAATCCCTTTTTAAATAATGCGTATTTACTTGTTAAACTTAATGTTAGCAATGTGCGACCGTGATATCCTCCTTCAAAACAAATTACAGCGGACCTTTTGGTATAATATCTGGCGATGTTCACCGCATTTTCCACGGCCTCACTTCCACTGTTCGCCAATAATGTTTTTTTGGGGAAATTACCGGGAGTTAAACTGTTTAATAATTCTGCTAATTCAACATAGGGCTCCGGAGTTGCAACCAAGGAGCAGATATGGGTATATTTATATAATTGCTCCTTCATGGCCTCCACCACGAGTTTGTTATTATGACCTATGTTCATCATCCCTATTCCACCGGCAAAATCAAGCAAAGTATTTCCATCCACATCAATTACAACTCCACCCTCAGCCGAATGAATTGCAATATCCGTTGATTTTGCAAGCCCAAGAGGCATGGCATTTTTTCTCCTCTCAATAATTTCCAACGACTTAGGGCCGGGGATGGAGGTTTTAAGATTTATAGAACTCATAGTTTAAATTTAATGCTTTTTAATGTAACAATGTAATAATGTACCAATGTACCAATGAACAGCCGCTCATTCGACGGTCGTTACATTTCGGTAAAATTTAAAGTTTGATTTATGTATATATTTTACAATGCTTAGTTTTTTTGGCTGTTTCATTGTCAATTATCAATTGTCAATTATCAATTATTTTTTTGGCTGTTTCATTGTCAATTATCAATTGTCAATTATCAATTATTTTTTTGGCTGTTTCATTGTCAATTGTCAATTATCAATTATCAATTATTTTTTTGGCTGTTTCATTATCAATTGTCAATTATCAATTATCAATTATTTTTTTGGCTGTTAATTGGTACATTGGTACATTATTTTTTCATCGGTACATCACTATTATCGCTCCCGCATTACCACAAGTGGGGTCATTAAGATAATTTTTTATCAATCCTTTTATTTCAAATCCTATTTTTTCCTGAACAGAAACGGTTGGATCAAAAATTTCGTGAGACTTTACTTTTAAATAATACTCGTCAATGGTCAAATGATCTTTATAATTAATATATCCATTGAGCATTCCAACGGTTAACTGCCCTTTACATCCAAGTTTTTTGGCGATCTCACTTCGTATTTTGTAAAATTCTTTTGCAACACCGCGACCGCGATAATCTGGATGTACGCTTACATCAATTCCATATAACCATTCCCCTTCTGGATCGTGATTTGTGAGCCAGCCTCCTGCTACGGTTTCATTAAAAGTATGATGAACGGGATCATTAAGGTCAAAATTATAACGCATTGTGGTTGTTCCACCTATTACTTTATTGTTGTCGAGAGCTACCAACTGTCCCTCGGGGAAAATTTTAAGATGTTTTAGATAATGTTCCGCCTGCAATATTTCATTCTCCGCAAGGTTTGGAAATACAATATACTGAAGTTCTTCCAAGGCTGAAGCATGTTCTTCACGGGTATTTGTAAATAATATACCGTTATTTATATAATGAATCTTATTCAAAATAACATAATTTTTTAATCCCTTTAATTTAAAAATATTTTAAAAAATAAATCCCAATATTACATATACGATGCAACTAAAACCAAATGCCAATAATGCCAGGGGCAGCTGTGTTAAGCCGTGTTGCATATTATTGGTTTCACAACTTTGAGAGGTTAATATAGTGGCGTCAGAATATAAACATGCATTTGCACCAAAAACTCCGGCACTTATTATTGCTCCAATATTTAACAGCACATTTGAATCGATGGATTGTGCAAGCGGTATAACAATAGGAATCGCTACAACATATAGTCCCCAACTCGAACCCGTGGTAAAGGAGATCACAGAAAGTGAAATAAAAATAATGACGGGTAAAAATTCTCTGCTCACATAAGGCGAAACTGAATTGATCACATATTGAGTTAATCCCATTTTATCACCAACCTCTTTCAACATGAGTGAAATCACAACCAATGCCAATGCGAATAACATAGAATTAAATCCGGAAAATATTGTTTCGGTTAATTCCTGAACAGTAGACAATTTGCGAATTAAAAAATATAAAAAAGTAAATGCAACTCCAATAAGCACTCCCTTGAGAGCATCAATTTCAATTCCAGGAGTGGAAAAATCCTGAAACGCCATAGTTGCAATAAGGACTACCAACATCGGTATTAAAAAATAACGCGCTTTCGGATTTACCAGTTTAGGAAATATTTCAAAGTGAACACTCGATAATTTTGTTCCTTCGGGAATTATTTCATCGGTAGTTTCTGCTCTGTGAATTGCCTTTTTCATTTTGCCGAACATTGGAATTACTCCATAAATAAAAAGTGGCACCATTAAAACCGATATCCAGCCGTAGGCAACAAAAGGGATAATAGAAAAATATGTTTTTAACCCTTCACCCGACGCGGCAAATCCGGATTCTTCTAATTGTACTCCTATAAATAAAGTCCATGTGGAAATGGGAACTATCACACATAATGGCGGTGATAACGTATTAACAATATAGGCTAAATATTCTCTAGGTATTTTAAATTTATCGGTAACATTCCGCATGGTAATACCGGTTGTTAATGCGCTTAAATAATCATCAATAAAAACAAATATTCCCAATAACCATGTGCCCATCAACGCCTGACGTTTAGTTTGAATTCGCTCCAACATTCTTTCTCCAAATTTTTTCGCACCTCCACTTCTGATCATCAAGGCCATGATGGAACCATATAATCCGCAAACCACAATTACCCATACTGTATCTTCATCGGTCATCACCGCATAAAGTGAGGTGATAAATCCATCAAAAAATCCCCAACCATCTATCATTATAAATCCTGCAAGGCATCCGATTAATAATCCTTCAAAAGAGGAGCGCAATAAGATGGAAACGAGAATTACCACCAGTGGTGGGATTATGGATAACCAGCCGAAATAGAATTCTTCCATATGATCGGAATGAGTTATGAGTTATGAGTAATGAGTTTGCTAAGACTACTCCTTAAAATTAATTTCCTATTTATAAATTTCCTATGCTTATTAATTTTTTTTCTAAATACTCGTACAGCCCTTCACTTCCACTTTCATGGCCTAATCCGCTTTGTTTCCAACCTCCGAAAGGTGCCTCAGTTCCCTGTGGTGCCCATTCATTTATCCCTACCATTCCAAACTCCAATTTTTCGGATAGATAAATTGCATCATTTAAATTATTGGTCCAGATATAAGCAGCCAGGCCATAAGGTGTATCATTTGCTTTGGCAATTACTTCCTCCTTTGTGGAAAATTTAATTAAAGGCAATACCGGACCAAAAATTTCTTTATTTATAAATTCAGAATTATTATTAGTAACATCAATCACTACCGGTGCAATAAAATTTCCTTTATCCATTATATCACCACCGGTTAAAATTTTATTATTTTCCTTTTTGGCCTGATCAATGATATTTAAAACATTTTGTTGTTGATTTTTATTAATGAGCGGTCCTAATTTAGTTTCCGGATCCAACCCATTTCCTATTTTTAATAATTCTGTGTGTTTTACAACTGCTTTTAGAAATTGATCATAAATATTTTCGTGAACATAAAATCTTTGGGGGGAAATACAAACTTGTCCGCAATTTCGAAACTTTGTATTGACAGAAGTTTTTGCAACCTGCTCCACATCCACATCAGCCATAATAATAACGGGTGCATTTCCACCTAACTCCAACGCTAATTTTGTATTGGTTCGCGATGCTCCATCCATTAATATTTTCCCAACTCTTGTACTTCCGGTAAAACTTATTTTTTTAACATGAATATTATTCAACAATTCATTTCCGATCTTTGAAGCATCACCATTTACAAGATTAATTACTCCTGCGGGAATTCCTGCTTCGATTAATGCAGCAATTAAATTCATTCCTGTGAGAGGTGTATATTCACTAACCTTCGCTACTACAGTACACCCGGCTGCCAATGCTGCTGCCCAAGCTCTTGCAGGATTATAGGCAGGAAAATTCCAAGCGGTAACTACACCAATCACACCCATTGGCTGATATATTACCTGCATTCGTTTATCGGTTCTTGATGATGGAATTACTTTACCATAACTGCGTTTTCCTTCCTCTGCAAACCATTCAAATAAATTTGCTGCCACATTTAATTCACCCTTAGCCTCTGCAATCGGTTTGCCACTTTCCATTACCATATCGCGGGCATATTCTGCAATATTTTTTCGGATAATATTTGCAGCATTTTTTAATATTTCAGCACGTGTCCAGGGTGAAATTACACTCCATGTTTTAAATGCATTTTGCGCTGCATCTATTGCCAACTTACAATCTGTACCATCACCAAATTGAATCGTACAAATTAATTCATCTGTTGCGGGATTCATCACATCCCAAACACCTGCATTATTTGCATCCACCCAAATTCCGTTAATAAATTGTTTTCTCATTTTTTAATGTCCTCCTCAAATTGCAAAATACCTCTAAGTTATTGTGTTAATTCCATCAAACTTTCTTCTATAATTAATAATCCCTTTAACAGATCATCCTCCTCTATTACAAGTGGTGCGAGGTTACGGATCACATTTCCATATACACCGGCACTCAGTACGATCAAACCCTTTTCATAACAGCGCTGCACAAGTTTTTTACATAACTCTGTATCTGGTTTGGTGATATTACCATCTATACTTAATTCAAATGCCATCATTGCACCCAAACCCCTTACATCTGAAATATGTTTTGGAAATTTTTCTTTAAAAGCATTAAAGGCCTCCAAAATTTTTGCACCCACTTTAATTCCTTTTGCATTGATATTAATTTCCTCCATATAATTAAGCGTTGCTGTTACAGCAACACAGCACATTGCATTTCCGGAAAATGTTCCACCAATAGTTCCTGCATTAATATTATCCATCACTTCTGTTTTACCCATAACAGCCCCTATAGGCATTCCGCTTCCCATACTTTTTGCCCAAGTACTGAGATCAGGAATTATATCATAATGCTGAAATGCTGCCCATTTTCCTGTTCTGCCAAACCCGCTTTGTATTTCATCCAGAATTAAAAGTATTCCATGTTCATCACATATTTTTCTTAATTCCTGTAAATATTTTTTAGGTAATACATGAAATCCACCTTCACCTTGAACTGGTTCTACAATTATTGCTGCAACCTCTTTTGCCGGCACATACGTATTAAAAAAATCATTTAATTTATGAATATGCACAAGACTTACTTCATCCTCCGTTGCATAACCTTTAAAATACGAATAGGCCGGAAAATCTATTCTATAAATTTCAGGTGCATAAGGTCCGAATCCTGTTTTATATCCTACTTTACTTGTAAGAGTTGAAGCTAATAATGTTCTTCCATGGAATGCCTGCGAATAACATATAATTGCAGATCGATTTGTTGCCTGTCGTGCAATTTTAATGGCATTCTCCACCGCTTCCGCACCACTATTTGTAAACATCACTTTTGTATTCTCTCCATGTGGAATTAAAGAAATTAATTTCTCCGCCGCATCCAAATATTGTTCGTAAATAGAAACATTAAAACAGGTATGCAGAAATTTTTCCGCCTGTTCCTGAATTGCCTTAACCACAGGCGCCGGACAATGTCCCGCATTAATAACCCCTATTCCACCCCCAAAATCTATTAACTTTCTTCCATCCGCATCCGTAATTATTGCACCCCTCGCCGACACCACACTCGAAGGATTAAATATTCCCAATGCGTTTGGTACAAGTTTTTTTCTTCGTTCGTGTAATAATTCTGTTTTTGTTAATTCCTTCATTGTTCTGAGTTCTGACATGTAGTAGATCTCCTGCGTCGATCACTACATGTTTCGGTTCTGGGTTCTGAGTTCTGGGTTCTGGGTTCTGGGTTCTGGGTTCTGAGTTCTAAGTTGGTTATAAGTTTACATGGTTTGCAAAAGTTTCAGGCTTACGATCTGTTTGTTGTTCTTTAATCTTTGTTCTATACCTGTCCGACCACTGGCGGATTCGATATTATTTTTTTGGATGTCCATAAGTTTCAAGCTTAGGATCCGATTTTTATTTTTTATTTTTTAATGATTAATTTTTATTCATCTTGTTCAATTCGAAGCAATATTTTCCAATGTTACAAACTGCCCACTGTTACTGTTGACTTTTTTTCAGTATTACATTAATTTTGCGGCGTAAATTCTGCCCACTGCCCACTGCCCACTGCCCACTGCCCACTGCCCACTGCCCACTGCCCACTGCCCACTGCCCACTGCCCACTGCCCACTGCCCACTGCCCACTGTTGACTATGAACCAATTCTCAATTGTTCAAAAAAATCGTTTTAATATTCATAAACTCCTTCATCCCATAATGCGACAGCTCCCTTCCATATCCCGATTTTTTAATTCCACCAAAGGGCAAACGGGGATCAGATTTTACCATGGCATTTATAAATACTCCTCCTGCATTTATTTTTCGTGCTAATAATTGTGCTTTTTCAAGATCTTCCGTAAATAAGGTTGCACCCAATCCATATCTGCTATTATTTGCAATGGCGATCGCGTGCATTTCATCGCGTGCTTCAATTATACTTGCTATAGGCCCAAATAATTCCTCATCAAAAGCTTGCATTCCAGGTTGAATATTTTCTAAAATAGTTGGTTGATAATTTGCTCCCGACCTTTTTCCACCCATGGTAATAATGGCACCTAGTTTTACCGATTGAATTTCTTGTTGTTCCAATTGCTCAGCCAGATCAATTTTAGCCATTGGCCCGGTGGTAGTTTCTTCCGATAATTGATTGCCCTGTTTTAATTTATTTACTCCATCGAGTATTGCATTTATAAAGTCGACCTTACATTCACTTTCAACAATAAATCGTTTGGAAGCGATACAACTTTGACCTGCATTCTGAAATCGCGATTGAATTGCAATTTTTGCAGCATTTTTTATATTGGCATCTTTTAAAACTATAAGCGGATCGGAACCTCCTAATTCCATCACGGTTTTTTTAATATGTTTACCTGCAATGGATGCCACAGAACTACCTGCAATTTCACTGCCCGTTAAAGTTACTCCTTGAATTATATCGTGAGATATTATTTTTTCCATGGCACTGCTATCTACGATTACAGATTGAAATACATGTTCGGGAAATCCGGCCTCCCGAAAAATACTTTCAATTGCAAGAGAACATCCGCTCACATTTCTGGCATGTTTTAAAATAATGGTATTTCCCGCCATTAATGCAGGGGCTGCAAAACGAAATACCTGCCAGAAAGGAAAATTCCAGGGCATTATTGCAAAAACACAACCTACTGGTTCAAAAACAACATAACTTTTATGGGCATCACTTTTAATGATCTCCTTTTCTATCATGTTTTCTGCATGCGAGGCATAATAAGTACAATTCCATGCACATTTTTCTACCTCTGCCCTGCTTTCATTTAATATTTTCCCCATTTCCAATGAAATGGTCATCGCATATTTTTCCCTGTTCTCACGTAAAACTTTTGCTGCTTTATTTAAAAGATCTGCGCGAAAATCGATAGAGGTATTTTTCCAATCTGAAAATGCTTTTTCAGAAGAGGATAAAACCGTATCCAATTTTTGATCATCAAACAAAACATATTCTGCTATTACAGATTGATCAAAAGGATTTATAGATGTGAATTTTTTCATATTTAATTAGTACCCCGGATATTGTTGTAATAAACCACCACTGGCACCTATCTCACGATCAGGTATTGGGAAACAAGGTAAAACATCTTCTCCCAATATTTCATCCACCAATTGGAAATGCGCCAGATCATAATAACGATTACCCTCAAAATTTAATTCACTTCTGCGTTCATCCATCAAAACTTGTAAAAATTCTTCTTCATTAGCTATCACCACGGGATCTAAACCACGAAGACCGCGCAAAGTATTTATCTCATCAATTCCACCTCCAACAAACCCTTCTGCCTCCGCTTTAATCAAAGCCATTTCACTAAATCGAAGTATAAAAGCAGAATTATCCTGAAATATTTCTCCGCGATACTTTTGAGACCTGCCATCCGGTTCAATACTTACATCATTTGCTATAAAGTCAACCAACTGAGATCTGATATCACCATCTCTGGTTTCAAAAAACAATTTAAGATCTTCAGAAGTTAAAAAGGAAACTTCACTTCTTAATGCATCCGGTCTTGCATAGGTAAGTGCATTAAATTGACTTTTATCCTGCACATTAAATTGTAATTCAAATATGGATTCACCATTTGTAGGAGATAAATATATACTTAAAAATTCATCCCCTGACAAAGGGCCAAAAAGTCCTGAGCCGAATACCAGATCACCGTAAAATGCGGCATTTATATAATCACTTTTATATTGATATGTTCTTGCTAACAAAGCCTGACAAGCGGTTTTAGATATAAATTGTGTGCCTTTAAATGTTGGTTCATCAAAACGCAGATCATCGTCACTTAGAATTGATTCTGCTATTAAAAGATCAGTTAAGATCGCATCATAAGTTTCTACTACGGTATTTCTCGGAATGGCCGCATCATCAATTGATAAAATGGATGTAACAACCGGAATTCCAAGTGGTGATGTAATATCCCAATGTTCTCCCCACATGCGCAGTAGATCAAAATGTGCAAGTGCACGTATGGTCAGGGCTTCTCCTTTTATATCATTTCTTAATTCTTCTGACAATAACGGATCAGAAATTCCATCAATATTTGTAATGATCTGATTTGCAGTATAAATAGTATTGTAAATTGCTATCCAACAATTTTCAACATATATATTGGAAGCAGTCAACGCTTTTAACCCAAATTCATCGAGATCTGCATTGTCATATCCACCTGTTGCTCCATTATCGCTGTATGCATCACTTAACAATTGGTAATATCCGCCGTAATAATATTGGTTTTGCAAAGTATTGTATAAACCTATTCGTGCACTTTCGAGACTTGCAAGGTCGGTAAACATATCTCCGTTTGCAACATCATTTGTAGATGTTTCTGTCAGAAATTTTTCACAGGATGAAAATATTACCAGGAAAAACAGTATCCCAATTGGTAAAAATATATTTTGTTTTTTCATATAATTAAATTTAGAAAAAATTAAAATTTAAAGTTAAATCCCAGCATATATGTTCTCGCCTGCGGATAAGCCGCATAATCAACTCCTGCTGTTTGTGGGGCGCCACCACCGGTGGAACTCACCTCAGGATCAAATCCTGTATATTTTGTAAATATGTATGCATTTTGAACTTGCACATACACCCTCAAACTCTGATATAAATTCGTATTTGCAGGTTTGATAGTATACCCTAAACTCACTTCACGAATACGTAAATGCGATCCATCTTCAATACTTTGTGAGGAGTTGGAATAATAATTATAATTAAATAAAGATGCTCGCGGAATATCCGTAACATCACCCGGTTGTTGCCAGCGATCGTCAATTACATGCGAATTATTTGCATACACCTGATATAAAAAATAATCCTCATCCCATCCATAATCACTCCATCCACCTGTTTGATATGTTGATCTTATCAAATTATACACATCATTTCCAATGGTAAAGGTTGCTGCAATTCCCAGATCGAATTTTTTATATTTTACATTGGTGCTAAAGCCTCCATAAAAATCAGGTGTGGCCTTTCCAATAATAACTGCATCATCATCATCAATAATTCCATCACCATTTGTATCGGTATAAATTGGATCACCGGTTTCAGGATCAACACCTTCGTAAGGAACACCCCAGAAAGATCCTACAGGTTGCCCTTCTGCTAAAATATGTGTCGAGGTAAGATCATTATACGCACTAATTAAAATACTATCCGTACTAAGATCAATAATTTCATTATGTAAATAACTGATATTAAAGGAGAACGACCAATCAAAATCTTTTCTGTCAATTAAATATGCATTGGCAGATAATTCCACTCCACTGTTTTCTATATTTCCATAATTTCTGGTTATGCTTCCAAAACCTGTAGTTCCGGGAATAACATCTTCACTTAGCAGATCAGTTTTATTACCTTTATAATATTCCAGTGACCCACTAATTCTTCCTTCCCACAATTCATAATCGATACCGATATTGAGCATTTTATTTGTTTGCCATTTTAAATTTTCATCTGCTAAATTACGAGGACCAACTCCTGATTGTCCGTTGTAACCCACCGGCGACCAAAATGAAATATATTGATAATTTCCAATCTCCTGATCACCTGTAATACCATAACTCGCTCTTAATTTCAGATCAGAAATAAATAATGCACTTGGCCAAAAAGTTTCATCGCTCATATGCCACCCTGCGGATCCTGCGGGAAAAAATCCAAATTGATTTTCCGGTGAAAAACGAGAAGATCCATCTGCTCTCGCACTCAGTGAAAATAAATATTTACTTTGTATATTATAATTAACTCTTCCCAAAAAAGAAACAAGCGCCCATCTGCTGGAAAAACTTTCTCCACCTGTAATTAATGCAGCACTGGAAACATCCTGCAGATCTGTTCCAATAGGAAATCCCTGACCACTGATACTTAAATAATCGCTGTTCGATTCCTGTAGTGTAAATCCTGCAATTGCATTTATTGCACTTTTATTATTTAATGGTTTATCGTAACTCAAAATATTTTCGCCCAGCCAAACTGTTTGTGTAAAATTGCTATTAGTGGCTTTTCCACCAACTGTTTCTGCATCGGTAGTTAAAGGACTAAAATAAATATCATCACTTAAATTGGTATAATCAATGCTCCAGGTACTTCTGAATTTTAATTGTTGGGTTATTTTATATTCCCCGAAAACACTTCCCAAAGTGCGGAAACTTTTTGTTCCGGGAATTATTTCTTTTGTAGATAAAACAGGATTATCACTTAACCAGCTCGCCTGATAATCTTCGAAGTTCGCATAATTTCCATCCTCATCATATACAGGCATTAATGGAGAGGCTCCTATAGCATTTGTAACTGTTCCTGTATAAACATTATCGTTTAAACTTCTTCTGTTATTGGAAAAGCTGAGGGAAAGATTTTCACCCATCGAAAATTTATCGTTGATCTTATGATCAAGATTTAATCTGCTGGAATATCTTTTATAAAATGATTCAATTACAATTCCCTGTTGATCGAAATAGGAATTACTGATAAAAAAAGTTGTTTTATCATTTCCACCTGATGCCGAAAATTCAATGTCGTTAATAGGTGCATTTTGAAAAATTTCATCCATCCAGTTTGTGTTAACACCTGTATTCCAACTTTCCGGTAATTCATTTGTCGACAATGCAGGATCATAATCCTCCCCGAAAATAGTTGGATCGGCATTGTATGCATTTAGATCATTTAAACGGGCCTCATTTATCAGATCAACCAATTCTTCTGAACTTAAAAAATCAATTGGCCTGCTTACCTGTTGAATTCCGGTATAATAATTCAAACTAAAATTTGTTTTACCGGCCTTACCTCTTTTTGTGGTAATTAAAATTACTCCGTTAGCTGCACGAGCTCCATAAATAGAAGCAGCGGATGCATCTTTTAATATTTCTATGGATTCAATATCGTCAGGATTAATGTCAGAAATAGAACTAATATTCTGTCCGTTTCCAACGGAATTTCCCTGCAGATCAAAAGAAGTGGAAATGGAGGAATTACTTTCACTTATCATGGGAATTCCATCCACCACATAAAGTGGATTATTTTGTCCTCTAACACTTACCAATAAACCCGCACCTGGTGTTCCGGAAGCATTTCGAATATCAATTCCCGAAACTTTTCCCTGTATACTTCCGGCTATATTTGAAATGGGCTGATCGGCGAATTCTTCATTTTTTGTGGAGGAAATAGATCCTGTGATATCACTTTTCTTTTGCGTGCCGTATCCTACAACTATCACTTCATCGAGAGCACTTTCCGATCGCAAAACAATATTCAAATTCCCTGGGCCTGAAAAATTAATTTCTTTTGTTTTATATCCTACAAAAGAAATTATAAGTTTCCCGGATGCAACAGGTGATGATAAAGTAAAGGCGCCATCTATATCTGTTCCTGCGCCTACAGTAGGATCACTTTGCAAACGGATATTTGCGCCAACAAGCGTTTCGTTTGTTAATGAATCTCTCACAACGCCTGTAATTGTTGTTTGAGAAAAAATAGATACGAAAGTAAATTGCAACAGCAATACAATCAGAAATTTGTGTGATTGTTTAATCATAAGATCAGGTTTTAATATTATCGGGTAATCAAAAATATATTACTCCTCAACCTGATCAATTGCCTGCATATCTTCTTTTGATTTCAGCAGATAAAGATCGGGTTGAGCATATTTATATACTTTGAAATAAATATTAGTGGAACTTTCATAAATGCCATCCATTTTGGTGATCTGGGTAGTCATTAACTGCACCAGATGATCGTTATCACGGCACATTACATTAACCTCGAGGTCGTATGCTCCGGTAGTCATAGCTAGAAAACTCACCTCGGGCAAAGTTGCTATGCGTTCAGCCACTTCCGAAACTCTATCCACCGGTCGCACTTTTATTAAAATTTGGGCATAAGTATGAAATCCAATTTTTTCAGGATTTACGCGCCCAATTATGGTCAGAAGATTTTCCTCTACAAATAAATTAAACCTGTTGCGAACTGTGCCGACGGACACATTGAGTTCTTCTGCCAATTCAGTAAAACTTTTCCTGCCGTCTTTGATCAATAATTCCAAAACTTTGTAATCCAATTCGTCGAGCTGCATACTTAAAAGGTTTGATTGTGGCATGCAAATAATGCAAGAAATGAACGATTTTCCAAATTTTGATTACTTTTTTTCATGCCAAAAGGCATATTTCTACATTTTTTGCAGAAAATGGTATTTTTAGAAAATTGAATAAATTTTAAGTTATCATAATTTCCTGGAGTTAGCTCAATATTAATATTATCCAAAAGGTCATTGAAATGACATATTACTCCGACCCCTTAAATATTTAAATTTACCTATGAAATTTGTCGTTATTTTACCAAAAAAACCACTATGCGCATCCTCATTACCGGAATAATTATGCTGTTTACAACACAGCTCTTTACTCAAACCAAACAAAACATAACTTCTAAAATTGAAAAAGTAATTGTGTTTACCAACGGTGCACAAATTAACAGAACTGCCAAAACAAATATTGAAACCGGCAAAACGGAAATGGTGTTTACTGATATCTCTCCCTATATCGACAAACAAAGTATACAAGTTAAAGGGGAAGGCTCCTTTACAATTATGTCGGTGGGACATCAAATGAATTATCTCAAAGTGCAGGCGGTATCGGATGAGATACAACAACTGGAAAAAAGAAAGGAGGAGTTGGCAGAACAAATTACTTATAACAACTCGATATTAAATGTTTATAAGCAGGAACAACTTTTGATGGAAAAAAATCAGAGTATTGGAGGAAGTAATGTGGGTGTGAATACGGAGAATTTAAAAGCAGCTGCTGACTTCCAGCGCACGCGATTGACAGAAATATATCTGAAACAAAATGAACTCAATAAAAAAATAAAAGAGCTCAACGACGAATCTCAAAAAATAGCTCAACAACTAAATACACTTTTTGCAAAAAAGGAAAAACCCACCGCTGAAATTCATGTTATTGTATCTTCAAAGGCTGCAACATCCGGAAGTTTCGAGATCAGTTATTATGTTCTTAATGCAGGATGGTTTGCGAATTACGATCTGCGTGTAGATAATATTAATGAACCTGTGGAAATTTATTACAAGGCGAATGTTTATCAAAACAGCGGGGAAGATTGGAAGGATGTTAAAGTTACTTTAAGTAATGGAAATCCAAATGAAAGTGGAGTTGCTCCATTTTTATATCCATGGAGATTGTATTATGGAAATGCAGGTTATGTGCAAGGAAAAAAACAGGATTATAAAAATAATGGAATTACTGTTGTAAGAGGTAAAATAACAGACCAGAATGGCGACCCTTTATCATTTGCAACAGTAATTGTTAAAGGAACAACAGTAGGAACTGTAACAGATGCCGACGGTAATTATATGTTACAATTACCGCAAGGATCAAATTATCTTGTTTTTAGTTATATAGGTTACAATACTATAGAATTACCAATTTCCTCTAATCAGGTAAATGTTATGATGGTTGAAAGTACAAATATGCTTCAGGAAGTTACCCTCAGAAGTAACGCTGTTAATTCTTATGGTTTTAGTGGCGATGCAAAGAGTTTATCAAACTCTCAAAAGATCGACCTCAAAACGATCGCTCTCGAAACAAATTTTGAATATAAACCTACAACATTTACTTATGATATAACAGAACCGTATACCATTTTAAATGATGGAAAAGTCTACACCATTGATATAAAAGCTGTAAAAGTAAAAGCTGATTTCGAATATTTTGCAGTTCCTAAAATCGACAGAGATGCATTCCTCACTGCAAAAATAACCGACTGGCAGGATCTGAATTTATTGACCGGAGAAGCCAATTTATTTTTTGAAGGAGCTTATCTCGGTAAAACAATTTTAGATATTGCCTATGCAAAAGATACTTTGAGTATTTCTTTGGGAAGAGATAAGGGTGTGATAATTCAACGCAATAAATTAAAAGAATTTACGCAACGACAATTTATTGGCACAAATAAAAAAGAAATTATAGCCTATGAGATCGTGATCAAAAACAATAAACAACAGCCCATAAAAATTGTAATTCAGGATCAATTCCCAATTGCCACTGAAAATGATATGATAGTAGAAAAAATGGATTTCAGTGGTGGAAAAATAGAAGAAGAAACACAAATAATAACCTGGGAACTGAATCTCAACGCCAAAGAGGAGAAAAAATTATTGTTGCAGTATAATGTGAAGTATCCGAAGGATAAGGTGCTTCTTATTGAATAGGGGACACTAGAAGTAGGAAATAGGAAGTAGGAAATAGACAATCCAATCCTAATTTCCATTTCCTACTTCACAATTTTCGTGCTCTTATTTCCCCACAGAGTTACCGAAGGAACTCTGTGGATTCGGAGTAGTAATGTTTAGGGTTCATAATTGAGTATAGACACATATCTCCATTCCTGTAATATTAAGAATAACAACTTTTTTACCAGTAAACAATAATAATACCCCTGTTTGATTTTTGCTTTTGTTATTTATTCCACCAAATACATTTAAATTCCCGCTTTCAAAATTTAAAGCAATAAAATCAGACATGTTACATTTTGTTGAAATGGATTTCCATTCCTTATTGACAGAATTTAATAATAAAGCCTGAATAAAATTAATTATTATGAAAATAATTATAACACAAATAAATACTTTGAATCTATTCATAAATTAATTATTCCACAATTAACTTTATTTTATCTTGAAATCACTTTTATAATTATGATTGTCGTTATTTATTTTTATAAACATGAAAGGTATTCGATCCTCATGATAGGTAATCCTAGTCCTCCCAAAGCGTTCCTTCGGTAACACTGTGGAGAAACTCTCTGGAGTTATTGATTTTCTCCGAAGCAATTAACTTTATAATAATCGACCTTAGTGGCCAATAAATTTTGCCCACAAATTAATATTAATAGCAGCAAATTATTTTAATCCTTAAAATCAACCTCCGAATCCACAGAGTTCGCTGCGCGTAACTCTGTGGGGACACTCGATACGGAATAGATTTCCTAAAAACCCCACCATTTGTTTTCCTGATACCCGATACCTGATACACACTAAAGTCCTATTTCCTTTTCCAATGTCCTATGTCAGTCCTGTGTCCCGTGTCCTATTTCCTACTTCCTTCCTACTTCCTATTTCCTACTTCCCTCCCACTACCTTCACGCTCTTCCTATAATCCCCCGCAACAAACTCCACCAAATAAACACCGAATGATAAATTCAGATCAGTAAGATCCCATGCAATAAAATGTTGTCCTGGATTTGTGTTATCGGAAACAATTTTTGTGGCGATCTTTTGGCCGAGATTATTGAAGAGATTAAATGATACAGGAACGCTTTCTGTTAATTCGAAATTTATTATAATTCCGTTGGTGAAAACTGTTGGATAAACGGATAATGGAATTGTTTGTATTTCCTCAATACTTGTCGGAACTCTGAAAAATGCGGTGATGGTATCTGATTGAGTTAAGGTTGTCATAGTGGAATCCCAACCAGGAGAAAATGTTGCATGATTTGCTTCCCAGTGATCAAAAACATAAGCTCCCATATCATTGGAATATGCAATTAATTTATTTTCCATTCCTCCGAAATAAGTTCCATTCCAGGGAAGATCATAATGCGTAAGTGTATTTATTTTTATATGACCTGCCCCCGGAGGTTCTACATTAAATGTTACATCGTAAGGTCCTGTAAGTTCGTAACAATCACTCATGCCTGTATATAATAATGCGCAACGTTCTTCTATCCAGCTGCGCAATTCCATAAAATTTTCATGCCATTCATCGTAAGTACCGTACCATCTTTCTGCATGCATTGCCATTTCAGGTTCTATCACCGCCATCATGCTATCAAGTGAATACAACATATTTTCACAACTGAAAGTGGTATTATACAAATCGGTATATCTCGATAAATAAAATTGTTCGAATTCGGGATTGGTGCGCAATTTATTCATCAAACGAACATGACCTTCTCCATCAAAATAACTCGGTGGAAACCAGGTAGGATCGTATACATCAACATCACATGGCAATGCTTCCGGACCAACGGTTGGAACACCGGAATAATTAATATAAAATCCAAAAGTTGCATCAAGATCCCATAAAGTATAACCCCATTTATGATGCGTTCCTTCAGGATTAAATCCGCGCCAAACTGCAGTGTTATATATCAACCAATCTTTACAAACAGAAGAAGTATTAACACACATGTAATCTACAAGACTATAAATATCTAAAAGATCGGTCACCTTTTCATAATTGCTGTCAATGGTAAGATCATTATCATCTGCAAGATCACGAAGATCGTCCCATGCATTTTCAGTTGCTATTCCTCCATATTCACTCCAGGTATCTCCCCATGTCATTTGATATTGCAGATCATATTTTCCCTGATTGTAATAAAATTCCGTAAAATCATGATCATCCGTTTTTTCACGGAATGAATAAACTCCCCAATATTCACCATTTAAATAAACGATACATCTTGCTGATGTTCTTACATCCAATAAAAGATCATCATTTTTTGCAAGCATCTGAATATAATCATCGCGCATATGTGCACTTCCTTCATTTTCTGAATGATGTGCGGCAGGATAATTATCATCTCCTGCAGCACGAAAAATCATTCTCTGAAATTCATCTCTCTCCGATACATCAAAAAACTTTTCTTTTAATGCATTGCTATATCCAAACTCATCTCTGCTCACCCAATCTATACTGCGCTGATCATTTGCCCAGCTGTCTTGTCCATGCGAATTTAATTCGCCGTAAGATCTTGTTTTACTATCGAGATCCGCACCGAATATTTCAATAGAACCTATCGGTTCCAGGTCCTGATCACCATTTGCCAATTCCAATAAAGTATCAGCAGCAATCGATACCACACTCATGGTATGACTTACATTAATAAAATAGGTGTTAAACTGAATTTTACCCGGAAGTATATTTGGATCAGGAGAAAAAGTTCTTGCTTTTAATACCGTTGTATTTTCAATTAAAATAGAATCTGTGTATATCGGGTCATTTAATTTTGGTTCTGTTCCATCTAAAGTAAAATGAATTTCTCCACTTGGTTCAATGGTTGAGATACTAACATATACGGGTGTATTATAAAAACCTCCTGCTAAATTCATTTCCGGCCTGTCGCTATATGCGGAAAACATTAAAGCCGTATTATTTGTAGCACCCGGAGTTGGATCTGTACAAACTTTCCAATTTGCAGATCCATCCACACTTCTCGCTCTTGCATTATGCGTGAGTGTAAAATCCATAGTAAGCGAATCTATAATATTTAAACCCGCATCCGATAAAATAATTTGATCGGGATTATTTTTGGTTTGTGTAAGTCTGAAATTTACATGGAAATTATCACCTTCCACTACATCTCTGCCAGAGCACCAAATTAAAATAAAATCGTTTGCAGCAATTATAGTTCCTGCCGGAATTGTCCATTTATTTAATTCATCATCGTCGTCACTCAAATGATAACCACTAAGATCAACATCCAATCCGCCAACATTATAAAGTTCGAACCAATCCTCATAGTCGTTATGATTATCCTGAAATTGTTTCCAATTGGATGCTGAATATTCATTAATAACTACCTGACTATAAACCTGAGTACCTAAAAGGGCTAAGAGGAGAAAAAGTACCTGACGCATGCTTTATATTTTTTGTGTAAATATAAAGTTAAATTTATGTAAAGTTGGGACATAGGAAGTAGGAAGTAGGAAATAGGTGTCTTGTCCTGAAATAGGTTGACAATAAAAAGGGATGAAAAAATGTTGCTGAAAAATAGATAGTTTAAACTTGCTCAACAACTACCAGTCCCGAAGGGACGATACATCTTGTAACAACGGACTTTAGTCCGTGGTAACGGCAAAAAATGGACACAATACGGACACTGGAAGAAGGACACGGGACTGGACACAGGAAAAGGAAAGGGGGACACGGGATATGAAATACAGGACATGGGCCTAGACATTATACCAATTCGGAGGAAAAATCATCATCCTGACGATCATTGTCAATTATCAATTATCAATTTTTCCAAAGCTTAATCATCCTCCTGACGACACATTCTCAACTCTCAATTCTCAACTCTCAATTTTCACCCGAAGCTTAATCATCCTCCCGACGAAATTGTCAATTGTCAATTATCAATTATCAATTATCAATTGTCAATTATCAATTATCAATTGTCAATTTTTTTCGCAGTCGTAACCCCCATTTCAGAAACGATCTTCAAACTTCCATCCTCCAAAACGATCTTTTTATTATTATTTGGTGCGGAAAAAATATTATTATTTTCCCATTCAAACATTTTATCCGGCGTTTCCAATTCGCGGGCATCGCGCAGAGTTTGATCATTCCAGACATACATCATATATACAACATCCTCTTTAAAATTTATTCTTGCTACTGTAATATAAATATTCATTTGAGGGCGGAATGCAGTGCCTAATATTTCAGTATTAATAAATCCTCCATTTTCCTTGGTGGTTTGTTTCCACATTTCACCAGGACCGTTGGCGAATTCTTCTGCGGGCATATCCCAGGCATCAGCAATTAATTGGTAATTTTCGGAAAATAATCCGCTGAGCATTTCCTGAGTTTTGCTATTGTATTTTTCAACAATTTCTTTTTTTTCAGTGCCATCACTTATCAATACATTAAATGCAGCGGGTGTTGAATAAAGAACAATTAATCTGTCGAACTCATCAAATTCCACTGTTATTTTTGACGCTTCATCAAGAGCATAAATACCATTGCTTTTTTTAATCAATTCCGGATCGGGCACTTCATTAATTCCCCTTAAAATATCATATATTTTTAATGCATAATCATCAGATACTTTTCCGCCGATATTTACATTCACAATAACACAGGTTTTTGTTTGCTGATTAAATCCCATAAAAGTGCTCAGCGAAATTCCATTGCCACCATTGTGCCATATCATTTTACCCTCCGGTGAATCCATTATTACCCAACCATATCCGTAATAAGTATCTCCATCAGGATATTCTTTAATATGAGGTGTAAAATATTTTTCTTTTGCCGCATTATTTAAAATTTTCTCTCCTTCCAATGCCAACGTCCAATTATACATATCATCCAAAGTGCTCAAAATACCACCGTTAGCTTTTAAATGCCAACCCGGACTAATTCCATTAAACCGCTCCGGCATAGTTCCCCATCTTTCACCATCTGAAGTATAACCTACACTCAGTGTATTAGGATCATATTGTGGAATTATATATCCTGTATGCAACATTCCTGCAGGAACAAATATTTCATCATGCAAAAATTGTTCGTATGTTTTGCCTGACAATTTTTCCACTAAGATTCCTAAAATTGAAAATCCAACATTTGAATATTCATACATTTCGCCGGGGGTAAAAAGTAATTCTTCGTTAAATGCGCGTTTCATAAAATCTTCGGAACTGATTTGTTCGAAATCATCACCAACGGCTCCCGGAAATCCCGCTGAATGTGTCAGTAAATGATGTAAGGTAATATTCTTTTTATCCGCAGGAATTTCCGGAAAATATTTACTCAGCAGATCAGAGGTTTTTAATTTACCTTGCATCTCCAATTTCAAAATTGCTGCACCGGTAAATTGTTTGGTGATAGAACCAATATCAAACACCGAATTCCCATCTTCCGGCATTTCCGTTTCTCTATCCTTCCACCCATAACCTTCCTTCAAAATAATTTTCCCCTCATGCACCACCAATACATTTCCCGAAAAATTATTGGTTTGCGCTTTTTTGAAAAAATTATCTATTTGCTCTGCATATTCATTTTGAGTAAATACAATAATTGCAGAAAACATTACGAAGAGAAAAATTACTATTTTTTTCATAGGTCGGTCTTTTAGAAAATGCTAAATAACAGGTTTTTAATTCAGTAAACTAGCAATTAACCTTTATTAGCTTTTATTAATGTAAATTAATGAGTTATGAGTTATGCCCGCCCGGATGACCCGGTCGGACGGGAGTAATGAGTTTGAATCTCGATAGCCGTTTACTTCTACTCTTGACTAATGACAATTTTTCGTGAATCGTGAGGCGTGAATCGTGAGTTTACTTATCGGTAGCCGAATGCTTTTACTCCTGACTAATGACTCTTGACTTTTTCGTGAATCGTGAGTTTGCACATCAATAACCGTTTACTTTTGCTCCTGACTAATGACCATTGACTCCTCCCAATAAACCCACCCTACCTCTGCGCTCTCTGCACCCTCTGCGTCCCCTGCGTGAAATTTTTATTCCACTATTTAAACCTTTTTAATAACCCTGCGTGAAAATATACCCTGTCCCATTTCCTATGTCCTATGTCCTTTTCCAATGTCCTACATCAAGTCCTATGTCCTATGTCTTATGTGATAAATAGCACTACATAGGTAACACATTTTATCGTAGCACTACATAGGTAACACTTTATTTTGTTTTTTAGCATAAAAGGTTGATACTCATCTAAAAAGGTGATGAATTCGTATCAGCAAAGACAAGAGGCGGTCCAAAGGTTTTTAAAGGGTGAACATGTAACTCATATTGCAATGGTATTTAAGAAAAGCCGCAAATGGGTTCACCACTGGATAAACCAATATAACCTTAGAACTGATGAACTTAGTTGGTTTAAAGATCGAAGTAAGGCACCCAAAAAAAACTCTTCAACTTTATCCATTGAGTTGGAGGCGCAAATTCTGCAAATCAGAAAGGAATTGGTAAACGAAAGGATGGCGCAAATCGGAGCAATTTCTATTCAATACCAATGCGAACTTCGTGGAATTAAACCTATTCCTTCGGTATGGACAATCAATCGATTAATAAAAAACATGGATTAAATACAAAGCCATCAGGTTATAAATCACCCATAGAATATCCTGAATTATTTCTTCATACCCATCAATTAGATCTGGTGGGGCCTAGATATATTAAAGGTGATGGAAGATACTATAGCGTCAATATTTTAGATATAAGTTCTCATACCTGTTTTGTAGAAGCTGTTCGCACAAAAGCATCAGAAAACATTCTTCAGGCCATTGCTTCCTTCTGGAAAATACATGGCATACCGGACGCTTTACAAATGGATAATGAATTAGCATTCCGGGGAAGCAACCGATTCCCCAGAAGCTATGGAAATGTTGTGCGCTTTGCTCTTAGCCTAGGGGTAGTCGTTATTTTTATTCCTTTAGGAGAACCTTGGAGAAACGGCAAGATCGAACAGTTTAATAATACTTATCAGAAGAAGTTTGTGAACACGCATACATTTAAAAATCTGGAAGATCTATCTATGCAAGAACAAAAATTTATACAGTTCCATAATAGTCATCATCGCTACAGCGCACACGGGCAAAAAACACCAGATCAAGTAAAATCGTTACAATTATCACCTACTTATTATAATGGCACGATACATCTGCCTAATCTTAACCCAAAAATTAAAATACCACTAACAGAAGGGAATATTTTTTATATCAGATTTATTCGAAGCGATCTAAAACTTCATTTGGCTAACGAGGTTTTCATTATGAAGCCTGAATTAAAGTACAGTTATGTTGTGGCCATAATTAATATTGAAAATCAATTGCTTATTATCCGCCAAAATGACGAAATAAAAGAGATACTTCATTATCCAATGACAATAAAAAATAAATAACCTTCTTGTTTGATTTAAAGCCAAAGGGAAAAAGTGTTACCTATGTATTGCTATAGAATCGACCCTTAAACGCCCTTAAGGGCAACCCCAAAATACAAGGATCTCTAGGGAGTGACCAAAAGTGTTACCTATGTGATGCTATACAACACTTATGTCCTATGTCCCTCCAGCTAAACGGGAAACGTCAGCAACGCCTTCCGCACACTCTCGCGAAATTCTTTTAAATTAATATTCAATTCAATATCCTCATGTCTGAAATATTGAATAATATTTTCAGTAGCCATATTACCTGTGAGATCATCAGCAGCCATGGGACAACCACCAAAACCTTTTATTGCACCATCAAATCTTCTGCATCCACTTTTATAGGCTGCATCAATTTTTTCCAACCAGGCATCGGGGGTAGTATGTAAATGTGCACCAAATTCCACTGCGGGAAATTTCGGAATTAAATAAGAAAATAAATATTCAATGGATTCAGGATTTGCAATTCCAATAGTATCAGCAAGTGAAATATATTTAATATTCAACTGCACCATTTTTTCCACCCACTCCGCAGCTACTTCGGCACTCCATGGATCACCATAAGGATTACCGAAACCCATGGAAATATAGATCATTAATTGTTTGCCATTATCATCACACAATTGTTTTATTTCTTTAACGCGGTCAACACTTTCTGTAATAGAAGAATTTATATTGCGCTGCTGAAATGTTTCGGAAATGGAAAAAGGAAATCCCAGATAATTAATGCGTTCAAATTTAACAGCATCTTCCGCTCCTCGGACATTTCCGATAATGGCGAGTAATTTTGATTTGCTACCTGAAAGGTCCAACTGATTTAAAACCTCAGCTGTATCCGCCATTTGCGGAATTGCTTTTGGTGAGACAAAACTTCCGAAATCAATGGTATCAAATCCAACCTTTAATAATTGGTTAATATATGCCACCTTTTTTTCCGTAGAAATAAATTCATGAATACCCTGCATGGCATCGCGCGGACATTCTACTAATTTTATTTTCTCAGGCATTTTTGATTAATTTTCATCATTAATAGTAATTAATGGTTTGGGTTCCGGTATTATAAGTTCGGGATTAAAATCGGGAAAAAATTGTGTTTTCATTTCCGGAGTTAATTGTTTAATATCCAAAAAATACCAATTTAATCCGGCATCGGTGGATACAGCCAACAATGTACTTTCACTTATCATTCTTCCACCCGTGTATTTCATGTATACAGTTTGTGTAATAGTGGAATGTAATTCACTTCCGGCTTCAAAGATTGCTCCTGGCTCACCAACTGTAGCGGAGTCAACGAATACACCATCTGCTTTCATACCATCCATCATTTGTTTAACCATCGATTCCAATACTTCTTTCCCACCTGCTATTTCCAGAATTTTTGGATAAGTATAATCTAATAGATCACTATAATTTTCATCTTTAAAAGCAGTTACCATTTTTTCGGCTTGGGACTTAATATTTACTGATACGTCCTGAGCTGTAGAAATTAAAAAAGAAAAAAGGATTGGAATTAAAAAAAATATTTTTTTCATTGTTTTGTAATTTGGATTAATTTGCCGGGAAGACGGAAAGAACGGGAAGTTTTCGGAAAGGAAAACTGACTCTGGCCCAATTCACACGACAAATAAGATTTAACTAATATTTATACTACTACGTTTACAATTTTCCCCTTCACTATTATCACTTTTTTAGGTGTTTTACCTTCCGTCCATTTAATTACCGATTCCAACGCCAAAACAGTTCTTTCTATTTCTTCAGTTGGCATATCCAAAGGTAATTCCACATTCGCTCTCGCTTTTCCGTTTATGGAAACGGGATAATTAAAAGAGTTTTCCACCAGAAAACTATTCTCAAATACCGGCCAGGTTGCAGCGTGAATGCTTCCCCTGTTTCCTATTTTTTCCCATAATTCCTCCGCAATAAAAGGAGCAAAAGGAGCAACCAATATCAACACCTTTTCAAGAACTTCTTTTTTATAACACTTTAAGGTTCCCAATTCGTTCACACAGATCATAAAAGCGCTTACCGCAGTGTTAAATCCTAACCTTTCAATATCCTCACCCGCTTTTTTAATCGTTTTATGCAAGATTTTTAATTCTTCATTGCTCGCCTTTTCATCCGTTACTTTTACATTGCCATTCTCATCAATAAATAAGCGCCATAATTTTCGCAAGAAGCCGTATACTCCGGTAATGCCTTTGGTATCCCAGGGTTTACCTGCATCAAGAGGACCTAAAAACATTTCATACACGCGAAAACAATCTGCTCCGTACTCATCGATAACTTCATCTGGATTTACAACATTGTGTTTGGATTTGGACATTTTTTCCAATTCAATTCCGCAATAGAATTTGCCGCCTTCTAATATAAATTCAGCATTTGCAAAATCACTTCTCCATTTCTTAAATCCCTCTAAATCCAAAACATCACCATCCACCAATTTCGTATCAACACGTAATTCCGTTACTTCGTAATTATCTTTTTCACTTTTGGTCACAAATAAATTCGTCCCGCTAACCCTATAAACAATTTTTGAAAATCCCTGGATCATGCCCTGATTTACCAATTTTTTATAAGGCTCATCCATCGGCACTAATCCAAGGTCAAACAAAAATTTATTCCACATTCTGGAATATAATAAATGCCCAACAGCGTGTTCAGTTCCGCCTATATAAAAATCAACATCCTTCCAATAATTTATTTTTTCTTTCGATGCGAATTCATTTTCATTATCCACATCCATATACCGATAAAAATACCAGCTCGATCCGGCATATCCCGGCATGGTATCAGTTTCACGTGTTGTATTATCCGGTAAATTCACCCATTCTTTAAGGGAAGATAATGGTGATTTTCCCGCACCACTTGGTTTATATGTTTCTACTTCGGGAAGTAAAACAGGCAATTCTTTTTCTGCTAATAAATAAGGTATTTCATTTTTATAATACACCGGAAATGGTTCACCCCAATAACGCTGACGAGAATAACCTGCATCGCGCATACGGAAATTAATTTTTCTTTTTCCAATTCCCCTTTTTTCTATCGCGTCTAAAATAGTTTTTATTGCATCCTTAACTTCCAGATCATTTAACAGATCAGAATTAATTAATTTACCAATTTTATCTTCTCTGCTCGCATTAGGAAAATTCGATTGATCAACAACCTCAATTATTTCCAAACCAAATTTTTCCGCAAAAGCACGATCTCTTTCATCATTACTCGGAACAGCCATAATTGCTCCTGTGCCATACCCCGCCAACACATATTCCGCTATGTAAATTGGTATATTTTTTGCTGTAAAAGGGTTAATTGCATAGGCTCCCGTAAATTGTCCCGTTACTTTTTTTACTTCACTTATTCTGTCGCGTTCACTTCTGCTTTTTACATATTTAATATATTCTTCAACCTCAATTTTTTGATCTGAAGTTGTAATTTTTGAAACCAATTCATGTTCCGGTGCCAACACCATAAACGTTGCACCGAAAATGGTATCTGGACGAGTGGTAAAAATTTGGATAGCTCCCCCTTCACCCCCCGTGCCCCCCTGGAGGGGGGATTGCTTCGAGTCAAAATTAATTTTAAAATCAACCAGTGCACCTTCACTTTTACCGATCCAATTGCGTTGCATTTCTTTCATGCTGTCGCTAAAATCAACACGATCCAATCCTTCCAATAATCTTTCTGCAAAATTGGTTATACGCAGAAACCATTGGCGCATTTTTATTTTTTCAACAGGGTGTCCGCCGCGTTCACTTACACCATCTTTTACTTCATCATTTGCCAAAACAGTTCCCAAAATTTCGCACCACCACACCTCAGCATGATCTAAATATGCCAAACGAAATTGCATTAAAAATCGTTGCTGTTCTTCCTCCGAATATTTATTCCACTCTTCTGCAGTTATTATTTGTTCACATTTATCAAGATCAAATAATTTTTTACTTCCTTCTGTATTTAAAATCGAAATTAATGAGTCGAGATATTCCGCCTTATCATTAAATGGATTATACCAGCATTTAAATAATTGCATAAATATCCACTGCGTCCATTTATAAAATTTTGGATCACTCGTTTTCACTTCACGGCTCCAATCGTAACTGGAAACCCATGCGCATTAATTGTTCACGGAAATAATTAATATTTTTTTCGGTGGTAACCGCCGGATGCTGACCGGTTTCAATCGCATATTGCTCAGCCGGCAAGCCAAAAGCATCAAAACCCATCGGATGCAAAACATTAAATCCCTTCAACCTTTTATAGCGCGAAACAATATCACTCGCAACATATCCCAGCGGGTGCCCAACATGCAAACCGCTTCCACTCGGGTATGGAAACATATCCAATACATAATATTTCGGTCGCGTTGTATCCTCAACAACCTTATATAATTGGGTTTCCTCCCACTTTTTATTCCATTTTTTCTCTATTTCCTTTATCCGGTCTATCGAATATTCCATGCGCCAAAATTAGCGAATTCAGGGCATTTTAGGGAAAACAGAAGCAATCACAATTGTCTAAAGGCGTTTTGGGCCTGCCCGAATGACCTAAGCGATAATTTCAAACCTACTTTAAATTATAGGACTTGATAAATTTATCGATAATGCAATTATGTTCAATTGGTCAGGCGGGCGTGTCCCTACGGGTCGGGCTTTCCACTGCAACTCCTCGCCTCGTGCCTCGGCTGCGGGGTTTCCGTTGCAATCCCTCACGCACTCTCCCGTAAAATACAATTTCTACCCAAAGTATTCACTTACCCACAGCAATTTCCAATAACCTTTTGCGTTCAATCGGGTAAAACCGCTAAATTTGCAGCCAATGTCGCAACAGGCCGGAAAATCGCTTCAACGCAAGCAAACGCATTATATCAATTCCATCCTCATCACCTCATTAGCATTGCTGATGTTGGGTTTAATGTGCATTCTGTTCATTTCCTTTAAATATGAAGAAGCCAATATCAAAGAAGACCTTGTAATTTCTGCTTATCTGAAAGAAGGACTAACCCAAACCGATATAGATAAATTATTAAAAAAGATAGAAGCAGAACCTTCTGTTAAATCAACCAAATTTATTTCTAAGGATGATGCCATGAAGATCTTTGAAAATAAATTCAACGAAGATCCTTCAGAAATTCTGGGTGATGTAAACCCATTACCTGCATCGGTGGATATCAGTTTAAATGCATCTGCAGTTAATATCGACAGCATGGGAATGTTTCGCGAAAAATTGCAGATATATCCCGAAATAACCCATACAAGAGCAAATGAGGAATTAATTAGTTCGGTAGACAGCGACCTCAAAATTGCCGGATTTGTAATTGCCGGACTTTCCATTTTATTTTTGATAATATCCATAGCCATTATTGATAAAACAATTCGTCTGAGCATGTATTCCAATCGCTTTTTGGTGAGAAGTATGCAGTTGGTTGGCGCTACACGTTCCTTTATTACCGGACCATATGTTCGCAGAAGTATCATTAATGGTTTGTGCAGTGCAGGTGTTGCAATGATAGTTTTATTTATTGCAGTAATGTGTACACAATAATTTTCACTATTGGGATTTTACCAATGCAACTTTAAAAAGAGGATTTATATATACTTTTTTAATGCTTTTAGGTGTGGGAGTTATGATCACCTGGTACAGCACTAGAAATTCGGTTCACAAATACATCAACATGAAGTTGGATGAATTGTATTAATATTAATTTAGTAAGATGTTAGACAGCAAACAAACTCAAAAAAAAGAAGCACCAAAACCGGTTAATCCCGCAAATTTTATGGGAAAAATGGTGTTGGGAAAAGAAAATTATTACCTTATCATTCTGGGTTTGGTAGTAATTATAATCGGATTTATTTTAATGAGTGGTGGTAAATGGACCGACCCCAATGTATTCCCCAGAGCGGAGGTATACAGTACGCGCAGGATCACCATTGCCCCTATTGTTGTGATAGTTGGATTTGCCATCGAAATTTATGCTGTGTTTCACAGATCAAAAAAATAATCCCGTTTCATGACCATATTCGAAGCAGTTATTCTTGCTATAGTAGAAGGAATAACTGAATTTTTACCCGTTTCCTCTACCGGGCACATGATAATTGCATCTTCCTTAATGGGTATTGCGGAAGATGATTTTACCAAAATATTTACGGTTGCTATTCAATTCGGCGCAATATTATCGGTGGTAATATTGTATTGGAAAAGATTTTTTAAAACGGTAAATTTTTATTTAAAGTTATTTATAGGATTTATTCCTGCAGCAGCAATAGGATTTTTATTTGGTGATGAAATTGATGCCATGTTGGAAAATGTAACCGTTGTTGCAATTGCCTTGATTTTAGGGGGAATAGTTTTATTATTCATCGATAAATTATTTGGAAGAGATGAAGAAAAGGATATTACTTCCACCGATAATATATCCTATAAAAATTCCTTTCTTATCGGAGTATTTCAATGCCTCGCGGTTATTCCAGGTGTGTCGCGTTCTGCTGCAACAATAATCGGGGGACTCACACAAAAACTCACAAGAAAAACTGCGGCTGAATTTTCTTTTTTTCTCGCTGTTCCAACCATGTTTGCTGCTACTGCTTATTCTTTATTTTTAAAAGAAATTGAAGAAGGTCCAAATGCAGGAACAGCAGCCTATGAAATATTATTGAGCTCCAATAATAATATCCTGTGTTTTATTATTGGAAATATTGTTGCATTTATAATTGCATTAATTGCCATGCGCAGTTTTGTCAGCTTCCTTACAAAACACGGATTTAAAATTTTTGGTTATTACCGCATCATAGTAGGTTCCATTATCTTAATTTTACTCGCATTGGGTGTTGATCTCAAGGTAGTTTAATATGTATACAGCGAAACAATTTATTGAAGGAACTTATTTGCTCATCGATAAACCGATGCAATGGACTTCCTTCGACGTGATAGGTAAAATACGAGGACCCTTGCAGCGATTCTGCAATCAGAAAAAATTAAAGGTTGGCCACGCAGGAACCCTCGATCCTCTCGCAACCGGATTACTTATAATTGTAACAGGTAGTTTCACCAAAAAAGCAGAAGAACTACAAACGCTCGATAAAGAATATACCGGAACTATAACTTTAGGAGGCATAACTCCGAGTTATGATGCTGAAACAGAGATTACAGAAACTTTTAGTCTGGAAAATATTACGGAAGAAAAAATAATTGCTGCTAAAGAGAAATTTACAGGAACCATAGAACAGGTTCCTCCAATTTATTCATCTGTAAAAGTAGATGGTCGCCGTGCATATAGTTATGCAAGAGCAGGAGAGGAATTAATAATTAAATCACGAAATATCACCATCTATTCCTTCGAAATAACTTCGATAGAATTACCTCTGGTGCATTTTAAGGTAAGTTGCAGCAAGGGAACCTACATCAGAAGCCTTGCACATGATCTTGGAAAGGAATTAGGTTGTGGAGGTTATTTATCATCTCTTCGCAGAACAAGAGTGGGTTATTTTAAAATAGAGGATGCAATTTCGATAGATCAGTTTATGGAAAGTATCACCTCTTAACGTTTTTTCATCAAAACATTATTACCTCCATTAAATGAAATAACCTCCTGGTAATTTTTTCTAATTCTACAACTTGCGCTCTTTCGCAATAATAATACAAATAATTACTATCCGGCCACAGATCCTGATGATAGGGTGCCAATTTAATATTCTCCCTTTGCCGTTCATCAATATGAAACTGAAAGGATGTATTGTAAATCCAATACGTATTTAAGGTGATCTCCTCCCCTGCGTGTTTGGATTCTAAATAAGATAGAACATTTTTAGTATCCGCATCAAACCACCATTCCCGACAATTATAAAAATTTATGGAACTCAATAAATGATAGCTGCCGAGGAGAATAAATGGAATTACCATCCAATTTTTCCATTTATACCCTTTAATAAAAATAGAATTAAAAAAATAAATAAAAGGTATTACAAACAAAACATATAAAAAGATAGCCCCGCGTGCATTCAGAAATGGAATATTTAATATATAAAATTGTAATAAAACAACACTGATAGTGCCCCCAAAAACTAACAAACTAAACAACAGAAAATCGGAACCAAAATTGAATTTATTTTTAATCAAATTCCTTAGATCGTAAATACTTATTCCAATAAGCGAAACAATAACAATTATACTATATATCTGTGGCTTTATGGAATAAAAAAAGGCATTTCCGTAAATCATGGCTGCTACAAGCGGGATAAAAGTATCAGGATAAAAACCATTACTGCTCCAATAACGCAATTGGCCGTTGGAAGTTATTTGGTTAAGTGGTATATAACATAAAAATACAAGCAGCCCGGAAATTCCAATTATAACGAGAAACTGTTTAAAAACAATTTTAACCGGTTTATTCCAGTTATCTTTCAATAGAAAAATACTACATACCACAAGCATGCTCAAATAAAAATTCAGCATGGTAAAATTCGAATACACAGCAGGAGCAGCAACTATAAATGCAAAATACAAACTTTTGATCTGTTTTGAAGTAAAATACAAATAAGCCAGATACATGGAAGAAAACATAAATGAAATTGATAAAGCATATCCCCTAGCTAAAGCAAAAAAATCGAGCATATAGGGATTGCATGTCAAAACCACGATGCCGAAAAACACAAACAATTTATTGGTATTCAATTTTTTAAGCCAAATTACTGCCACGGTAAAATATAAAATAAATGCAAGTATATTCGGCAGACGAATTATCAGCGAATGAGCACCAAAAATGGATACAAAAATTTGATCAGTAAAGTGTTTAAAATATGGTTATTGGGACTTGGATCAACATAAGTAATGATATCCCAAACCGATCGCGGAACCGCATTATAAAATGTTCCTCCTTCATCTATGGTAATAGGTAAAATAATGGCTCGCGCAACCAGATAAGCCGTTAATAGGCATCCGATCAAAAGGTATAAAACATTCTTTTTTAATTTATCCACGAGGCTCACCAATATTTTGTGTTGTTATTGCGATACAAATTTTTACTTTTGTCAAAATATATGCAAGTTTTCAAAGATATTAATAATTTACCCGCATTTCACAACTCTGTAATTTCCATTGGAACCTTCGATGGAGTGCACAGCGGACATGCGGAGATCATTCACTCTATAACTGCAGCAGCAAAAAGAGTGAATGGAGAGAGTATTATTATCACCTTTCACCCTCATCCACGACATATTATTTCCCCGGAGTCACCGGTTTATTATCTTACAACTTTGCAGGAAAAAATAGACATGTTGCAAAAAATATAATGTCGACATCGTGGTTGTAAGCACTTTTTCACGCGAATTTTCAGAAATCGATGCCTCGGATTATGCTGAAAATTTTCTCATCAAAAAATTTAATCCCGCAATTATCGTTTTCGGTTATGATCATAAATTTGGTAAAGACAGATCCGGAGATATCCATTTGTTAAAAAACATAGCAGAAAAATATTCCGTTAAAATAGAAGAGATACCAGCACATGTAATTGATCATTTGACTGTGAGTTCCTCCAAGATCAGAAAGTTTTTAATAGATGGAAATGTGCAGGAGGCGAACGAATTATTGGGATATCCCTATCAACTTTCCGGACATGTTGTAAAAGGTGATCAAATAGGAAGAACACTCGGATTTCCAACTGCCAATATCTATGTGGAGGATACCAATAAATTAATTCCTGCCGATGGCGTTTATTTTACAGAAGTGATACTTAAAGATCACAATATAAAATTATTCGGATTATTAAGCATAGGCACCAGACCTACTTTTAATAAAACAGAAAAAAGAATAGAGGTTTATATTATCGACTTTAATGAAACAATTTATGGAGAATCAATTACTGTGAAAATATTACAATTTATTCGCAAGGATAAAAAATTCGATTCAAGGGAAGACCTGATAGTAGCCATGCATGAGGATAAAAAAATGCAATATCCTTAATTCCCGTTAATTAATTCAATATTCTGTAAACAAGTTCTTTTAACAATTCATCCGCCTCGGTTTTTCCATTGTGTAAACCTTTGGAACGAAGATCAAATTCCAGCATTAGCTCAAATATTTCTTCGACACGAGAGGGTGTGTATAATGAACGTGCAGCTCTGAATTCATTTTTCTGAGAACTGTGAATGCCGTATATCGTAAACATTTCAAAATCCTTCACATTTCCTCCTGCCATAAAATGATACAATTTCTGAAATGCAGCATGAATATTGGATATGGTTAATACAAAAGGATTTGCCTTTGGATTATCGTTCATATAACTGATGATGGTAAAAGCTAAAGTTGTATTTTTGTAAGCAGCGCGCTTTGCAATTCATACACATTATAATCTTTGCTGATTCCAATGTTTTTTTCAATCAGCTCAGAGGTAATTTGATCGCCATCTTTAAGATTGATACATAATTTTTCCAGTTCATTTATTATTTTGGAAAGATCGGTTCCCAGGTGATCAACCAGTATTCTTATCGCCTTACCATCTGCAGTTACTTTTTTTCTTTTCAAAAACGTTTCAATAAATATAGGAACTTCATTATCTTTTAATGATTGCGATTCAAAAACTACGCCCTTATCCTTAATTAATTTGAACATTTTTTTTCGCGCATCAAATTTCCCATCCTTATAACATAAAACTAATATTGTGGTGGCAGAAGCATTTTGAATATAGGGTTCCAATTTATCTATCTCACTTCCCTTTGTTTTCATCATTTGGGCTTCCCGCAAAATAACAAGGTTAAATGCTGCAAACATCGGAAAACGAACGCAGGCATCAATCACCTGTTGGGGATGCGTGTCTTTTCCATAAAATATTGAACAATTAAAATCCTTTTCCGCCGGAGTCAGAATATTCTCTTCCATATATTCGGAGATCTTATCTATATAATAGGCTTCATCACCATGTAATAAATACACGGGTTTGTATTTTTTAGCCTTTATATCATTGATCAGATCTTTGTAATCCATTTTGCAAATTTAGTAAATACAGGTATACAATATGTATTTTTGTGTAACCGATGCATATAGAATTTTCCAAATATAACTTCCGCACCAAATCGGAAAACAATATTCGCTATATTTTCGACATCATCAGAAAAAAATATGTTGTATTAACACCGGAAGAATGGGTTAGGCAGCATATCGTGCATTATTTGCTATATGATCATCAATTTCCAAAATCACTCATCAGCCTTGAAAAAAAGCTTACCTTAAACGAGTTGACCAAACGCACCGATATAGTATTATATAACCAAAAAGGTGAACCCGTTTTAATTGTAGAATGCAAAGCTGAATCTGTTGCTCTCACCCAAAAAACCTTTGAACAAATTGCACGTTATAATCTCACTCTAAGTGTTCCTTTCTTATGGGTCAGCAACGGCAATGTCAATCATTTATGTCGCATTGATCACACACTTAAAAAATTTACATTTTTAGATACCCTTCCCTCTCTCTCCGAATTAATATGAGTTTTTCAGTGCCTGAAATCAGTTGATTTTAAAGAGTTTATCATTTGTATTATTCAAAAGGATGTTTAATTTCACACTACAAATAAACCGCACTTTTATGGACAAAAATGTAAAATCATTCATGACCTTGGTTGAAAGTCGCAACCCGGGTGAAACGGAATTTCTTCAGGCAGTATATGAAGTTGCCGAGACAGTTATCCCCTTTATTGAGGAACACCCTCAATATAAATACTCTAAAATATTAGAACGAATTGCCGAGCCCGAGCGGGTTCTCACTTTCAGAGTTCCCTGGATGGACGACAAAGGTGAAATTCAAATTAATCGTGGTTACCGTATTCAAATGAACAGTGCAATTGGACCTTACAAAGGCGGATTGCGTTTCCACCCTACCGTTACATTATCAATTTAAAGTTTCTCGCATTTGAACAGGTATTTAAAAACAGCCTTACCACTTTGCCTATGGGTGGAGGAAAGGGCGGAAGTAATTTCGATCCCAAAGGTAAATCTGATGTAGAAGTAATGCGTTTCTGTCAGAGTTTTATGTCCGAACTATCTAAACATATCGGTTCTAATACCGATGTTCCCGCAGGTGATATTGGTGTTGGTGGAAGAGAGATTGGATATATGTATGGCATGTATAAAAAATTGCGCAACGAATTTACCGGTGTATTAACGGGTAAAAGTTTGGAGTGGGGAGGAAGTTTAATTCGCCCTGAAGCTACAGGTTATGGTTGTGTATATTTTGCAGCAGAAATGATGGGCACCAAAGATCTGGATTTTAAAGGTAAAACAGTTGTGGTATCCGGAAGCGGAAATGTTTCGCAATATGCAATTGAAAAATGTTTGGACCTCGGTGCCAAGGTTGTTACCGCAAGCGACAGCGACGGATATATTTATGATAAGAATGGATTTACAAGAGAAAAACTTGCCTATTTACTCGAATTAAAAAATGTAAAACGCGGTCGTATTAAAGAATATGCCACTAAATACAAATGTGATTATATTGCAGGTAAAACTCCATGGGGTGTTAAATGTGATGTTGCTTTACCTTGTGCAACACAAAATGAATTAAACGGAAAGGATGCAAAACTCTTAATTAAAAATGGTGTTAAATGTGTTGCCGAAGGTGCAAATATGCCTTGTACACCTGAAGCAGTAAATGCATTCATAGATGCAAAAGTTTTATTTGCTCCCGGCAAAGCGAGCAATGCAGGTGGTGTTGCAACAAGTGGTTTGGAAATGAGTCAAAATAGTTTGCGTATGAGTTGGACCCGTACAGAGGTGGATAATCATTTGCAAAAGATCATGCACGATATTCATGCTACTTGTGTTAAATACGGTAAAGAAGGTAAATATATCAACTACGTAAAAGGTGCAAATATCGGTGGCTTTGTTAAAGTTGCTGATGCGATGTTAGCACAAGGCTTAGTGTAGATTTTACACTATCTTATTTTATTTAATTTTTTAATATCCGGAAAATTATTTTTTTCCGGATTTTTTGTCTCCGCAGTGTCCTCACCCGGAAAACATCAAAATATCATTAAAGCGGAGTTATTATTTAGTAATTAAGTTTCCAGTTTAAACATTAGGTGAGACACTGTGGGTTGTGTGTCCCCGCAGTGTCCTCACCCGGAAAACATCAAAATATCATTAAAGCGGAGTTATTATTTAGTAATTAAGTTTCCAGTTTAAACATTAGGTGAGACACTGCGGGTTTAGTGTTTTTGTAAGGTTACCATTACTGAGACCCTCGCTGGGAGCGAGAGCCTCAGTCGATCATATTAAGTTCCAAGTATAACTCGGAGCACTCTAAATACTATATACTAAATACTATATACTAAATACTATATACTAAATAAGAATTCACTCATCCCACCAGATCTCTTCTAAGAAAACTTCAATTGTTGTAGAAAGAATTTTTTCACCTGTAGATTTATCTTGTAGATATACGTTTGTGTATTCCGCAATTTTACCTACGTCCTGTGCATAAAAACTTTGATATTCGGTTATCATATTGTAATCTTTAAACTTACCTCTTAATTCAGTTGTGGCTGAACTGGTGCCAATTCCAAAAGCAGAAAATTTTCCAAGCGGGGTTTCAATTAATGTATCTACATGTGTACAAAAATAGGTGGTTTTTAAAAAGGAATAATTATAACTCTCCCAACTCATCCCTTTGTATAATGGTGTTTTTATAGTTTGAAATAATAAATTTTTCTTATCGGTGATCTTATAATACGCGACCGCTTTTTCTATTGCCTCTTTTGGCATTTTAAAAAACATACCATCATTATTAATATATAATGGTGATTCGATGTATACAGAATCACCGCCCGTTCTCGAAATGATCAGGAAATTTACAATGGTATCAGTTCCTTCTAAAAATTCCCGATTGATATGATATTGAAATGAACCCACATCCTCAATAGTTTCTGATTCAGCACCGCTTTTAATTTCTACTGCATTGGTATAATAAGTTGAATATTGCGAAAAATACATATTATATCCGGCTCTATAGGGAAAATTGAGTCGATTAATAGTATCTGATTGGGAGAATACGTTTGTTGCATTTATTATTAATAAAAAGAAAATGTTTCGCATGTGGTTGTATTTTATGTTTACCTGAAATCTGTTGCTGTAGTTAATTGTCGTGACAATAGGCTTCATATTAGTCACAACTACTGTGACTTGCTAAAAAAAAATCCTCAGGCCACTCCTATATCCGCTCCGTACTAAACCCTGCCAACCCTGGAAACCTTGCCAACCCTTTCAACCCCTTTTCACCCCTCCTTCACAATAAACTTAAAGCCCACTCCTCTCACATTTTCTATCTGAATATTTTCATCGTCCGAAAACATTTTTCTTAATCTTGACACGAATACATCCAGGCTTCTGCCTATATAATAATTATCTTCTCCCCAAACCTGATGTAAAATAGATTCTCGGCGCACAACCTGATTTCTGTTGAGTGTTAGCATTCGAAGTAATTCTGCTTCACGCAATGTTAGAGTATAAGTATTGGCTTTATTTTTAAGTGTGAGTTCTTTAAAATCAAATTCGTAACCGGCGATATGATAAATATTTTTTTCTTCAACATTTGTAGCAAATACTTTACTGCGTTTTAAAAATACTTCTATTTTTAAAACCAGTTCATCTATGCTGAAGGGTTTGGTAACATAATCATCACCGCCAATTTTAAATCCCTGCAATTTATCCTCCAGCATTGATTTTGCTGTAAGAAATAAAATAGGAACATTTTTATCTTTATCCCTGAATTTTTGTGCCAATGCAAATCCGTCAATTTTTGGAAGCATCACATCCAAAATACAGAGATCAAATTTTTGCTGCGTAAATGTTTGTGCAGCTTCCAATCCATCCTGACAAAGGGTAATATCGTATCCCTTTTTTTGAAGATTATCTTTAGTAACGAATCCGAGATTCACATCATCTTCTACGTATAAAATTTTAGGGCTTTTAATTTCCATGTGTTGCTTATTGTGGTATTATGAGTGTAAATATACTTCCTTTATTTATTTCGCTGTCTACACGAAGTCGCCATTTGTGTGCCTTGGCTATCATCTTCACGTAATTCAAGCCAAGCCCGTAACCCTTTACGTTATGGACATTGCCGGTTGGAACCCGGAAGAACTTTTCAAAGATCCTTTTGTGGAATTCTTTGGGTATTCCAATTCCGTTATCGCTGATGGAAATAAAGATCCCATTGTCGTCGGTTGCGGTCATTACCGAAATTTCCGGCACCTTGTCGTTGTATTTCAAAGCATTATCCAACAAGGTATTTATTACATTTTGTAAATGCACTTTATCCGCTTCAATAAGATCTGGTTTTGCATTAAATTCGGTGGTAATTGATCCTTCATTTTCATCCATACGCACTTTAAACGAATGAATGATCTCGGTTAGAACTTCATTCAAATGGAATTTTTCATAATTCAAAACAAGTTCATCATTTTCCAATTTTGCAAGTTCCAATATTTTACTCACCTGCCCTGTTAATCTTGTGTTTTCATTTTTGATGATATTGGCATAATTTTTTAACCGTTCGGGTTCATTAATGATTTCTGGATCTGTAATTACATCTGCTGAAATTCCAATTGTAGAAATTGGTGTTTTAAATTCATGTGCGAGATTATTAATAAAATTCTTTTGAAACTCACTAAGTCTGCGCTGACGAAAAATAACGTCCAGTGTAAATCCAAAAAATACCAACACAATAGTAAGTGCAATTATAGATGTTGACCACACAAATAACATTACAGAATCTACCACAGGTCTCTCCGGAAAATTCATTTTAAAATAATATTTCGATTCTTTGAGAATGGGTAAATTGGTTGGATAAACTATTGTGGAATTTTTTATTTCGCCCGAAACTGTTTCTTCAAATACCAAAACATCTCTGGTTGTTTCATATACCTGATAAATAAAATCTACTTTGTGAAACGGATTGGAAAATTCGTTGCGGATATAATAATCCAATTGGTTAAGATCAATTTCTTCTTCAATATTTACAACATAAGAATGCGGAGAAATTCTGACTACCGGCTTTTCTGTGATCTTTTTTCCATTGTTGGCTATTTCTATTTTTGCTGCAATTTGTTCCAGCGAAAGTGTAACTGCTGTTTCAAAATTAGATTGGTTTATTATCAATCCTTTACGTATCCAAAATACCTGAGAAAGGATCACAGTTATGATCGCAATAATTCCCAATAATATTACCCAACGTATGGTAGTTACATTCATCTTCTTCGCTTGCCTAAAATGTAAAGATAATTAGAGGCTTTCAAAACGATGATGTTATTTAGGTGAGATAAGTTGCTCTCTGGATTGGATCAAACCGGTATTCATGGCAAAAACCAACAACTCCGAGCTGGAATTGATACCCAGCTTTTTCATGATATTTTTGCGATGTGTGGTTATAGTATGAAAACTTCGGAACAATGCATCCGCGATCTGGCGTGTGGTATAACCATTTGCGATTAGTCGTATTATTTCAATTTCTCGTTCCGACAACAATGCTGCTTCACAATTTTCCACTGCTGGAGCTTTGCCATCCATTACTATGTTTACCACTTTGAAACAAAACATCTGTTCCCCGCGCATTAAAGCATAGACAGCAGCTATGATCTCCTTTTCATCGCAGGTTTTGGTAAGGTAACCCTTAACGCCGGTCTCCACAATGCTATGTACCACTTCCGTATTGTTTATGTCGGTGATAATTAGAATACGAGTGCCAGGACAAATAGTTTCAATGGTACTGATATCATCTATCCTGAAATTTTCGAGGTTTAAGGGATCAATAATTACAATATCGGGATTTGTAATGTGCAGGGTTGTGAAAAGTGCTTCCTTACTGGTGATCTCCTGAGAAACCGTTATATCAGAATGCCTGCTGAAGATAGACCGCAATCCCTCCAGAATAAGGT
The DNA here is from genome assembly GCA_016706865.1 of Bacteroidota bacterium. Classification (NCBI taxonomy): domain Bacteria; kingdom Pseudomonadati; phylum Bacteroidota; species Bacteroidota bacterium. The sequence continues at coordinate 1,230,433 of JADJIS010000002.1, read as the reverse complement.
ATTGAGTCTCGGCAATTAATATCTGAATATTGGGCACCTTTCTACTGTTTAGATTAATTCTAAACAGAGAGGTAAGGAGAATGTTTGAAAAATTTATTTTTGATTAACAACAAACCGGAAATCCTCAATGCTATCAACAACTTTTATACGTCCAAAATATATTCCTGAAGCCATATCTGTGATATTAAGTTTTATCAGGGAACCATCCAGGTTGAAATCAGCTGAAATCGCTCGTCCGGTTGCATCATAGATCTCAAGTATAGGATATTCCGGCAGAGAGGCATTTCCCAATGAAATGAAAAGTGTGCCTGTTGCAGGATTTGGGAATACCGTTATATTTTCCAACAATCCATTTTCTTGTATTGGCACAAATTGACCACAAGAGGAAATTTCGTTCAAAAATTCACCTGAAGTGCAATTATCACAAATTATACTTTTCAAAAAACAGGCTGACTCCGGGACAGTAAATTCATCTAAATACGCATCATGACCTGTTATTTGATTTGCATGTAAAATACTACAGATTCCAAGATTGGAAAGTCTGTTATAAACGGAAACTGAGCCATAAACCGTAAAGTATTCGTTCGGACTAAAACAATCCTGAATCGGTCCGGAAACGGGAGGCACTACATTATCTCTCTCCCCATAAAAATTAATGATAGGAATATTTTCATTACTATTTATAAAGGTAGTATCAGGAATTGCACCCCACATATTAATTATTCCTTTTACGGAGTAAGTAATATCAATACTATTCGTTGATTCGTCAATACTTCCGTATTTATCCTCTAAGCCAGGATAAATTTGATTTATATTTTGTTGCGACATATAAATATTGGTCATAACTCCCATCATGCCTGCACTTTGTCCACCGATAAAGATCATAGAAGTGTCAATGCCATATTCCGATGCATGATAAGTTATATATCGCATGGATGCATTTACATCCTGGCAGGTTCTGTAATATGCACCTAAAAGCGATTCGGGATCACCCAAACAATAGGATGGTTCTACACCCCCGGTATTCCAACCTAATCTATAATTAAAAGTAGCAGCCACGTATCCGCGTTTCGCCATTTCCATCATAAAATTTGTCATTTTAGTTTTATCACCGGCTGCAAAACCACCTCCGTGAAATAATGCAATAAAAGGCCGTTTTGACAAATCATCAACTGCTGCCTTTGGAAAAGCGATATCAAACGAATTTAATTGTGGAACTACATTTCCATCGTACCAGAAGTCGGCAAGCCCATATGGAATATTATTAATTACTTCAATATCATCCCCATTAAAAAGAGGTTCTTCTCCAAACCTATCAGGAATACAATATTCAGAAATTTGTGCTGTAAGTGTATGTGCAAACAAGGGAAGAACAAAAACAAAAATGAACTTCCTCATATTAAATTATATTCAAAATATATACCATATACATTGTATTTCAGTCAGATATACGGCTTGTTTCTTTATGCAAGAATCAAATCGGTATCCACTTTCGATTTGCTGGTATAATTTTTATCGTGAAAAAATATTTTATTATTAAGATTACAAATTGATGACAATACAATTTTGATTAGAATAATGCCACTGAATTTTATGGGTAATTATTACCCATAAATTCCCCCGTTATGCACACAATCATCTGCTAATTATCGATGAGAAAACTTCCGGGATGTATTTTATTATTACTATTTACCGAAAAATAATATAAGCCGGAAGGCAAATTTTCCGTTTGTAAAATTAATGTATTATCAGTGTTGGTATAATCAACCTTTGTTGTTTGTCCCATTGAATTCCAGACATTTAATTTACTATTTATTTCCAGTGGATTTAATGAATTTACGACAACAAAAGTGCTTGCCGGATTCGGATACACTGTAAACACTTTTTTTGAATGATCCGTAATTCCTGTCACAGTTAATTCTTCACAGGAACCTGACTGATAGTCTACTTCATAGGAAGTACATTCATCACAAAATATGGATTTCATAAAACAGGTAACATTATCGATCACATAATCATCTTCATAAGTATCGTGACCATAACCTTCGCGCGCATGCACTACATTGCAAACACCAAGTAAATTAAGAGCATTATTAATGGATGCTGAGCCATAAACATAAGCATACTGTTCACAACCTTGAAAATTTCCCTGATAAGGTGGAACGATATCATCATCAGTTCCATAAAAATTAATGGTTGGAATGGCATCATTTGCATCAATCAAATTAATATCAACTATGCCACCCCAGAAATTCATAAATCCCTTTACAGTGAAATCAGTTACTATATCATTTGTTGCACTGTTTAAATTTCCGAATAAAGTGGCATGATCAGGAAAGAGTGAATTCCATTCATCCTGTGTTGCATACATACCATTCATCATCGCATACACACCGGCACTTTGCCCTCCCAGAAATATCCAGGAAGTATCTATTCCATACGTATCAGCATTTGCAACGAGATATCTTACCGATGCTTTTACATCTTGCATAGCCTTATAAATAGCTTGATACATCGAAACTCCATCACCATCACATTCCTCCGGATCGCCATAGGCATTCCAACCTTTTCTATAATTTACAGTGGCGGCAACAAAACCTTTTTGGGCAAGATGTTGAATAATATAATCGAGATTTTCTTTTTCACCACCCCAAAAACCGCCTCCATGTGCAAGTACGACCAAGGGTCTTTTAACTAAAGGATCAATTTCGGTTTTCGGATAGGCAATATTGAACATGTTCAACTCCGGCATAACCATCCCATAATACCAATCGTTTGCGAGACCATAGGAAATGTTATTTTCAATGGTTATCTCATCTGTTGAAAAGTATCCCGCTTGGGTGAAGCGGTCCTCGATGCAAAGTTGTGAATAAATAAAGCTGTGTGTGCAAATCAGGATCATTAAGGAGGAAATCCATTTCTGCATTTGATAGGTTGTGTCGTAAAATTAATTGGGTTAAGGCGTGTGCGACACATAGAGTTTAAAGAACTTTTACAAATTTAAAACATCTTTAATTCAAATTAGTGCACAAAAGTATCAATTTCATGACAGGGCAAATGGTAATTCTACCCTTGACCTATGCCAGACAGCTAATGTTATTAAAATAAATATGTACCAATCTTTGAAAAAAGATTAGGTTTAAGTGACCTGCCCATAAAACGGTTCAACCATAACCTGATCGTTTTTGTCACTTTTCTTCTACTACTGCTCCATCTCCAATAACTTGCCTTTTATACTTGTGGGAAGGTGATTCAATGAATTTTCCCAAACCGAGTTGAATCCATTTTTTATCTATAGTATTTATTGTCTGCTCATCCATAATTATAACATTGGGCCATGGACGGAAAAAATCGTCGAAACCTTTTGTTTTTCTCGTTCCATCTATGCCACAATGTGATAAACCTGAACCATTATCGGGCGATAAAAATATATCGCGTTTAGGATCAATATTGTTAGAGAAATTCCAGGTTACAACTGCCATATCATTTACTTCCACAAGATGATCGACATAAATAATGATCTTCACCTTATTTAAACCCTCTTCTAAAATCAATTTATCGTTGAGAGTGCTTATATGTTTCTTCTTATTTTTTTCTACTGCAATTGCTACAACAGATATATTCAATTTTAAAAGATCATCATTTATTCCCTTAATTTCGGGAAAAGTAGTCATCAATTTCGATTTATCAATATGGATATTTTTACTATCAATATTTTTTAATTCGGAAGCAGATTTTGCTGTTGCATCAATACATACTTTACTTCCGAAAGCAAATTTGCTGCAGCTGTGATCAAGCACATCCATTGGGCCCGCGCTGAAATAAATGTCGTTTGCCGGATCTACATTTTTACTGAGATATTGTGCTACTTCCTTAAAATCATGAATATTAATTTCATCTGCTATCACCAATATTTTATTGAACATCATTTGTCCGGCTCCCCACATTGCATTCATCACTTTTTGTGCATGACCTTCATATTCTTTTTTTATTTTTACAATGGTGAGATTATGAAATACACCTTCAATAGGTAATTCCATATCCTCCACTTCTGGCAACATGGTTAATTTAATTGGAGTAATAAATATTCTTTCCGTTGCCTTCCCGATCCATGCATCTTCTTGTGGTGGTATTCCAACTATTGTAGATGGATAAACTGCATTTTTTTTATGGGTGATGCAGGTAATATGAAATTTTGGATAATAATCTGCTAACGAATAATATCCGGTGTGATCACCAAAAGGTCCTTCTAAAATTAATTCGTCATTGGGATCAACATATCCTTCAATTATAAAATCAGCATCCGCCGGAACATACAGATCGTTCGTGATACATTTTACTAATTCCACTTTTCTTTTTCTTAAAAAGCCTGCCAATAAATATTCATCCACATTTGGAGGCAAAGGTGCAGTTGCACAATATGTATACACAGGATCGCCACCCAATGCGACGGAAACAGGCATACGTTGATTTAATTTTTTATACTTGTTGAAGTGCCCGGCACTAACTTTATGTTTATGCCAATGCATTCCTGTTAATTTAGGACCGAATACCTGCATTCTGTACATTCCCACATTTCGTATTTGTGTTTCAGGATCGAGGGTATGAATAATTGGAAGTGTGATAAATTTTCCTCCGTCTGCAGGCCAACATTTCATCACGGGTAATTTAGTTATATCCGCGTCCTGCATAACCACTTCCTGACAGGCACCTTTTCCTTTAATTGTCTTCGGCATCCATGACGCAACCTTACCAAGTTCCGGAAGCATCATCACTTTGTCCATCAAACTATTTTTAGGAGTTGCGAGCTTCTTAAATAATTCGGAAATATCTCTTCCCACATCATCAAGATCATCCACCCCAATAGCCATGCACATCCTTTTGTATGAGCCCATGGAATTTATAAGAAGAGGAAAATCAGTACCTGTGTTCTCAAACAACAAAGCAGGTCCATTTTGTTTGATATATCGGTCGGCAATTTCGGTTATTTCCAGATCTGGACTTACGAATTCTTTAATACGTAAAAGTTCACCTGATTTTTCAAGATCATCGATAAACTGCTGAAGATTTTTGTAATGCATAGTAGAAGAACAAAGATAAGGGAATAAGGTTTGGGAATAATTGACAATTGATAATTGATAATTGACAATTTGTCGATAACCTGGGAGATTTTCCTTCGTAGAAAGTGGGCAGTGGCAGTTGGCGGGTGGGAGTATGCAGTTGTATCATTGGAAAATTAATTTAAGATTGGATGCTTTGGGGTTACGGGAAATATCAATTGGAGGAATTTGGTGGTAGAAATTGCGATGTAATTTATTTTGCAGAAACTTTGAAAAAACGGTAAAGAAACGTCTTTCCCTTTGGGGAAGATAAGAGATGGGGCCGGAAACCAAGGAAATAAAAAATAATAATCAAAAAATAAAAAACATTAATCGGATACACAACCCGGGAGAAATTCCTTCGTAGGAAACCAGGGCAACCTTGCTAACCTTGTAAACTCTGCTAACCAAATAAGAAATAATTATCATGGAAATAATCGAATAAAAATAAAGAATAAAGAACAAGGAATAAAGAACCTGTCTGCCGGCAGTCGCCAGGCAGGCATTAAACCAATCGGCAACCTGGAATTATGTTCTTCGTAGTGAACATGAATAAATATCAAATAACAATCAAAAAATAAAAAACATTAATCGGATACACAACCCGGGAGAAATTCCTTCGTAGGAAACCAGGGCAACCGGGCTAACCTTGTAAACTCTGCTAACCAAATAAGAATTAATTATCATGGAAATAATCGAATAAAAATAAAGAATAAACAACAAGGAATATAGAACATTATTCGGATCGAAACACAGAACTCAGAACTCAGAACTCAGAACACAGAACTCAGAACTCAGAACAAAAAAAAAGCCCTCCCGAACCACCAGGAGGGCGTTGCTTCACTGACAATCATTAAAACCTAAAACCAAAACTTAAAAGGAAATTATTTAAAGATTTATCTATAGTTGCACCTTCGTTTACGCCGGCACCATTATCATAAATATATTGTATATCGTATTCTGTTGTTGTTGCATGTGAAAATGCGAAGTCGATAAAATATGATTTTTCTTTTATTCCAACTCCGGCAGTAATAGTATTTTTAGCAAAGTCGGCACCGTTGGCAGCAATACCATCATTAAACGGTGTTCCACTGATAATATATCCGCCTCTGAATCTGAAAATATCATACATTAATTCTGCACCCAAACGCAAATTTGAAACAGTGCCATATTTGGTATCAATATTTGTGTTGACAGTATTTTCATAAGAAAGATCACCGGCATCGAGACTTCTGTTGAAATTAAATCCCGCTTCACTATAGTCAACAAATTCGTAATCAGCACTAATAAAACCGATGTTCTTTAAAGTAATGGCGGCACTACCTATAACTCTCCAGGGGGTAATTAATTCATAATCAAATTCTCCTGTTGGTGAGTCATACGAATAGCTGCCTGAAGTATCAAGACCACTGCTCATGGAAGAATAATAAGTATCACTTAAACTGAATAAAGAAGGTGAATGAACGGATGCACCTACTCTGAAATAATCGCTGATCTTATAGATCAAACCGAATTTTGCATTTATACCGATACCATTTGTTTCTGTATAATCGGCCAATGTAAAGTCTTCAAAATCGGAATGATTCTGATTAATATCTGCTTCAGTATAAACCGTGGAATTGGAATAACGTATACTTGGAATTCCTATAGTTCCTCCAATGAATAATCTATTTCCATAATTTCCTGCAAAAGAAATTGCAACTTCATTTAATCCGCCTTTGGTAATAATCGATTTTGTTTGTTGCACATTTCCATCAGTAATAACGGAATAATATTGAGTTGAATCAGATGGAAGTGGATTAATTAAATATGTCTCCCATGCCAATCCGGCTCCAAATGGATCACTTGCAAATGCATCGGAAGGATTTGTTCCACCGTTAGCATTTAAATAATCAACATACGTATTTAATAAAGAACTTTCGTCATTATATCCTGAATACAATGTTGAGCTGTTAAAATTTGCAAGGCGATTATATCCTATTCCAAATGAACCACCAACCCAACCATCAGTTGCAGTTTCTTTTCCCGGATTTATTTTACTAAAAACAAAACCGAAATTGCTCATATAAAAATTATATCTGCTGTCTGTATTGGTTTGTCCCAGATAATTACTTTCGGTATTAATACTCAATAATCCGGGAGTGAAAACAAATTCAGAACTTCTGTAAATTCCAAGTCCTGCAGGATTCATACTCATGGAGCTCATATCGCCCCCAATTGCTCCGTAAGCATTTCCTGATCCAAGTGATCGTGCGGTTCCTCCAAAATCGAGCATCGAATATCGAAGTGCATCTGCATCACTCTGCGCATACATTGTTGCGGACAAAGCAGTAGCTAAAACCAATGTAAATATTTTTGTCATGGCTCTTAATTATTTAATAGAAATAAATTTATTTTCCTCCGCTTCTCTTTTTAGGAGATGATGAATTACTTCCGCTTGAGGATGGTCTGCTTCCTGATGAACCATTAGAATAACTTCCGCTGCTTTTTGGCGAACTTCCACTATTTCCGTAAGTGCTTTTACCTGAAGTACCTGAATTTGTTTTAGGTGCCTCATAAGTATTTTTCTTTACGGGTGGCTGTTCGTAATTCTTTGAAGGATTACTATCAGGCCTTGAAGGCTGCTCGTAAGTATTTTTATTCTCAGGCATTCCATTATATTGTGGTTTTACCTGAGGATTGTTGGAATTATTTTGTTGTTGCTGATAATTTTGTTTTTGAATTGGAGCATCAGCTGCAGGTTTAACCGGACCGCCACCTTTTGGTTGATAATTTGAAGACGGTTTACTCACAGAATAATTATTATCGTTGCTGCGAATTATACCGCGATCAGTTTTTACAACCGGTGAGGAAACATTTTCTGAGATGGTGTTTTTTACAGGTGCATCCGGTGCACTATAATATTTGATCACCTTTACAGAACCTGCTTCTTTATTTTCATTTTGACCGGCGTTTATAGATTTATCATCCATAACTGCTACTGCACCATTTAATTCAGAAACATCATTTTTAGCGATCACACCTTTTATAGAATTTACTTCAGCAGTACCAATTGTTGCACCATTATCTGCAGAAGCAGCGTTGGTGTTCACATCACCTTTATTTACTTCAAGTGTACCTTTATCTGTTAAAATATGATTCATATCGGTATTACCGGTTTTATCATATCCGGCAGCTATCATATCCACCGAATTGCTTCCTGTATTTGTATTGGAACCTGTTGAAGTGTTTGGTCCATAATAATATCCGTTATCACTATAACCATTGTAACCATTGTCTCCATAACCTGAACCGTAGTAGCCATCGTAATATCCGTTATAATAACCATCATAATAACCGTTATAATAGCCATTTCCATATCCACCATAACCGTAGCCGTAACCATAACCATATCCGTAACCATAATAAGGAGAGTACCATGGATCATAATATCCATAATAAGCATAAGGGTAACAATGACCGTGTCCCCATCCAAAACTTACATTCCAACCGTAAGGATTGTAATAATAAGGGGAATAACAATATGAATAATATCCAAAACCGCTGTAAGGATAATAGTAGCGGTAAATATTTGAGGTATAATAATAATCGTCATAATCGTCGTAACCATAATTATCATCTTCATAATAATTATTTACCACGTAGGTATTTCCTTCATCGTCGTAGTAAGTTTCAGATGAAAGATCTTCAGAACCGGTTCTGTAATCAGCATCGGAACCTGAAGGTTGTTTATAATCCACATTTCCGGAATTGCCGGGATAAGTAGAATATGTTTCTGCTGTAGTTGTGGTGGTTGTAGTTTCGGTTGTAATGGTTGATGCCTGTGCATCTTCTGTGCTGAAGTAAATATCGTCAGTAGAAGAACCTCTTGAAGCTGTTTGGGTAGCGCAAGATGATGCCAAAAACCCCATTGCTGCTATAATCGGTATGTATCTTAATTTCATAACTGATATTTTAATTGTTATTAATCTGTTTGCTGATTGTGCAATTCTTAATTTTGCGACAAAGCACTTTATTCCAAAATCATACCAAAAGTAATATATGGCGGAGAAGATTACAAAAAGAGATGTAAACTATTCAGAATGGTATAACGATCTCGTTATACAGAGCGGGTTAGCGGAGAATTCGGCAGTTCGGGGTTGTATGGTGATAAAACCACACGGTTGGGCCATTTGGGAGAATATGAAAAGTATTCTGGACAAGAAATTCAAGGAGACAGGACATGTTAATGCCAGTTTTCCGCTGTTGATACCTAAAAGTTTTCTCGAAAAGGAAGAAGGTCATGCCGAAGGATTTGCCAAAGAGTGTGCCGTAGTAACGCATTATCGACTTAAAACTGACCCAAATAACAAGGGAAAACTGATAGTTGACCCGGAATCGAAGCTGGAAGAGGAACTTATCATCCGTCCAACCAGTGAAACAATTATATGGAACTGCTATAAAAACTGGATACAGAGCTATCGCGACCTTCCCATCTTAATAAATCAATGGGCGAACGTGATGCGCTGGGAAATGCGGACGAGATTATTTTTGAGAACTTCGGAGTTCCATTGGCAAGAAGGACATACCGCACATGCTACTAAGGAGGAAGCCGTAGAGGAGACATTGAAGATGCTACATATATATGCTGATTTCATGGAAAATTATATGGCAGTTCCGGTAATAATGGGCATAAAAACCGAAAGCGAACGTTTTGCCGGTGCTGAGGATACATATTGTGTTGAAGCTCTAATGCAGGACGGAAAAGCATTACAAAACGGGACAAGTCACTTTTTAGGACAAAATTTTGCAAAAGCCTTTGATGTAAAGTTTTTAAATAAAGAAGGGAAACTGGAATATGCCTGGGCAACCAGCTGGGGTGTGAGTACCCGAATGATGGGTGCATTAATTATGGCGCATAGTGATGATGACGGATTAATTATTCCTCCACGCCTAGCTCCTTTGCATGTGGTAATTGTTCCTATTTTTAAAAATGCGGAACAATTAAATCAGATCGGTGAAAAGGCAGATATAATAATTGCAGAATTAAAAAATTAAATATCAGCGTAAAATTCGACGACAGCGACAATGCAAAACCGGGATGGAAATTTGCGGAATATGAATTAAAGGGTGTTCCGGTGAGAATTGCTATGGGTATGCGCGATGTCGAAAATAATACACTGGAAATTGCGCGCAGAGATACAAAAGAAAAAACTACCATATCCAACGAAAATGTTGGAGTATATATTCAGAATTTGTTGGAAGAAATTCAACAAAATATGTACAACAAAGCATTAGCTTTTCGAACATCACATTATTTTGAAGTAAATACCTGGGAGGAATTTAAAACACAAATTGAAGTGGGTGGATTTATTTCTGCGCATTGGGATGGAACTGCTGAAACTGAAGAAAAAATTAAATCAGAAACTAAAGCGACGATAAGATGTATTCCTTTGGATGCGAAGGAAGAAGATGGGGTTTGTGTTTATTCTGGTGCGAAGAGTAGTAAGCGCGTATTATTTGCAAGGGCGTATTAATTGATGTGCCAATGGACAGCCAAAAAATGTACCGATGTACCAATGAACAGCCGGGACCTTCGGTCTATTTCTACGAAATTGTAATTGATGGAATTATAAAATATTTGATCGGATCAATTTTTCTGCGAATGCCGGTTGGTGTTGCACACTATAGGTGACTCAAAGCTATCCAAATTAGTATCTATTACTTTTACTTTTTGATCCCAATAATATAATATAAGTGCTTCAACTATATTTTTTGAATGTTCCGGAATTGTGTTTCCGGCTGTGATTACAAAATAACCTATTGCATAAGCTGAGAAGCAGGTATTGGATTTCTCGATTATTGTTATGATTTTCTTTTTTAGTAATCTCATGTTCCAGCTCTTCTAAATTTCTTACCGCCCTCTTCCCGCTCTTCCCGCCTTTCCGGCCAACTCCTCCGCAATTCAATTTACACCTTTTACTTAAACACTTATCCTAAATAAACTCACAGTTGTCATAGCTAATACCATTAATTATTGTGTAGTGATAAAGTAGTAACATAGAAAACACTAAATTCGACCCAAATTAAGTATTCTTGAATAAGATCGTCGCCATTTTGGTTTTTTGTTTTGCTGCTTTTGGAGCAGGGGCTCAAGATCCTTTGGCTACGAGGATAAATCCGGATGATGTGTATTTGTCGTCGACAGTGTATTATGTGATGCAGGATTCAAAAGGATTTATTTGGTTGAGCACGGATGCAGGAGTTTATAGGTATGATAGTTACGAATTTGAACATTTTTCAACTGCAAATGGATTACCCGACAATGAAATTTTCAGAATATATGAGGATAAAAAACACAGAATTTGGTTTATTCCTTTAAATGGAAAATTATCTTTTTATCAAAATGGAAAATTAAATACTCCGGAAAATAATAAAATGCTTTCGCAAATTCCCTTTACAAAAATTGTAATTGGTGAATTTGAAGATGAAAAGGGTAATATGTATTTCGCTTCAAAAAACGAAATGGTTTGTAAAATTACACCTGAGGATAGCGTGATCATGTCCTATAATAAAATGATCTATAATTTTTTATGGGTGGAAAATGACTCTGTTCATACTATAGAAGAAAGGTTACTGAACCGACACTATAATCCAAGAGGAACTATTTACAATGATCAAATCGCAATAGGAGTTTATACAAATGTTTATTACAAAAAAGGGCGCGGTGAATTTGAAAAATTACTAACGCTTCCGGAAAAAAGTGTAGAAATTATTTTTATGAAGTTGTTTTCAGATAGTTCCTTATATATAGGTACAAGAAAAGGGCTTTATATTCTCAATCCCAATGATACTGCTTCACTCCACAATTATTTTTCTGATTGGGCGGTTACTTGTATAGAAAAGGATTTTGAAAATAATCTTTGGATTTCAACGTTGGAAGATGGAGTGCATTTGGTTCAATCGCTGAATGTATTAAAATATAATGAACCCAATCTTCCTTCCAAAATTATCACTTGTCTGGAAAAAGATGCGGATAACAATTTATGGGTAGGACTAACCAATGATGATTATGCTGTAATAGATACTACAGGAGTTATTAAGAATTATCAATTTCCTTCCAAAATAAATCACGACATTGTAAATATTCGCCATTTTGAAAATGAGTCGTGGGTAGTTTCGAAAAGTGGGCTTTTGAAAATAGCAAATGGTCAAAAAAAATATTACGACTTCTATGGAAACGACCTGTTGCGATTTGGAAATAATGCCTTGATCTTAGGTCAGGAATATGTTTTGAAGTTTAACGCCGACAATTTTGATGAAGAAATAGCCTATACCATTGCTACCCGGTATGGCCAGGAAAAATACACTTTAATAAAATCGCGTTGTAATGTATTGGCTGCCGGGAAAGAAAACGAAGCTTGGATAGGTACTATACATGGATTATTTTGTTACAGGGATAATGTTTTGATCGACTTTGGGAAAATTGAACCTTTGTTCAAAGCATTTATCAGAGATATTAAATATGATCAGGAAACAGGTAGAACGTATGTTGCAACCAATACGAATGGAATTTTGGTTTTACGAGATGATAAACTGGAATTCACAATTACTTCTTCCGATGGATTGCCGTACAACGATTGTTATGCAATAAAAATATTAAGCTCTGAACATATATTAGCGAGTTCCAGTAATGAATTAGTGACAATTACTATAGATAAAAAACCAATTGTTAATATTCTGAATATTTCTGCCGGTGCATTTTCGAACCGCATTTTTGCCATTGAAGAAATTAATGGCACCATATATTTAGGAACAGAAAACGGACTGATCTCCTTTGCAAGAAAAAATACTTATAGAAATGTTTCCAATCCAAAGATCGTAATTCAGGATTTTATTGTTTCCAGTCGATCAGAACTTTTAAATCAGAATAAAACATTTGGCTACCATCAAAACGAGATCACCATTTCTTATACCGGTATTTCCTTCCGCGATCACCAGAATTTATCCTATGAATATGTTCTGGAAGGATATGATGACAACTGGCAAAGAACAAGAGAAAGAAATATTACCTACAAATCGCTTCCTCCGGGAAAATATGTATTCAAAGTTAAAGCTATAAACAGATCCGGAATTTATAGTGAAACCCTTTCAATTCCTTATACCATTAGAACACCGTTCTGGCAAACATGGTTTTTTTATTGCGCTATTGCGCTCATAGCGGCTGCAATTATTTATTATGCATGGAAATTGCGTTTGAGAAAGATAAAGGAAAATTATACGGAAGAAAAGGAAGCCATGGAAACAGAAAAAAAATTACTTGAACTGGAACACAAGGCTATGCGATTGCAAATGAATCCCCATTTCATTTTTAATACGCTAAATTCAATAAAGGGTTTTTATGCTGAAAATGATACGGAGAAGGCCAATGAATATATTTCCAAATTTTCCAAGTTATTGCGAAGTATTCTTGAAAATACCGACCAGGTGGTATCACTTGAAAAGGAAATTGAATATTTAAAATTATACCTCGATCTTACCCAATTGCGTTATCCCGGCAAATTCATTTATAAGATCGTGCTGGATGAAAACATTAATATCGAAAAAACCGGAATACCACCCATGCTGGTTCAGCCTTTTTTAGAAAATTCTATAGTACATGGAATAGTCCCTAAACAAAAAGAAGGTTTGATACAATTAGAATTTGCGAAGGCAAACGGACAGCTCATTTGTTATATTACTGATAATGGAATTGGCAGAAGTGCCGCTAAAATGAACAGTTCCACCAGAGAGCATCAATCGAAGGCAATTGAAATCATAAATGAATTCATAGCCGCATTAAATCTTAAAAATTATTCAGAAAAATTTACACTTGACATTCAGGATCTTTACAATGAAAGACATGAACCAGCAGGTACCAAAGTAATAATAACTTTACCCTATTTTAATATTTTATGATCAGAACAATTATTATTGACGATGAACAACAGGCACGCTCTGCCTTAAAGTACGAGATCGGGTTACACTGCCCCGATATTCAATTGATTGCCGAAGCTACAAGTGTTTCTGAAGGAGTTGATATTCTCTCCAAAGAAAAACCTGAGTTGGTATTTCTCGATATCAGATTATCCGACGGATTTGGCTTCGACATTTTGGAGAGATCGGAAGTTCCAGGATTAAAGGTAATTATTACCTCTGCTTATTCTGAATATGCCTTAAAAGCGATCAAAGTAAGTGCAGTTGATTATTTATTAAAACCCGTGGATGCTACAGACCTGAAAGTGGCTATTTCGAAAATTATAAATAACCAAAATAAAAAAAATGTTGCTCCGGAATCTGCGCAATTGTTTGACCAACAACATAAAATTACCATTCAAACATCAGAGGGAATTTATATTATTCAGATATCGGATATAATTAGTTGTTCTTCTTATGGAAATTATTGTTTTATTAACTGTAACGGTAATAAAAAAATATTGGTTAGCAAAACATTAAAAGAAATGGAAGCGCAATTGGAGAGTTTTGGATTTGAAAGAATTCATCATTCTTATATTGTGAATTTAAATCATGTTACCACTTATAAAAATAAAAACGGAACCAGTGTGCAGATGAACGATGGAAGTGAAATTCCGGTTTCGGTTCGAAAAAGGGCGAAGTTGTTGGTGCATTTGCATAAGTTGAACCTCTAGGGACACGGGACAAAGGACATAGGACATAGGACATAGGACTTGATATAGGACATTGGAGGGCGATATAAGGAGCTTTGTCTTAAAATGTTAATTTAATTTATGATAAGTATTTTAAAGTTTCGTTAAACATTTTGATATGAAAGTCATTGGAAGAAAATACACAGTAATTTCGAAGAAATATCACTAACGGCATATGCCAAAAATTTCGAAGAAATTTAAACTCCTTTCTCCTCTCTCCTTTCTCCTTTAAATTAATCTTCCTCAGCAATTCTCACTTTAGTTGGAGAATCTTTTAGATAGGTAATACGGATCTTATCACCAACATTATATTGTAGGTATTTATCGGAGTTTACATTTAATTCTGTTGTGGAATAATCGCCAAAACGTTCGCGGTTGGGATCACCAAAAATATCGTCGAGTTTTTTGTCTATTTCTGATTTATTGGTTTCGCTGGAATCGGGTCTTACTTCCATATTTTTTTCCTGGGTTTCAGGTTCTGTGAAATAGGAAATGCGAAATACATATCGCATTTTAACGCGTTTAGTGCTGTGGTCGTCATCAATTTCTTGTTTTTCTAAAATGGTTGCAGTGACAGAAATTCCATTTTCAGAAAAAGCTTTATTCTCTGAACGAATGATAAAATACAAACTGATAACAATTCCAATTAATACAATTATGGATGAGGTTAAAATAATATTTTTTGATGTTTGTTTCATTTATATAAAATTTACTTGTTTTAAATTCAAGATTCAATGGTTCTGATAGTTGCGTGAGGGATTGTAGCGGAAACCCCACAGCCGACCAAAGGAGGCGAGGAGTTGTAGCGGAAAGCCCGGCCCACAGGGACACGCCCGCCTGACCCTTTAAACATTATCACATTACCAATCAATTTATCAAGTTAATAATTTATAGTAGGTTTAAATTTATCGCCGGGTCATTCGGGCAGGCCCAAATTTTTATATTTATAAGTAATCGCATCATGAATAAGTGATAAAAAAGTAAAACCTCCCTCTGAGAAAGGGAGGTTTTTTACTTATCTGACAGCCAATTCTAGTGAATTACGATTAATTTATCTTTTAATATTTCACCTGCATCGGAATGTATAATTACCTGATACATTCCTGCGGCAAGTTCATTTAATGCAATAACATGAGTAATTTCAACACCAGATGTAACTTCCACTTCCGGATTTGATATAAGTTGTTTTACACCTGCAGTATTATAAATTTCTATAATAGCTTTTGAACCTTCATTTAAAACAAATACAATTTCTGCATTTTGATTTGCAGGGTTAGGGAATATGGATATTGGATTTTCACCTTCTGCAACATCATCACCCAATTTCATCCAACAAGCACCTAAAACATATCCATTTGATAATTTGGATGGAACTTGCGCAACCGTATAACAATAAGTATTTCCATTTTTACACATGTATACTTTATTTAATGATGGTCCACAACGAACATCTTTATGTGTTACAACTGTTTGATCGCTGCGTGAACAACCGTAATAATCAGTTACCGTTAAAGTATATGTTGTAGTTGTTGTAGGGCAAACAGAAGGGCTTGCAATTGTTGATCCATTGCTCCATGAATATGTTTTTGGATCGGAACCACCTGTTGCACTTCCATTTAATGTTACGCAAGCTGGTCCGTAACCTTTAGTAATTAATTTATCTAAACCTGCATTTACAACAGGGCGAGGATTTACTAAGACAGGAACATCATCAAATGCAGTTGCACCATTTGCATCCGTAACAGTTACTGAATAAGTAGTATTTGTAGTTGGATTAACAGAGGTAGTTGCAGTTGTTGCGCCATTACTCCATAAATAAGTAAAAGGTGCAACACCACCGGTAACAGTTGCATTTAATGTTGCAAAGGAACCTTCGCAAATACTTTGATAATCGCCTGCTTCAACAACAAATCCTAAATTAATTTGCATTTCGGCAGTTCCGTTACATCCGTATGGTGCAACTACAACTCCTGCTCCTTCAGCACCACCTAAAATAATTGCAGTGGGCATACCATTAGTTACAATAGTAAATGTAGTACAATATGCATCTGGTGGTCCCCAACCACCTGCTGTAGTTGTCCACCAATCTGCTCCCCAACCTGTACCTGGATGAGAAAAATAATCATACACTAAATATTCTAAACCAAACATTGGAAATGGTGCCCAAGCAGCAAATACGGCACCAGTTTGCGGACTAGTTAATGTTGCAGGATAAGATATAAAAGTAGCACCACCACCTAATGCAACAGACCAAGTATAAGTACCCTGATCGGCACCATAACCTGTTCCATCCTGACCACCTCCGGCACAAAATTCCACTACAAATTCATACTGACCTCCGCCGAGATCTGTTTGAGAAATTAAAGATGCACTCGAATTGTCGCATGCATTTACTATTTTTCCGCTAAGCAGAAAAATTGATGCGAATAAAATTGTTAGTAATGTTTTTTTCATTTTAAAGATTTATTATTTGTGTGAATGTTAGAATCGATTTTATAAATTGATTTATAATGGGTGTGAAAGTAGAATGACTATTTTTATCAGGATTGGAATTGTGATAAGTGGTGTGGGTGGAATTATAAGTGAAGTGTTTCGGAGGATAAGCGTTTGCGTGAAAAAATTCAACAGTCAACAGTGGGCAGTGGGCAGTTTGTATCATTGATGAATATTGCTTCGCAGTGAAATTGTTTTAGCATTTAAGCTATTTCGATTATTTGAACGAGTGGCAATCGCAGTCACAGTCGCAGTGGGCAGTCCTCCTTCACTTAACTATGGCGGATAAATTTTGTAACAATGGTGAATATTGCTTCGAAGTTTAGTTGTTTAATGAGTTCAAAAACTAAAATTTTATGTTGAGGCAAATTGTCAATTATCAATTGTCAATTTTTACAAAAGTGGTATTCCATTTTCCGTTGTTGGTGATTACTTCGATGAAATAAATTCCTTTGGGAAGAGATGTGGTATTAATTCGGTGAGGAAGAATAGAGATATTATTTAGATTTGGTAATTGAATTAATTGGCCATAGGTGTTAAAAATATTTATTTGATTTATGTTGGTATTGTTGATATCACCTTGAAGGTATAAAAAATCGCGAACGGGATTTGGGTAGAGTTTAAATAGATCGGATGTAGTTAAATTATTTATTGGAGAATAAAGTATTGTGCTGTCGAGAATAATATCCTCGTCGCCATTCTGGTAATTGGTCCAGAGGAAATAGGTCATGAACATTTCATCTTCGGTGGTTGAACCATAATAAACAGTTTCGGGAGGATCGTTCGGATTATCTAAATTAAATACCGTATTATCATAAACTGCTTCCGATTTAATATGAGCATTGTATGGAATTACCTGCACTTTTTGAAAGGTATAATATTTTTGCCAATGAAATTGCCAATCGGGAATATTAATTAATGGAATTGAATCACCATCATCTTCAAACCATACTTTATAACTTCTTCCCAATAAATGCATGTGGGGACAAATGGTTAAATAGGATCTTTTTTGCGGAGTTGTATAATCCTGATGAAAGGTTACCACTTCATCTGCAGGAATAATTAAGGGCCCTTCCGCAGCTATCGGATTATTTAATAACCAGGATGCATAAACCGGTCGTACATCAGTTGGGTCCTGCACAAATTGAAAATTTATTTTTGTGCTGTCAATTAATCCTTGTCCTCCGGGACCATAATGAATTTCAAAAACAAATATTGCACCAGGGGGAACTTCTATTCCCCAATCGGATGGATATTTAATTAAATTTCCTCCCGCCATCCATGCATTCATATAATAATCGTAATTAGGATATCCGGTACTTGAATTAAATCCAGGAAGCGGATCTTCTAAATCATAATTTAGAGAAATTCCACTTTCATCCCAGGAAATATCGCAGTGATGTACCAAATCGGGCAGACCTGCTTCCACTTCAATTGCATTGATATAAATTGTTTCTGCGAAGGGATTTGTAACGGTAAACCATCTGTATTCATCCGTATCAAATTGCAATGTATAGGGTTCAATTGCGATGGTAAGATCAATAAATTCCAGCATGGATCCATTTTCAGGAAATATAGGTGCATCCGGAGCAGTTGCAAGATCACCGGTGGGCATACCTGCATCCACCCAATCCAATATCTGATCAATTTCGAGGTCTGTTAAAACAGCTTCATCTTTAAAATGTCGGTAAGAAGGATCAGCCGGCCAAGGCGGCATGTGTTTGGACTCCACTTCATTTGCAATAAAATCGCCCCATTCATAAGCATCATCATAATCCATCAGGGAAAATGGAGCTATTGCTCCTTCATGATGACATGATGAACAATTCGTATAGATAATATCAGCAATATTTTCGCTCCAGGTTGGAGTTTGGGCATCTACTGTATTCTTGAAAAAAATAACAATGCTTAAAAAATATAATGTGTAAGTTTTATGTCTCACCTTAAAAAATATGTTCAAATTTAGTGAAATATTAATTTATCCGTAAATAGATTAAATCGTAGAGTTGAAATTGATTAATTGATAGGTGATGCTTATTAAAATAGAAATTACATTAGAAGTTTATTTAAATATATATTAAAATCAAGACTGTCCAATAAATTAGACTCGCCAAATGCAGTGAATTTCACTAAAATCAGAAAATTTGCATCGGAAAAATTTGTTTTATATTTGCATTGGAATTAACAATGGATCCTTCTTAAAATAAATTTTAATGAAAATATTTATATTAATTGTAATAATATTTTTAACGAAAATATCATTGTCCCAAGCTCCTGAGATTGAATGGCAGAATACAATTGGGGGGACTTTTTCTGATATTTTAAATTCCATTCAACCAACATATGATGGGGGCTATATTCTAGGAGGACGTTCTGATTCCGGCATCTCTGGTGATAAAACTGACAATGGAAATGGAGGCATGGATTTTTGGGTTGTTAAGTTGGATTCCTTAGGTAATATTCAATGGCAAAATTCAATTGGTGGAAATGATGCTGATTATTTATATTCTATTGAACAAACAATTGACAGTGGATATATCTTGGGTGGAGTCTCGAACTCCGGGATTTCCGGTGATAAATCTGAGTCAAACATAGGGTTTCCAGGAAGTACTGATTTTTGGGTTGTAAAAATTTCATCCGCAGGTATTATTGAATGGGAAAATACTATCGGCGGAAGTGCGGAGGATAAATTGACTTTCATACACCAAACTTCAGAAAATGGTTTTATAGTTGGTGGATATTCGAATTCTCCAATATCCGGTGATAAGACAGAAACAAACTTGCCGGGTGGAGATATGCAATATGATTTTTGGATTTTAAAACTTGATGTATTTGGTAATATTGAATGGCAAAAAGTAATCGGTGGTTTTGGGGATGATTATTTAAATTCTTGTGATGAGGTAGAAGGTGAAGGTTATTTTCTTGGTGGATATTCGAATTCTCCAATATCTGGGAATAAGACAGAGAGCAGTATTGGTTTTAATGATTATTGGGTAGTTAAGCTAAGTACATTAGGTGAGATTATTTGGCAAAATACAATTGGAGGTATTTCTGATGATTTATTATTTTCAGTAAATCACACAAATGATTCAGGATATATTCTCGGTGGACATTCAAAATCTCCAATTTCGGGAGATAAATGGGAGGACAACATTGGCTTTAATGATTATTGGGTAGTTAAATTAGATTCAATAGGAGAAATAATTTGGCAAAATACAATTGGAGGAACTTCTGAGGATAATTTATATTCAATACAACAAACTTATGATTCAGGATATATATTAGGTGGTCATTCGAATTCAAATGCCTCAATTGATAAGAGTGAAAATGCCATAGATGTGCATGATTTTTGGGTAATTAAAATCTCCTCTCTTGGGAGTATAGAATGGGATAATACAATTGGTGGTGATAATTATGATTATCTTTTAGATGCAAAGCAGATTAATATTGGGCCAACTGCAGATTACGGGTTTATTCTTGGAGGCACTTCTCAATCCGGTATTTCAGGAGATAAGACAGAATTCAATATTGGGCTTTCCGATTATTGGGTAATTAAACTATCACCTGAGGATTGCACACCTATTGTTTATTATAGAGATGAAGATGCAGATGGATTTGGGAATGCTGATCTTTTTACTTCATCTTGTTTTCCACCATTTGGATATGCAACTGATAGTACTGATTGCAATGATTTCAATTTTGAAATCAATCCGTCCGTGGTTGAAATCTGCAATGGAATTGATGATAATTGTAACGTGGTAATAGATGAGGGTCTTGCAACTTATATCTACTTTATCGATGAAGATGATGATGGTTATGGGAATGAAATGATCCTTACAATTACTTGTTATGATATACCTCCTTTTGGATATGTTTCTGACAGTACAGATTGTGATGATTCTGAGGCTTCAATACATTTATCAATATTATATTATGCAGATAATGATTCTGATTTGTATGGCGATGCGTTCAATAGTGAATTTTATTGCGAAATTTTTCCGCCGTCTGGGTATTCAATTAATTCCCTTGATTGTGATGATTCCAATATGTTTGTAAATCCAGGTTCAAATGAAATATGTAATTTAATAGATGATAATTGTAATAGTTTAATTGATGAAGACTTGCCAACATTTCACTTTTTTTATGATAACGATAATGATGGATATGGCAACGAGCTCATTGATTCAATTTCATGTTTAACCACTATTGAAGACTATGTTTTGGATTCAACTGATTGCGATGATTTAAATCTATTCGTTTATCCTGGGGCAACAGAGATATTAAATGGATTGGATGACAATTGTAATAATCTCATTGATGAAGGCTTAGTAAACATTGAAAGCCATAATTTTTATGCATTTACAATTTATCCAAATCCTAATTTCGGGGTATTCAATGTGAACCACCAAATAAATTTATCAGGGGACATTTTTATCGAAATATATGACTTGGCAGGACAATCTTTATATACTAATATATTTAATTCAAAAGAGAATATATTAATTAATCTACCTAAAACATTTTCGGGTTTAGGAATTTTAACAATAAATTATTCAAATTATTCTTTCAAAGAAATCATACATGTAGTATTTTGATAATTATTGTAGCGTCAAGTAACACCACACTTATCTAACTTGAATTGTCTAGTCCTTATAAGTATAAAGAAGCTTGAGGTCCCCTCAGCTCATTTCTACATAATTCAAATCTTTACTAAAGGTTTCCTTCACAGAAAAAATAGCAATTAGTGCTAAAGAAACAGAAATCAATCCCACTACCAAAGCAGAATTTATATTCCCAATATTTCCGGCTAAGGCGGCAAATCCGAGCGTTAAAGGAACTACCAAACCTCTTACAAAATTAGGAACAGTGGTGGTAACTGTTGCTCTGATATTGGTGCCGAATTGTTCTGAGGCAATGGTTACAAATAACGCCCAATATCCGGTTGCGCAACCTAAAAGGAAACACATGGTATTAAATAAGAAAAGAGAATCGCTTTTTATAAATAAATAGATGCAGGCAAATACGATACTGGCGAGTAAATATCCGATCACCACTTTTTTTCTGCTTTTAAATACCTGACTTAATATTCCGCTGAGCATATCACCCACACTTAAACCGACATAAGAAAGCATGATCGCGGTTCTACGGATCTGTATGCCATTGTCACCGCTCACATCTAATCCCCATTCGCCGGCAAACTTATCGGAGAACTTCATTAAAACTCCGATACAATACCAAACGGGCACACCGATGAGAATACAAAAAATATATTTTTTTAATCTTGCAGCGTCAGAAAATAATGACAGGAAATTACCTCTTGTTATATTTTGTTGTTTTACCTGATCGAACATTCCACTTTCAAAAGTACCGAAGCGCAATCCCAATAATAAAAGTCCTAATCCACCTCCAATAAAATAGGAAGTCCTCCAATCCACCTGCCCGGTGATATAAAATGCAGTAACAGCTCCCAGAGCACCAACACTTACGATCAACATTGTTCCTAATCCGCGTTTTTCTTTATGAAGAATTTCGCTTACCAAGGTAATTGCTGCGCCTAATTCACCTGCTAACCCTAATCCTGCAAAAAAACGAACAATGGAATATTGAAAGGTATTTTCAACAAATCCATTTAAAATATTTGCAATAGAATATAAAATAATGCTTCCGAATAAAATTGATTTTCTTCCTTTGAGATCTCCCAAAATTCCCCAAACAATTCCTCCTATCAACATTCCGAACATCTGGAAATTAAATAAGCGGATATCCCAGTAATCCAGTTGTGCAGGATCTGTTATTCCCAAGCCTTTTAAACTTGTTTTGCTTACAAGATTAAATAACTGAAGGTCATAAATATCCACAAAATACCCGAGGGCAGCAACAATGACTGTGAGGCTGAGGATAGCATGTTTTTTTGGTGAGGGTTGATTCATGTTGGTGGTTAATGGATTTTAAGAGTCAAAAATAGTTTTTTTGCCGCGAAGACGCAAAGGGCGCAAAGTTTCGCAAAGGTTTTGAGATATAATTCGCGCTTCCTTCGCGCTCTTCGCGTCTTCGCGGCCTATTTTTTATACCATACTTATATTATATAATTATGAAGCAGAATTCAATTCACTTTCTATCAAAAACCAAAAATGTATATGAATGCGGATTATTTTCATCTGCTACATGATAATCAGCAGAAGATAAGATCCATTTATCTGTTTCTAATTCAGGGAAAAAAGTATCCCCTTCAAAACTTGCATGAATTTTTGTTAAATGAACACGATCGGTGTACTCCATTGCAAGTTTATATATTTCACCTCCACCTAATATCATTACTTCCTCCTCCCCTTTTAGTGCCGGATGATTTATCGCATCCTTAATATCGTGCACTACTAAACTATCCTCGGCAACAAAATCCTTATCTCTGGTAACTACAATAAATTTTCTACCGGGCAGCACTTTATTTCCCAAAGCATTATATGATTTTCTTCCTAAAATACACCATTTGCCAATAGTATTTTGTTTAAAATATTTAAGATCTGCGCGCATTTTTCCCCAAGGCATATCTCCTTTATATCCAATAACATTATTATCGGCAACAGCGGCAATCGCGGAAAATATCATACGGAAACTTTGGCTTTAATATGAGGATGCGGATCGTAGTTCAACAATTCAAAATCATCAATAGTAAATTCGAAAATATTTTTTACTGCAGGATTAATTTTCATCTGCGGTAAATTGCGGGGCTCGCGGGTCAATTGCAATTTAGCTTGTTCGATGTGATCATTATAAATATGCACATCTCCGAAGGTATGAACAAAATCACCATAATCAAGATCACAAACCTGGGCAATCATCATGGTTAATACTGCATAACTCGCAATATTAAACGGCACACCTAAAAATGTATCTGCACTGCGCTGATATAACTGACATGACAATTTTCTTTTTGCTCCGGGAGTTTCAGCAGGTGCGACATAAAATTGAAATAAACAATGACATGGAGGCAAAGCCATTTTTTCTATTTCTCCAACATTCCATGCACTCACAATTAATCTTCTGGAGTCAGGATTTTTTTTGATCTGCTCGATCAAATTTGAAATCTGATCTACAGCTCCGCCATCTGCTGTCGGCCAACTTCGCCATTGATGACCGTACACCGGACCAAGATCACCATTTTCATCTGCCCATTCATCCCAGATACGCACTTCATTTTCTTTCAGGTATTGAATATTGGTATCACCTTTCAAGAACCACAATAATTCATGGATGATACTTCTGGTATGTAGTTTTTTAGTAGTTAAAAGTGGAAATCCTTCCTTCAGGTCAAAACGCATCTGATACCCGAATAAACTGATGGTTCCGGTGCCTGTTCGATCAGACTTTTGCTGACCTTCCTCTAAAATTTTTGTTAGCAGATCGAGATACTGTTGCATGATGCAAATTTACGGAAATTAAGGGGTTACGGAACTATTTTAATGATATGACCAAAGGAATAAACACAATCTCAACAGTGCCGGTATAAGATGGTTTTGCGGATTTTGGGAAAGAATTTATCTTTAATTAAAACAAACTCAAATGATTAGCAACTTACTCTCAAATCTAGACTGGCTCGCCGTTCTATTAGCGACTGTAGCCTATTTTGTAATTGGTGCTGCCTGGTATGGTATATTGGGCAAAGGCTGGATGGAGGCAGCCGGTCTATCAAAGGACCAAATAAATAACAATTTTAACAAAGCCATTTACGGTGTGACGTTTTTATTGGAATTTGTAATTGTTGCATGTATGTGTGGGTTGATGGGTCAAGAACTCAGCACCGGTGATGCAGTTCAATTCGGTCTTGTAATCGGACTCATATTTTCCGGATTAACCACCTGGATACATAACCTTTATTCAATGCGTTCGAAAAATCTTATTTTATATGATGCGGGCTATACAACTATTGCAAGTATAGTTGCTGCGGTAATTTATGCATCGATGTGAAATAAAGTTTAATTTTTTAGAGCCCGGAATATTATTTCGGGCTTTTTATTTTGAGTTTATAGTTTGGATGACGAGGCCAGGAAGATAGTAAGTGCGGGAAGATACGGTAAGGGAGTTAATCGACTATCGGTTTGCGGTGATTAAAGGATTGGATGCTTATACTTATGATCATCACCAACAAACAACCGATAACATTATACCACAAATATCCAATTTCTAATTTTGGAGTGTTCCAATTAAACCGAACGCTAAAATCTAAATATAAAATGCAGAGTTCACTTATGATGGCCGCAATAAAAACGGCATGTCCTTTTACTTTTTTGATTAAGAATGCTGTGAGAAAAATACCGAGTATGGTGCCATAAAATAAACTGCCCAAAATGTTTACGGCTTCAATCAGATTATCGAAAAGGGAACAGACCAACGCAAATCCTATGGCAAGTGCACCGAAAAATAAGGTCAATAATTTACTGGCATTGAGATATTGTTTTGCATTGGCATCCTTATTCATTAATCGTTTGTAAATATCCACTGAAAATGTTGCTGCCAAACCATTTAAAGCAGAAGAGGTAGAACTCATGCTCGCACAAAAAATTACTGCAAATAATAATCCCACAAGGCCAATAGGCAAATAATTTGTAACGAAATGCATGAATATATAATCGTGATCGTCCTCAACACCCGGATTTGCCGCAATTATAATCCTGTTTACTTCTTTCCGCAATTCTTCACTAAGCACGTATGATGCGGCTAATTCATTTTTTGCTTCAGCAATTGCTGTCTTATCCTTTTTATCAAGATTATCTTTTAAAAAACTGGCATTTGCAGCATTTAAATAGGTTGCATTTAAATATTGTTCTTCTGCTAGTTTAAGACTATCGGCATACACAGAGGTTTTTGTGTTTTCATAAGCCACCTGATTAAAATAAACCGGTGGCTGATTAAATTGATAAAATACAAAAACCAAAATTCCTGTGAGTAAAATAAAAAATTGAACAGGAATTTTTACAAGACCGTTAAATAAAAGACCCAGACGGCTTTCCTTTACTGATTCTCCCCCCAAGTATCTCCCCACCTGACTTTGATCAGTTCCGAAATAACTGAGTTGCAAAAACAATCCCCCTATCAATCCGGAAATGATATTGTATTTATCGCTCCAGTTAAATTTATTATTTTCCATCCCATTGGAAATAATATCCATTTTTCCGAGCGCGCCGGCTATCTGCATACTTTCTCCAAAATCCGCATGTTCACTGATATAATAAATTAAATAACCGAAGGCGATGAACATCCCCAGATAGATCACCAACATTTGTTGTTTGTGTGTAACTGCAACTGCTTTTGTTCCTCCGGAAATTATATATGCAGTTACTAATATGCCAATAAATAAAACCGTGGTCCGCAGATCCCATCCTAACAATTGCGATAAAATTATGGATGGCGCATAAATTGTAATACCCGTGGAGAATGCACGTTGAATTAAAAACAAGGAAGCAGTAAAAGTTCTTGTTTTAAGATCAAAACGTTGTTCCAAAAATTCGTATGCAGTATAAACTTTTAATTTGTAAAATATCGGAATAAAAAATACGGCAATTACGATCATGGCAAGCGGAAGTCCGAAATAAAATTGAATGAATCCCATACCGCTGTCGTATGCTTGTCCGGGAACCGATAAAAATGTTATCGCACTTGCCTGGGTTGCCATTACACCCAATCCTATCTCCCACCATTTTCTCTCATTATTATCATGAAGATAAGTTTCAATAGATTTGGTCTTACGGGTTTTATAAATACCGTAACCGGCAATAAAAAACAATGTCCCGAACATCACAATCCAATCGATCCAACTCATTGCAGATTATTTGTA
Source organism: Bacteroidota bacterium (assembly GCA_016706865.1). Taxonomy (NCBI): domain Bacteria; kingdom Pseudomonadati; phylum Bacteroidota; species Bacteroidota bacterium. The sequence continues at coordinate 1,203,323 of JADJIS010000002.1, read as the reverse complement.
ATGTATGAATATATAATGATCTGCAACACAAGAAATGCTATTACAAAAAGATACCAGTTGCGCCAATATTTTTTTGTATTCATTTAGATAGTGTTAAGGCCACGAAGTCGCTAAGGACGCGAAGTTTCGCGAAGTTTAAAATAACGGAGGAACTAAATACGATCATTATTTACCCTGATTTTTATAGGATAATAAATTTATAAATAAACGATATGCTCCCGGAACTCCGGCAGGTAATTCACGAAAAAATGCGATACCGGTATACATAAATGCACCTTTGCCGTAATCTGCAATTATTAAACTGCCGCTCTGAGGTTTTTCGTTGGGGTCGGTAAATGCCAATGGTGATACATATTCCGGTGCAAGTTCTTCTGCAAAATAAATTCCGCGTTCTTGTATCCATCCGTCAAAATCTGCTTTAGTGAGTTTATTTGGTGTATTTAATACACTATGCTCCGGGAGCAAAAAGTCGACGGGTGAATTTTCATCTGTTACGCGACCTCTTTTAATTTTAAACGGATAAGGACCTATAATTTCTGTATACATATCCCAGTTCGTATTGTATTGGGTGATAACAAGTCCGCCTTCATTAACATATTGCATTAAAATACTTTGATTATCTGCCAGCACCTTAGAGGTATTGTATGCACGAACACCAATTACTACAGCCTCATATTTTTTCAATTCATTTAAGGTGATGGCTTCCGGTGCAATTGTAGTAATATTTAATCCGATCTGTTGCAGACTTTCATCCACTTTATCACCGGCACCTTCTATGTATGCAATTTTAATCTGAGGTATTTTAATATCTGCATTGATAATTTTAACGGTTGCCTGCTCGAATACTACCTGGCGGGGAATGTGATCGTATTCGATAATATAATTTGAACCTGCTTCGAAATATGTATCTGTAGTTACAACCCGTTCGTTCGCATTTTCGTCAAAAATGAATAAGGAATCAGAACGGATTTTGTAAAAACCAAAATTAGTTAATTGACCAGTTGGTTTTACTTTCACTTTATAATTCCGCGTTTCGCCTTTTTTTAAATCAATAAAAACCTTCTCAGAAGTTTGTTTATCCATATTATCTGATTTAATTACCAGCGGCGCATTAGCTAAGTCTCTGTTTGCATATACGCTAAATGATATTTCTGTGGGAGCATCTTGATGCAGAAATATATTGTTTTGATCTAACTCTATATAATATTCGGGTATAATACTTAAAGGTTTGTATATTTCCCCTTTTACAGCATCTGTTTCTTTATATACAACAGCTCTTTTTATATTAAATAATTGCTCGCCAATTTTTACGTTATAAATAAATGAAAGTAATGGATCATTTTCTGCTTTACCGCGATTCTTTTGATCCGAAATTGTGAAGAGCCCGTTATAATCATCGTCCAGCCAATAAGGCGAAGATTTTAAATTGCCAGAGATACGAATCTCAAAAGTATCTAATTGATTAATTCCAGCAGGAAGAATTTCACCTGCCTTATATTCATTATTTAAAACTGTAATGGACTCCAATGTGAGAGGATATTCATTTCTCTTGATGGAGGAACTGAATATTTTAATTTCTTCCCCCTGCACCACCATATCCTTCTCCGCAACAGGCTCCAGCCACAATCCCAAACATGCTACAATAATATTCTGCAACTGTTGTTTTTTAAATTCTACCAATTGATCGGTAGGAGTATTTTCTAATTGAGTGTAAACTTTTAATAATGCATCCACTGATTTTTCCGGGTGTATTACATCAAAATCAGATATAATTTTATCCAACGCTAATTTTATTTCCGAACCCTGACGATACCGCTCCCAGGAAGTGGAAATTCCATCAAAAATATCGTTGTTCGAAAAAGCAGTTCCGTTTTTTAATTCGAGATATTCTTTTTGTTCACCTCTGGTTGGTGTACTTCCAAAACCCTGACTTTTATGATTGGTTCTGCTTTCGGCTGCAATTTCGCCGTAACTTTTCCCCAGCAGCGCATTATATCCTCCAACATCCAACCATGCGAGATTTTTTTCACCGTTTGCAATTTTAGTGGGCAGATCTTTATCCCACCAGGTAGAATTATTTAAAAATAATCTTTGTGCCTGCCATACAGTAACATATTTTAATTGTTCCGGAAATTTTGTGGGATCTGCAGCTGCCGCAAATGCTTCTTCTGCAATAATTCCACTAACGGTATGTTGTCCATGACCTGCACGTTCATCCGGTGGAAAACGCATAATTATAATATCAGGTCTGAAATTTCTTATCACCCATACAACATCACTTAAAATACTATCGTGTGGCCATTTGGTAAATGTTTCCGTTGCACTTTTGCTGTAACCGAAATCAACTGCACGTGTAAAAAATTGTTCGCCACCATCGGTTCTTCTCGCTGCCATTAATTCCTGTGTTCGTATTAATCCCAAATAGGCACCTTGTTCATCACCAACAAGATTTTGTCCACCATCTCCTCTTGTGAGCGATAAATACCCGGTGCGCACTTTCTTTTCGTTTGCCAGATAAGTTATCATTCTGGTATTTTCATCATCCGGATGCGCGGCGATATACAGCACACTACCAGTGGTATTTAATTTTTGTATCTCCAATAAAATTCTGGAAGAATTCCATTCGACCTGTTGCGCAAATGAAATTCTAAGTGCTGATAAAAAACAAATAATAAATAAACTCTTTTTCATAAATTGATTCCGATTTAATAGTGGAAGAAGGGGGATATCGTAAAATAATAGATAAACAAAATTTCTTCTCCTGCCTCAAAAATAGAAAACCCCCGATTAAGTTCGAGGGTTCCATATAGCTTTTATTAATATTTTCAGACAGAGGTTGGCAATTTTACAGCCATAACATAGTTTATTCCGGGTAAGGCATTCTCAGTTTTGATCACTTTTCCTTCCAGGGATGATTTTATATAATGGTTTAGAAAGGCATAACCACCTTTAACATCTACCACATGTATCTTGTTATCCTCATTGATCGTAAAAGTGATCACCACATTTTTTTCATCCGGAGCAGGTATTACCGATGCATAAGATATCTTCTTTTCGCCTGATTGACTGGTAGAATAGCTTCGTTGGGCGGTTTCATCCACAACACAGGTGGCAGCATTTAAAAGATCGTCGCTTTCAGGACCGCCTGCCAAAACAACAGAAAGGCCTGTTAACATTACAAATACGATAGCGATCAGGTTTTTCATTTAGTGGTTTTTATAGTGCTACCCTTCGGTAACGTGAAATTAAAAATTATTATGTTAATATGTATATCTTTTAACCATATTTAACGCTAAGGCGTATAAATATGACAGAAAGTTACA